>CAXHAT010000003.1:0-94358 GCA_964014485.1 uncultured Deferribacteres bacterium
GAATTGCAGTCAAAGCAGCATTTCATAGAAAAGTACGCGTTAGTCGGATGAACCCTAACAGTGACAGCAACTGTCTGTTTATCTATGGCTTAGCAGGTAATAAAAAAACACTGTTTCCGCCCGGCGGATCACTTTTTTCAAGTAGACTCCAATTTTACACACCTGCTACTTTGCAATGACAACCCCGCTAAAGAATTTCCATATATTCGTCCACGTTATTTGAAAAAACGCCGCTGAGATTTGGCGGCGCTCTCATTTTATGGACGAATTAACAGGAGACGCATCAATGAAGTTAGCATCGAAGTTTTTTACCGTCGTACTCGGCTTGTCATTGACCGGCTTTTCTCATCTTGCCGCCAGTGACGAAATTGTTGAGCCCGAAAGCGAAGTTGCTTTTCCGAAGACGATGACTGTTAAAGACGGCGATAAAACGCACAATCTCGGCGTTACGGGACTTTTCCATTTTCACATTAAAAAACGCAAGGGCGACGTCAGCCTTTATACTTTCGCTCATTATTATGACAAAGCCGCCGGCCTGACCAAAGCGACGACAATGCAAGAGATTAAATCAGGCGAGGCTGTTAAAGCATTGACTTTTAGCGTGAATCGCGGCGCTCGGCTCGGCAGCTTGGGACCGTGGTTTGTCAATCTGTTTCAACGGCTGGCTACGCCAGAGCAAGTCGCTGAGAACCAGGACGGGATCAAGGCGTTTTCGGAAATTCTTGGCGGGCAAATGGAAAAGAAAGACAAGGTAACCGTTCAGTACATTGCAAATGACAAGGTGACCGTTGTATTGCCGAACCAGGAGACGAAGACCATGACCAATCCGGGCTTTGGCAAATTCTTTTGGGACACGATGTTTTCAACCAGTTCGCCGATCAATTTTGCAAAACTCGTATCGATGGTCGAGTAATGACAAAAAATTTACGAAAAGCCGACCATTTGTTGACTGCCTGTGTTTGGCAGATTCGCTTGGTAGGATGTAATTGAACTGCAACTATTGATTAAAACACATTTCAACAAAAGCAAGAATCTCAGGAGACGAAAAATGAAAACGAAAAATATTTTGATCGGCGCTTTAACCGCGGGAATGTTCCTGGCGACTGTTGGCAACGCTTTTTCACAGCGAGAAGATCCTCGCCGTCGCGGCGCTTCTGACGGCGGCACAGCTATTCAACAGCAATTGAAGACCTTGAAGCCGGGCCAATGGATCGATATTACAGGCGTGCCGCAGAAAAACGGCGTTATCGACGCAGTAAAATTGAAGAAGCTGACGGGCGATTTCGAACCGAGCGATTGCGAAGTGCGCGGAACAGTTCGTCGTCTTAATCTCGAGAAAGAAGAATTCTATATTATGGGGATGCTCTGCACGGTCACTGAAGAAACCGAGTATGAGCAAAGTGGTCAAGGTCCCGTCAAGTTCGCTAAGTTCGCCGATATGAGAACGGATATTCTCATTGAGGCTGAGGGCGTTTTCAAAGACGGCAAATTTATCGCTGAAGAAGTCCAGGACGAATCTGCAACGGAAGACGAAGAAGAGAAAACTGAAGTCGCGGTGACCGGCCAGATTCAATCTGTCGATGTTGAGCGGAAAATGGTGAAGATCATGAATATGGAATTCAAGATTTCCGGCACAACGAAGATCAAGAAAGGCTTCTAACAGCGCGCAATCGTTTCGGCGACCGGAAGTGAAGCGCGTTGCTTTTATAAAAGTCGCCATGCTTGATTCGTTTTTAAATGAATCATCGCCGCGCAAATTCGTCTGCGCGGCGACGGTTCAACGATGCAGTAAAGTTTTGAAATGACAGTAAGGAAGACACGTAGTGAATACCAGATGCACGACGCACAACTTTGGAAGAAATAGATCGATCGCAAAGGCGGCGCTGAGGATCGGCGTTGGCGCTGTGGCGGGGTTGCTTTTTGTTACAGGTTTGCAGGCGCAGAAAAAGAACAAGAAAAGAAGCGAGACGCGCGTCCCGGATTCGTACTCGGAATCACAGATTGAAAAAGCGCTGCAGAGCCCGCTGACCCTGGACGATTGTATTCGCATCGCCCTGCGCAAAAACGTCAATTTGGAGATTGCCCGTTTTGATATTGAAGCGGCGAAAGCAGACATTTCCGGCAGCTACGCCACTTTTCTGCCGACTTTTTCAATTGAAGCGCAACAAACAAAGCAGAGCGAAAATCGCCCGATTGATCCGGACGAACCGGACGAGATTACTGATTTGGAATTCGACAACAACGCTTTGGTCGCCAGTGTTGAGCAAACGTTTATCACGGGCGGCATTCTTAAGTTTTCCGGAGATTTGCGAAGAGACGTCAATTCGCCGGATCGGTTTGGCGCCGCTCCTGAAGAAACGGAAAACCGGGGCTATACCGTCGAATTCACCCAGCCGCTGCTAAAGGACGGGTGGTTCATGATTACGAAAAGTGCAACGAATTTAGCAAAGCACGAAAAGCGCGCTCAACAATACATTTACGATGATGCAGCTCTGCAAACCATGCTTGAAGTCAAGCGCGCCTATTATGAAGTTTTGTTGCAGCGAGAAATCATCAATTCAAACACTGCGGCAATCTCTCGCGATTCGACGCTTCTTTCACTCTCGAATTCGAAGTTTAACGCGTCTCTTGCCACGCGGCGGGATGTTCTCAGCGCGGAAATTCAACTTGCTGAAGATCAGGCGGCATTGATCGCCGCTGAAGCGGAGTATGAACTTTCGCTGGACGCCCTCAAAGAAGTTCTAGGATTGCCAATCACTGACAGGATTCGCGTTGCGCAGACAACCCTGGAATATTCCGACGTGCCGCTGGATCAGGAGAAGCTGATCGCATTGGCGCTGGACAATAATCCGGTTATCAAAAGCATCGAAGCGGATGTTAGGCAAAACGAATTGCAGCGTCGTATCGCCAAAAACCAGCGCCTCCCAAGCCTCGATTTCAATATTTCTTACAATGGCCAGAACGACAAGAAAATCACGGACCAAACCGAAGTAAACAGTAACGATTTTGTCTTGGGTTTGAGCTTGAGCTACCCCTTGTTCGACAGAAAATCGTCTTCGGACGTGAAGAAAGCTTCTATTGCGCTTTCGCAGCAACAAGGCAAATTGTCCAATGTACGCCGCCAAACCATACAAGAAGTCAGGAAGCTGGTTCGGATTACTTTTAGCTCTGTAAAAGAGCTTGAAGTCTTGGCGAAAAATAAGGAAGCCGCGAACGAAAAAGTGAACTTCGCAACCGCGATGTTCAACATGGGCCGCGCTTCAAACCTCGATATCACGGACGCCCAGCAAGCGCTTCTGAAATCGGAAATTCAATACAATCGGAAACTGGTCGACTATCATCTGCAACTGGCGCAGCTTGAAACGTTGATTGGGCGTTCACTCGCGGATATTCAATAATCTCATTTGGAGGAGACAGACATGAGCGTATTTAGTAAAATGTTCAGCGGCGGCGCAAAGTCGAACGCCTTGAAAATCACCATTCCCGTCGTCATACTTGGCGTCTTGTTCACGCAGAACTACATCTTTTCTGACAGCCAGGAGTCGGTGATTCCGTCAATCAATGTGAAGCGCGGCGACGTCGCGATCAAAATTACTGAAGCGGGCGAACTCCGCGCCAGCGATCAGGTCACGATCAGCGCGGTGACGGACAAGCAGATTCTATGGTTGGTTCCGGAAGGTACGACGGTTGAAGAAGGCGATACTTTGCTCGTTTATGAATCTGAAAAGTATGTGATTTCAAAGAGCGAAGCCGAAGTCTCGGTCGAGTTAGAAAAGGCGAACATCATTCGCGCTGAAAGCGATCTGGAATCGCAAAAGGCGAAAGAAGAAGGAGCACGCCAGAAATACGAAAACTTGCGAAATCTCGCCAAAGACGGATTTGCTGTTGAGAGTGAAGTTGAGCAAGCCAGGTTGGGTCACATCGAACTGCAATCAAAAACCCGAGGCACTGAAGCTTCGGTAGATGCTGCACGAGCAAACTTACGCCGGGCTGAAAGACAATTGAATCAGCAAGAGCGAAAGCTTCGTCAAGGCGTTGCTTTGGCTCCGCGCGCCGGTCTGGTCGTGTACGCGCCGGTCGGCTCGGAAGAGGACGGTAAGAAAATCGAAGTCGGAATGATTCCTTTTGAAGGCATGGATTTGATCTACTTGCCGGACATTTCAACGATGATGGTCGATACCGAGATCAGCGAAGTCGATCTTGCTCGCGTCCATCCAGGGATGAAATCTGAAATTCGACTGGACGCCTATCCTGACGCCGTTTTTGAAGGTGAGATTGAAAATATTGCTGATCTGGCAAAACGCAAAATCAGCCGCATCACCGGAAAAGCGACCGGCGCCAAAGTTTTTGAGGTCGAAGTGGAAGTTGACTCCCAGGACGAACGTTTGAAGCCGGGTCTTTCCGCAACCGTCGACATCATCATCTCGACCTATGAAAACGCGTTGTACATCCCGCTGGAAGCCGTTTTTATCGACGAGCTGGACCGCACCACCGTTTTCGTGAAAAAAGGCGGCGGCATCGAGCAAAAAGTCGTCAAGCTCGGCGAAAGCAACGAACGCGTGATTCTCGTTGTCGACGGCGTCAAAGAAGGCGATGAATTGCTGCTTGGCCGTCCCGCTTCCACGACCTGACGAGCGGCGAATTGAGCATGTCATTTAGTAAACTCTGTGCCTTTGCGCCCTTGCCGCTTTGTGCCTGACTTATCGCAATCGGAGAGCAGAATGCTTGTAGATATAGAAGATTTAAAACGAACTTATGTTATGGGGGACACTGAAGTCCACGCGTTGCGCGGCGTAACGTTTGACATTGAGCGCGGCGATTATGTGTCAATCATCGGGCCTTCCGGCTCGGGAAAATCGACGCTCATGCACTTGCTGGGCTGCCTCGACAAACCGACCTCAGGCAGCTATCGGCTGGACGGAACGCCGATTCAGGAATTGGACGATGTCGAGCTATCGAGACTTCGAAATCAAAAAGTTGGTTTTGTTTTCCAGTCGTTCAACCTGATCCATCAGCACACGGTGATGGAAAACGTCGAAGTGCCGTTGATTTACGGCGGCGTGGAGCGCAACGAACGCCGTGAGCGCGCCATGGAAATGCTCGAAGCCGTTGGTTTGGGACATCGTTTCGACCACCGCCCGAACGAGCTTTCCGGCGGGGAAAATCAGCGCGTCGCCGTCGCTCGCGCATTGGTTACCCAACCGGACATCATTCTTGCTGATGAGCCGACCGGAAACCTCGACACCAAGACTGGCGCCGAGATCATGCAGCTTTTGCAAGAATTGAACGACAGCGGCAAAACCATCATCATGGTGACGCACGATCTTGAAAAAGCGGCCTGGACGAAGCGGCTTATTCAAATGAAAGACGGCAAAATCGTCCGCATTATCACCGGCGATGATCGCAAAAGACTCATCGAGCTCTTTCACGAGACGCCCGCACTGGCGGAAAGCACACAAATGTAAACCGTCCGGTTCAGGGCGAAAGTTTAGAGAGGGATAACCAAAATGGAATACTCTGAAAATCTAAGGATTGGATTAAAGAACATACTGGTCCACAAACTTAGATCCTTGCTCACAACGCTCGGGATTATTTTTGGCGTGGGGTCGGTCATCTCCATGCTCTCAATCGGCGAAGGCGCAAAACGAGAAGCGTTGGAACAGATTAAGTTGCTGGGCACGAACAATATTCGGGTGAACCACGTCACGCTGACCGGCGAAAGAGCGAAAGAAGCGGAAGGCAAGTATTCGAAAGGTCTGAGCTACAGCGACGCCGTTTTGATGAAAGAGAATTTGCCAAACGTCAACGGCGTGACGGCCATCAAATTCATCGACGAACCCGTCCTTTTCGGCTCTAAAGAATCGACGGGCCGCGTTGTCGGCGTTGATCATTCCTACGCAGCCGTGACAGGCTTTCAAGCGTCTCTGGGACGCTTTCTTGTCGAGTTAGACGTACGGGACGCCAAGCGCGTCGCCATTATCGGCGCTGAAGTCAGGCGCGAGCTGTTCGGCTTTCGCGATCCGATTGGGCAGCGCATTCGCATCGGCGGCGAATGGTTCAAAGTCGTCGGCGTGATGGAAAACAAGGCGATCAAGGAAGGCAAAACTTCAGTGATCAAGGTTCGCAATATTAACAAAGATATTTACATACCGATCACCACCGGCCTCAAGCGTTTCCGCAATTCCGACCGTCCGGAATTTGTCGAAGAGATTGCTGTTCAGGTGAAGCGTTCGGCGCAGGTCGTGCCTTCCGCAGACGTGGTTAGACGCATCTTGAAAAGGACGCATAAAGAAGTCCAGGATTATGAAATTATTATTCCGGCGGAGCTTCTTGCCCAGAGTCAGCGGACTCAACGCGTTTTTAATATTGTCATGGGCTCGATTGCTGCGATTTCATTGCTTGTCGGCGGTATCGGCATCATGAACATTATGCTGGCCAGCGTGACGGAGCGCACCAAGGAAATCGGCATTCGTCGCGCTCTCGGCGCCACCGAAAAAGACGTGCTCGGTCAATTCTTGAATGAAACGGTTTTGATTAGCTGCGCGGGCGGGTTACTGGGCGTGATTCTCGGCGTCGGTATGGCCAAAGGCATCAACGTATTCGCTGGTTGGGAAACGGTCATTTCCGCCTTCAGCATCTCAATTTCTTTCGGCATCTCGGCTGCGGTCGGGATGGTTTTCGGCATCTACCCTGCGCGAAAAGCCGCCCAAATGGATCCGATCGCCGCACTGCGATTTGAATAATTTTGACTTGGCCTGGGATGCCCCGGAACATGGTTTCTGAATGATAAACATGTCATATGTAGGGGTTCAAAATTTTGAACCCCTACAACATGATGTGTATCGCTTTGCAAGTTTTGTGTTTTAAGACAGTCGAGACCTGGCTGGAAATTCTCACTCTTCCGCTCTCTCACACAGATTTCTCAAATACTCATAAGTATACAGCCCGGTCGTGTGTCCGTCCGACCAGATAAACTGATACGCATACCGCCCAACTGGCCGCGCTTCCGTCGCGACAATTCCTTCCGGAACGTCTTTTTCAAAAACCACCCGCTGTCCGGTCGTTTCTTCCACGCATTCGGCGCACGGGCATTGTCCGCGCAGCTTGCGCATGTTGTATGTGCAGTCTCGACCGTCATTCCAGGTGATGACCAATTCGGCGTCGTTTGGTTTTTGCATATTTGTGGGATAAACTGTGGCCATGAGTCCGGCTCCTCTACGTTTCGGTGCTGTAAATTGGGCGGCAAATATAACTCGCACAACTTTGCGGTTCAAACGGAATTTCAAATTAGATAACTGATGTTACGCGCGTCAACGCACATTCTGAATCTTGAGGCAAATCTCGTCTCATTAGCGCCGGGCTTCAGCCCGGTGACACACAAAACGCCCATTTCCTTCTTTTCCGCCGCGCCAGCGCGGCGGAAAAGAAGGGGCGGCCGTCTTCAAAGGTCTCCGCTCTGAAGAGCGGAGCTAATGAGAACCAAAAGTTACCCGCAGGTTACGATTGCAGGCGCCAAACAACGCGTGCGTAACTTCAGTTAGATAACTGATGTTACGTTTCCATTGGGGGGTATTAGAGTAACTGTCGTTGGACGGATGAGTAAACATCTGTTAGATCATGAGATAGACGACTACACCGATCAATAGCGCGCCGGCAATATTTAACAAGAAGCCGCAGCGCGCCATTTCCGGCAGGGTAATTTTCCCGCTTCCAAAAACAACCGCGTTCACCCCAGTGCCGGAAGGAAGGCAGAAAACGCATGAACAGGCAAAGGTTGCCGGGAAAAGCAGAAGCAGCGGATCGGCGTTTTGCGCAACAGCGACCGAAGCCAAGACCGGCAGGAAAATATTCGCCGTTCCTGTGTTGGTGTTGACTTCAGTAAAAAATATCAAAAATAGTGCGATAAGAAGAATGGTCAACAAGAGCGGTAAGTTCTGGAGAAAAGTCATCTGCCCGCCCAACCATTTTGCCAGCCCCGTCGCTGAGTAAGCTTTGGCCAAAGCAAAGCCGCCGCCAACCAAAACGCCCATGCCCCAAGGAATCCGGTTCGCCGTTTCCCAATCCATCATCCGCTCCCCTTGTTTTACGCCCGAAGGCAGGGCAAAAAGCAGCATTGTAAAAAAGATCGCCACTGTCGCGTCCGTTACGAATTTTTCAACCCCAAGCAGAGAAGCCCAGCCCGATATTTCTAGAGCGCCGAGTTGGAAATCGCTCCTGAAAATCCAACCGGCGGCGGCTAACACGAAAATTATCAGGACGCGCTTTTCCGCTTGATTCATTGCACCCAAAGCATCGAGCTGGCTCTGGATAATTTTGGGCGAGTCGTCAGCTTTACCCGAAATGCTGAAATAACGAATCAAATAGAAAAAGGCGACTGGGAGAAGAATGATGACGACGGGAAGACCGACTGCCATCCAGGAAAAAAATGTAATCTCAAGAGAGTCCGGGAAGGCGCTTTTGAGTACCCCGGGAAGTACAAGGTTGGTCGGCGTGCCGATCAGCGTGCCGACCCCGCCGATATTCGCGGCATAAGCAATGGCTAGCAGCAGCGCGACGCCAAAGCGTGAATCGGCCTGTTCATTTTCCAGGCGATTCAAGACGGCCATTGCAATCGGCGTCATCAGCAGCGCAACCGTGACATTGGCGATCCACATTGAAAGAAACGCGGAAGCGAGCATAAAGCTCAAGACCAGTTTTCTGCGACTCGCGCCGATGAGTTTGATCGTCGTCAGTGCGAAGCGTCGATGCAGGCCGTGCCGCTCAAGCGCCGCCGCAATGATAAAGCCGCCAATTAACAGTAGAATAAAATGGTGGCCATAGTTGACCGCGGTCGCCTGCGCCTCGAGAACGCCAAGAAGCGGGAAAAGCGCCATTGGAGCCAGCGCAGTGGCGTAGATGGGCAAGGCCTCCGTCACCCACCAAATCGCCATCAACAAAGTTACCGCGGCGACGCGCATGGCCTGGGGCGAAAGCCCTTCCGGCGCCGGCAAAAGAATGAAGATAAGGAAAACGACGAGCCCGAATATTAGTCCGAAGTTTTTTCTGGAAAAAAATACAGATGCAGATGAGTGTTTCATCCCAAACTGTACACGTTTCGTGGACAATTTTGAAGGAAATTGTATCAAACGATCAGACAAAATTCCGGGAAATTGTCTTTTCAAAAAGACAATTTCTGCCCGTACCTCATGGCTTGACAACGCACAGCGATCAAGCTAATTTGAATAAATGTTATCAGTGAAATTCACAGAGCCCTTCCAAGATCATGAATAAATGGCGGACAAAAATGCCTCGGGGCAAAAATGAAACGCGAAATGTTTCCGCTTTGACCAGTTTGGGCTACATCACTTCACTCTGCATTTTACTGTTGAATGATTTTATTCTGAAGGCAACATTCCCTGGTTTCTGGACGGGTAAAATATCAGATTTTGCTGGTCTTTTCATTTTTCCAATGTTCTTCTCAGCATTCTTTACTCAGTATCGAGTACAGATATATCTCTTATCTGCAGCGGCATTTGTGCTTTGGAAATCAGAGATCGCGTCGTTTTTTCTTCTATTTTGGAATGCTTTGGGACTTTTTGAGATCTATCGAACGCAAGACTACTCCGACCTTTTAGCTCTGTCTGTTTTACCGCTTTCATACGTATGTTCAAAAGCTAATGCCAGGGAACACACAATTCCCGCCGTTTTCCATAAAACCAAATTTCCGATAATAATTGCTATTGTATCTGTTCTCGCATTTTGTGCTACATCACGGGTTTGGGTAATGGAATTTGAGCCCGCACAATATAGAGGCTTTATGCTCAAAGCGGAAAGAGATTTGGTGTTAGATCGAATACTTGAAGTTGTGAAACTGAATTCTGAAAGCTACTCTGCAGAACACTTGGAGAAAGAAATTAACAACGCGAGATCGGAAAAACAGCATACGATTCAAATTCCAATTGAACATCCTGACTGCTCATTTGTGTATTCGCATATCGACGTTTTTTCAGAATCAGAGGGTACTCGAATCCGAGTGGCAGACATTCGTTCTGCTTGTAAGTTTGGAGATGCCGATAGACAAAAATTGTTGGATTTTTTCCAACAGAACTACATAGAAAAACTTCGAATTGAATTCACAGTTTTGGACTAAAGAACAGAATTTGAACGCTTTTCAAAGAAGAGCACAAATTAAGCCCATGAAAGGCGCTTTTAGCAGCGCCCGGATTACTAACAATCCTGTCAATTGAACGATAGTTCGTTCGCGTCACAAAAACTCATGAGGTTGCTATGAAACACAAATCATTTTTCCAATTGATTGCTGTCGCGGTTTTATTAACCGCACCCGCCGTTTTTGCTCAGGAATCGATCAAAAAGCTCACCCTTGACATGTACGCCGATTTCGAAGGCGTACGCGGCCCGCAGGTTTCTCCGGACGGACGGCAGATCGTTTTTGCCCGCACCTGGACGAATATGCAGGAAGATTCGCGCGAATCATCGCTTTGGATCATGAACGCTGACGGTTCGAAAAAGCGGTACCTGCTCGACGGCGGCTCGCCGCAATGGTCGCCGGACGGCTCACGCATCGCGTTTGTGAAGCGCGGTGAACCAAAAGGCGCGCAAATCCACGTACGCTGGATGGATGCGGAAGGCGCAGTGACGCAAATTACCCGGCTTGAAAAATCCCCGTCAAACATTCGCTGGTCGCCGGACGGCAAATGGATCGCATTTACCATGATTGTGCTCGAAAACGACCGCTGGTCGATTAAATTGCCTGCGCGTCCCAAGGGCGCGAAGTGGACGGAAGGCCCGCGCATAATTGACCGTTTGCGTTATCGCCGAGACCGGCGCGGATTTCTCGAGGACGGCTTTACGCATGTTTTCGTCGTTCCGGCGGACGGCGGTTCGCCGCGTCAAATTACCTCCGGCGATTACAATCATTCCTCGCCTGAGTGGATGCCCGACGGCAAATCAATCCTTGTCAGCGGCTTGCGCATGGACGAAGCGGAATATCAGTGGCGCGAATCTGAAATCTACGAAATTGACGTAGAAAGCGGCGAGACGACCGCGCTGACAAAACGCAAAGGCCCGGACTTTGGCCCAGTTCCTTCCCCTGACGGTAAGCTCGTCGCTTATTCCGGTTACGATCACACAACCGATACTTTTATCGAGCGCAAACTCTACGTCATGAACAGCGACGGCTCAAATCCGCGCGAGATTTCCGGCGACCTGGATCGCAGCCCCGGCGGACTCATCTGGTCTAGCGATAGCAAGGGTGTTTATTTTACGGCGCGAGATCGTGGAACGAGTAATTTCTACTTTGCTTCAACGGCGGGCAAAGTGAAAAAAGTCACCGACGGAAACCACATGCTTTCGGTCTCCAGCGTGGACAGTCGTGGTATGGCGGTTGGAACGCTCGGCAGTTCCCACGAGCCGGGAGACGTTGTTAGTTTTGCACTGAAAAATCCGGCGCAAATGGCGCGATTAACTGAAGTGAACGCCGATGTTTTGCACGGCGTCACCCTCGGTGAAGTGGAAGAAATCTGGTACAAGTCCGTGGAAGATTTTGACATTCAAGGCTGGATCGTCAAACCGCCGGATTTTGATCCGGAAAAGCAATACCCGATGATTCTTTCCATACACGGCGGGCCGCACGGCATGTACAACGTCGGCTTCAACTACCGCTGGCAGATGCACGCGGCGGAAGGCTATGTTGTGCTTTACACCAACCCGCGCGGCAGCTCCGGCTACGGCAGCGCTTTTGGCAATGCGATCAAAAACGCTTATCCCGGCAAGGATTATGATGATTTGATGAAAGGCGTGGACGAAGTTGTGGCGCGCGGCTATGTCGATGAAGACAATCTTTTTGTTTACGGCGGCTCCGGCGGCGGCGTGCTCACCGCATGGATTGTGGGGAAGACGGATCGCTTTGCGGCGGCTTCGTCAAACTACCCGGTGATCAATTGGATGAGTTTTGTTGGCACGACCGACGGTGCGAGCTGGTACCGCAACTTCAAAAAATATCCGTGGGAAGACCCGTCCGAGCATTTGCAGCGTTCGCCGCTAATGTACGCCGGAAACGTTAAAACGCCGACCATGTTGATGACCGGCGTCAACGATCTGCGCACGCCGATTTCGCAGACGGAAGAATTTTACATGGCGCTGAAAGTGCAAAAAGTCCCGACCGTGATGCTGCGCTTCAACGACGAATGGCACGGCACGAGCGCCAAGCCGTCAAACTATCTGCGCACCGTGCTTTACCTGCACAGTTGGTTCGAAAAACACGCGCGGAACAAGGACGAAAAGAAGACGGATTAAGCTGAAAAACGCCTTCATTTTGAATGGATTGATGGAATATTGGATAGCTGGATTAGTGGAGAAATCACTGTTTTCCAATATTCCAGCAATCCATCACTTCAAGGCAAGCATTTGAATAAATCGCGCAGATCATCTTGTCCTTTGCGTCGTCGTCCTTTCAGGTCTCGGTGTAGTTGACTTGCGAATGAGTTTACACAGACTTGTTCGCGCTTGGGCGGCGATAGTTTTTTTATGGTCTTGCAAAACTGGTGAGCATTTTTTTCACTATCCATCCTGCGACAGAGCACATTTTTGAGTTTTGTGTTTCACCTTACCGGTTCCATTCCTTTGTTTTTTCTCTGCGCCGTCGTCCTGCCTGATTGCACGAAAGTAGTCAACTTGCTTGAAATCAATTTCCAGAAACGCCGCCCAAGCCAAAGAAGTGATCGGGGCGAACGAATTGTCCTGATTTGGCGGCTTTAAAAATAATGAATATGACGCGAATACTAGAAAATAGAATCGGCAAAAACAGGCTTGGCTGGCTGTTCGCGGAAGCGGCTTTGATTGTGTTAGGCGTTCTGCTCGGAATGATGGCAAACGAGTGGCGCGTTGCCTGGAATAATGAGCATGAAGCCGAAAGGGCTCTGCTTGCAATACGAAATGAATTGCAAACTAACTTTGAACAAATCGAAGCCATCCTGCCCTATCACCGCCAAATTGATGATTCTCTTGAGATTCTCGCCCAACGCATCTATACGCAAAACGCAAAAATATCGCCGCTTGAAATTCTGCGTGCAATTCCAAAAGGTTTTACAACGCCGCTCATAGAAAAAAACGCTTGGGAGCTACTCAACCGCACGGGCGCGATCAGCAATATCGATTTTGATTTGGCGTCTGCGCTTTCAAAGCTCTACAGTCAGCAAGCGTTTTATCAAAGCAAACTCGATATTATTGGCCAGAACTTGTACGTCGCCGGCAATCTCAACCCGGAAAACCTTGCGTCAACAGCGATTGCGCTCGGCTTGCTTGCGAATGATATTGTCATTCAGGAAAAACGTCTGGTCGAGCGTTATCCCCAAATGATGGAACGGCTTGAAAATTACCTGGAACAAGAAAGGGAAATCCAATGACAACGCCTTCGAGCAAAACTCGCCCAAGCAGACGGCGAATCGGTTTAGTGGGGCTTTTGATCGGATTTCTGCTGAATCTGACAGGTTGGCTTGGAAATAATTTTGTGCTGCGCGATATGTGGCGTGAAGTCGGCGCGAACTTCAGCGAAAGCGTCTGGCGGAACTCGATTTGGCGCGACGTTTTTTCATTTGTTCCGGATTTTCTTTACGGCTTTGCGATAGTTTGGCTATGCGTAAAGCTACAAGGAGAATTCTCAACGACGGGCGCATCGTTGCGTGCCGGATTCTTTGTCAGCATGGTTGGCGGAATCACCACCTATTTTGCCATTGCCAATTCGGGATTTATTCCTTGGCTGCTGGCTCTCAGTTCATTCGTGTTGGTCTTTGCGACCAAGCTGCCTTTAGCCTTTCTCGCGGGGCGGCTTCTTTATCCTAAAAATTGAACTACAAAAGTTCGCTTGTCAAAATTCGAAGAAGTTTTAGAATTTTATACAAGCGATGAGAGTGAAAGGTCTTAAATTGAAATATCGTTTATGAAGACGCGCTTGAATATAATCTCGAATGAGTTTCTTAACGCTTGCTCTCAGACTGTAAACGATGGCCTGCAAGCGCGATTCGACGCTTTGCGAGATGCAGAAATATCCACTATCGACTTCAGCTTTTACATTTCAGTCGCGCCCGTCTTTTCAAGCTAGATAGAAGGCGAAGAAACCGAACTGGACGGCTATGTGAAACACAAACGATCTGGGGTGGAATTTCAGCCAAACTATACCAAGAAAAGCGACGTCTTGTACAACGCCTACTACTTTGTCACACTTGATTTTTTCTTTCGTTCGAAGCCGAAAAGCAGAAGAACTGAAGGAGTGCAAAGCTTGCTTTTCTTCTCATCCGGCTCAGTCGAACGAAGATCGAATGGTCCCCCAAAAGCTGGAATGAAATGCGCGATTCAGAAAAGCCTGCTATTGAAAAGCAGGGCAAGCCTTACACTTCTTTCGCGTCTCGCGGAAGCAATCGGCGGATGTTTGGGCATTGGCGTTCTATGAAAGCCATGCAGGAAAAATTGAAGTGTGACAATGTAATAGACTTGGTGAACAAAAGTTGCTTTTCCAAAACCTCAATATTATGTTCTAACATTTCTCACTTCAAATTGAGGCTAATTTGGAACCTTTTAGGCAAAAAATGAAGAACAAAACTCAGAGCCACCCTCAAGCGTTTTTCAAACATTACCACAATGAGTCTGGCCCTAAGGCTTTTACAAATAAAGGCTTAAGATATCCAAAATGAAGTGAGAAATGTTAGTTATGTTGTTGCTGGAGAGCAGACAACATAAACATACTGCGGGGCGGGTGATACAATCGATGGAAATCAGAGTCAGATATCTTTGAGCGTAAATTGACGGTCTATAAAAAATTCAGATTAGAAATGTTTTTGCGACAATATACTGCCGCTGAATGAATTGTAGGCAACCAATCCTTTTAATTAAGTCAGGTCCTTTTACACGATCAATTAGCTTGTCAGCATGACATTACTCATCGTTTATGTGATCACCGCCTTACTCTTTTCGTTTATATGCTCAATTTCAGAAGCCGTACTGCTGAGTGTTACTACTGCTCATATCAGGGTACTTGAACAGGAAAACAAAAGTTCGGGTACACTGTTAGTCAAACTCAAGGGGGATATCAACAAACCGCTGGCTGCGATCCTAACACTAAACACCATAGCTCACACAGTTGGAGCTGTTGGCGCTGGAGCTCAAGCAACCGTGGTGTTTGGCAGTTCATGGGTAGGATTGATATCCGCAATCCTGACGCTGATGATCTTGGTATTTTCGGAGATTATCCCCAAAACGCTGGGTGCAACTTATTGGCGTGCGCTGTCAAGCATGACGGCACACTGGCTCAAATTCCTGGTATGGGCGCTGTACCCTTTTGTCTGGCTGTCTGAGCTACTGACTCGCGGTCTTTCTGGAAACAAGAAAATCGAAGGCTTCAGCCGCAAGGAGTTTGCCGCCATGGCCGATCTCGGCGAGCAGGAAGGTCAACTTGAAGCGCGAGAATCACGCATCCTGAAAAACATGTTCCTGCTACACGAAACAAAGGTCACTGATGTGATGACGCCGCGTCCGGTTGTGTTTTCATTACCCGAATCACTAACGGTTTACGAGTATTTCGATAAACACTATGATTCTCGCTTCTCGCGTATTCCAATTTATGCCGAAAACGACGAAGTCCTAACCGGCTTTGTACTAAAGGATGATCTATTATTGGCACAGGCGCGGGGCCATACGGACAACACCCTGGAATCCTATCGACATGACTTGAATACGTTATCAAGCAAGACCTCATTATCTGATGCATTTGACGAAGTGCTTCAGCAACGCACACATATCATGGTAATCATCGATGAATATGGAGGCATGGAAGGCATTATCACCATGGAAGATATTCTGGAAACCTTGCTCGGTTTAGAGATAATGGACGAGAGCGACAAGACGGCTGACATGCAACAATACGCTCGGCGGCTGTGGAAAAAGCGAGCACGGGAAATGGGGATATCACTGCCCAAAGATGAAGAACCAACTTGATTAAATGTCTAATCAACTGCTGAACACAGATTTCAAACCTGTGACTCGAAACTGGTTAGCATAACATTCTCCACAGTTATGGAGAATAGGAGGCAACTACATAGAGACGCAAGAAAAAGCGGCAAATATTAATTGTGGCTCAATCTAGGATCATAAATAACACAGAACTCCGCGGGATAGCCTGTGGGCGTCTAACATCATAGCTCTTATGCTTCGCAAATATCGTCATCTCACACAGCACATATATTCGTTTTATGAAGATCTGAGGGGGGCTCTATTCGATTTGTCTATCATCGTCGGCATCATAATGTTTTATCAATTTGCCATACTGCAGACGGTGCCGGACAATTTGCCGGCCATGGTTGTCGGCCTCATGTTTGTGGCTGTTGGCCTGGCGCTTTTCTTACGCGGTCTTGAAATGGGGATATTTCCGCTCGGAGAGGATCTTTCCCAACAATTGGCGAGCTTGAGTAACCGAATCTGGATCATAATCTTCGCATTTGTGATCGGATTTGCCACGACGATTGCCGAACCGGCACTGATTGCCATCGCCGCCAAAGCCGAAATAATCAGTAATGGTGAGATTAGCGCCTTCACGCTGCGTCTGGTGGTCGCATTTTCCGTCGGCCTTGCCATCGTGATCGGCGTTTACAGGATCATCGTCAATCATCCAATCCATTGGTATATTATCGTCGGATATATCCTGGTCATTGGAATAACCTATTTCTCGCCGGAAGAGATCGTGGGGCTCGCCTACGACTCGGGCGGCATCACAACTTCGACCGTCACGGTTCCCTTAATCGCTGCTTTGGGGATTGGGCTGACCAGTAGTCTGAAGAATCGGAATCCACTCGTAGACGGATTCGGACTGATTGCTTTTGCCAGCGTCATGCCAATGATATTCGTGCAAGCCTACGGCATATTGGCATATCTCAACGTGGGAGAACCCAAAGCCTCGGAGGTGATCGTTACGGCCCTGCCGCAGGACACTGGGTGGTGGTTGTATTTGGAAACATTCCTGGCAAGCGTTCGAGATGTGCTTCCGGTTATTACAGTGGTTCTGGTATTTTACCGGCTTGTACTGAAGAAACGGATTGAACGCTTTGGACGTCAGGCTTCCGGCTTCGGTCTAGTCATACTCGGTCTCTATGCTTTCGTAATCGGTCTGGAGATGGGACTCTTTCCAGTCGGGGAGAGTCTTTCGATCGAGCTGGCAAATAGCGGTAATCTCTGGCTTATTTTCAGTTTTTCGTTTTTAGTCGGTTTTGCGACAACGGTAGCCGAACCAGCCCTCACAGCCATCGCACGAAAGGCGGAAGAGATTAGTGACGGATCGATACAGCAGGGCTACCTGCGCATTTTCGTTGCGATCGGCGTCGGCGTCGGAATTTTATTGGGTTCCTATCGAATCATTCACGGCGATTCGATTGTCTACTATATCATGACGGGCTACCTCGTGGTCATTGCCATGACCTATTTCGCACCTCGGACGGTCATTCCCATCGCCTATGACAGCGGCGGCGTTACGACGAGTACGATAACCGTACCCATCGTTGCGGCTCTTGGTCTTGGTCTCGCAACAACGACGCCTGGCCGGGACCCGCTCATTGACGGATTCGGATTGATCGCGTTCGCAAGCCTGTTTCCAATGATTGCGGTTCTAGGGTATGGCATAAGCAAACGGGAGGCTATCCGGTTTCACGAACGCCGTATCATCAGGCTCGAACAGCAGGTGATGACCAACGTAGGTCGGCATCTCGACGGTAATTTCGAAGGCGATAGCGATACGGACAGGAGATATATCAACACCCTCCCTCTTAGGAAAAAGAGAATCATTACGATTACCGGGGAGACAGGATCAGGCGTCAGTACTGTTACGAACAAGCTCGCAGATTCCCTCGGATATCGAAAATTTAGTGCAGGTGGTATTTTCAGAACACTCGCACAGCAGTATGATATGACAGTCAATGAGTTGAACGATTTTGCACGAAGCAACCGAGTAGTCGACCGGGAGATCGATACGCTTATCCGCCGCATCGGAGAAGGAAGCGAAATCGTCCTGGACGCCCGTCTCGGTTACTACTGGATTCATGACAGCTTCCGCGTGTATCTCACAGTTGATCCTGATATCGCGGCGCATCGGATCTATATGGATATCTGCAATGGCCGGCGGTATGAGGACGGAGCCGCCACGATCGACCAGACGATCATTAATATGCAGAAGCAAGCCCAGAGTACACAGGATCGCTATTTCCGTGATTATGGCATTGACATCAGCAACACCAACATTTTTGATCTCATCATTGATTCGGACGACAAATTGCCCGATGAAATCGTAACAATGATCAAGCGGGGCTACAGAACCTGGTTGAGAGATAGCGGTAAGGGAGTTCTTTTGGAAAAATAGATGAAGAAAAATTAGATACTAAATATAAACTTTTACTAATACCACTTTCCTTTATTGGCCATCCTCAAGTTGGTCATTTAGCCATATTGGAAAGGATGGGAAATTAAGGAAAATGGTATAATAAGGCGTTTGAGGAAGATATATTCCCTAGCACAAAAGACCGTCAACTTGTAATCAGACCCTGGTTTTCAAAATCCGGCATAAGCTGGCGAAACTTCTTCGCGAACTCCTGCCAAAGATTTTTTCAATTTGTCCGCCAGTTGCCGCACGAACGGCTCCACCAGCATTCCGCGCGGGGCGAAAGGGAGTTGGTGAACGTCGACGCCGTCGCGGGCGAGGGCGCCCCAGCCGAATTGCGGGTCTTCCATGCCTGAGAAAAGACGGTTAGGCCGAAACAAGGTGATTTTTCCGGGGTAGGGCGAAGGCGTGTAAGCTTCCTGGGCATGGTCGTTGATTTTCGCCAATGCTAAGTGCGGAAAGGCGCCGTTGCCGTTGCGTGACAGGCCTCGTGCGGCTTTGGTGAAGCCGGACTGAAAACGCATTTTCATCCTCTCTTTCGCCGTGCTCGTTTTTGTCTCCAAAAATTTCTTCTTTTCGCCTGCTGGGAGCTTCAGAACATTCTCTGCGTGGAAGCGCAGGTTTTGCCAGCCGAGTCGGGTTTTGCCCGCCAGTGAATAATCCTTTAAACCATGAACATTGTAGGTTTCCAGCAGCGCCAGCAGACTTACTCGCTCGCCGTCATGTACCAATCGCTGCGCAATTTCGTAAGCAATCGTTCCGCCCATGCAGTAACCGCCGAGCGCGTACGGCCCTTCCGGCTGCAGCGCACGGATTTCTTTAAGATAAAGTTCGGCCATCTCTTCAATGGTGGTCAGCGGCGGCGTTTTGCCGTCCAGGCCTTGAGCTTGTAAGCCAAAAACAGGCTGATCTTCACCGAGCTTTCTGGCCAAGTCGCGATAAAGCAAGACGTTGCCTTCCGCGCCGTGGATCAGAAACAGCGGCGTCCTGGAACCGCCGGCCTGAATCGGTACAAGCGACGACCAGGATGATTTGCCCTTGTTGCGGCGAATCACCTGCGCCAATGCTGCAACCGTTGAGTCCTGAAACAAGGTCGCCAATGGCAGCGCCACACCATGCGAGTCTTCGATTTTGGCAAACAATCGCGCCGCTAACAGTGAATGGCCGCCTAATTCAAAAAAATCGTCGTCCATGCCGATATTTTTCACGCCGAGCAGGCTTTCCCACGTTTTGAGCAATTGCATTTCCAGCAGGTCGCCAGCGTGACCGTTGCGTTTACCCCGTTGAAAGAGTTTTTCACGGGGTTTATCCCGTAGAAATCCATTTTCATGGGGTTTGCCGTTCGCATGAACTTTCCCGTTGAGTTCGCCGTTGGCATTGCCCTCAAACCCCGGCGCGGGCAAAGCTTTTCGGTCGATTTTTCCGTTCGGCGTGAGCGGCATTTCGCCAACGAAGATGAAGCGCGCGGGAATCATGTAGGGCGGCAAATCTTTTCGCAAATGCGCGCGCAAGTCAGCAGGCTGCGGCGCTTCATTTTCGCACACGAGATACGCGACCAGCGTCTGCGTCCCGCTCGCGTCCGGCGCGGCGTTGACGACCGCCTGTTTCACGCCCGCGATCTCCTGCAATTTCGCTTCAATCTCACCTGCTTCAATGCGGAAACCGCGAATCTTGATTTGGAAATCCGTGCGTCCGAGGCATTCAATGTTGCCGTCGGCGCGGTAGCGCGCCAAGTCGCCGGTGCGATAGACGCGGTGTTTAGTATTTAGTGATTGGTTGTTAGTATTCAGACCCTGGATTTTAGTGTTGATGAATTTTTCAGCGGTTAATTCGGGACGATTTAAATAACCTGTCGCGAGCCCGTCTCCCGCGATGTACAATTCGCCGGGCACGCCGACGGGGGCGGGCTGGCGATTTTCGTCGAGAATGTACATTTGCGTGTTGGCGATGGGCTTGCCGATCAGGATGGGTTCGTCCTTCGAGTCGATTTTCATCACTGACGACCAGATCGTGGTTTCGGTCGGGCCATACATGTTCCAGAGTTCGAGATTTTGGTCGAGCAGCGCGTCACGCAGATCGGCGGGCATGGCTTCGCCGCCGCAGAGCGCTTTTTTCAGCGTCGCGTTTTGCCAGCCGCTTTCAAGCAGCAAGCGCCAGGTCGCAGGCGTGGCTTGCATGACGTTCGCTTGATGTTTGACCATCATTTCGGCGAGCAGTTTGCCGTCGGAAACGGTTTGTTTGTCCGCGAGAATCGTCGTCGCGCCGCAGGTCAGCGGCAGGAAAATTTCGAGCACTGAGATGTCGAAAGAGAGTGTCGTTACTGAAAGCAAGCGATCGCCTTCATGCAATCCGGGTTTTTCTTGCATGGCGAGCATGAAATTTACCGCCGCGCTGTGCGGAATTTGCACGCCTTTTGGCTTTCCGGTCGAGCCGGAAGTGTAGATGACGTAGACGAGGTCAGTGGCGGTTGTTGGTCTCTTGACGGCGGCTTCTACGTCATTCCCGCGCAGGCGGGAATCCAGTGGGGCGCCGCTCCTGGATTCCCGCCTGCGCGGGAATGACGAAATCTGCTCGACAGCTTCATTGAAAGCCAGTTCAATGTCTTGTGTTTCGCGCGAGGAAATTTCACTCAAATGAATAATCGGCGCATGATCCGGCGTTTTCAAATCAACCCGATCAAGATTCGTCACCAGCGCCGAAATTTGCGCATCGTCGATCATAAATTGCAAACGCGCAGGCGGGAAACTCGGGTCGAGCGGAACGTAGGCCGCGCCGATTTTCATCACGCCGAGCAGCGCCGCGACTACTTCGGCGGAACGTTCGCAATAAACGCCGACCAGACCGCCTTTTTTGACGCCATTCTCCGACAGCAATTTCGCGAAATTATCGGCACGGTCGAGCAATTCCTGGTAAGAAAAAGAGCGATCTTCGCCGATCACCGCTGTCGCTTCCGGCGTTTTGGTCGCTTGCTGTTCGACCAAATCGTGCAATTTTAACGTCTTATCGAAATCGCGCTGCGTGTCGTTCCATTGATATAAAATCGTGTTGAGATCGTCTTCGCCGAGCATCGAAAAGCTATTCAATGACGCGCTTGTGTCATGGGCGATGTTTTCGAGCAGCGCTTCAAAACTGCGCAGCCAGACGCGCATTGTCGCCTCTTCGAAAAGGTCGGCGTTGTAGTCGCAATCGACGATCAGGCCGTCCGCCATTTCGTTCAAATTCATGAAAATATCGAAATGCACCGATTCTTTCGGCGCTTGTGCGATGTGCGCCTCCAGACCGTGAAAACCCTGCCCGGCGCTGTCGCGGTCGAGGTTGAACAAAATTTCCACCAGCGGCGACCGCCCCGGACGGCGCTCAATTTTCAGATGCGGCAGAATCTCACCGACGGTGCAATCGAAATGGTCGTAAGCGTCGAGAACGGATGTTTTAACCTGTTTCAAAAACTCGCTGAAGCTCGCTTCGCCGTCGAGTTTTGAACGCAGCGGCAAAAGATTAACGCAATGGCCGACCAGCGTATGCATGCCCGTCATCGCCTGCCCCGCCGCCGGCATGCCGACGACGAGATCGTCCTGCTTGCTCAATCTGTAAAGAAAAACCTTGAACGCCGCCAGCACCGCCGCGAATAACGTCGCCTTCTCCCGCGCCGCCGCCTTTTTGATCGACTGATAGATTTCCGGTCGAATGGTCATTTTGATCGTATGACCGCGATGCGATTTTTGTATGCCGCGCGGATGATCCGTCGGCAGATCGAGCGGTGCGGGCGGATTTTTCAAATGGTTCAACCAAAAATCAAGCGCGGACTGGCGGGCTTCACTGTTTTTGTCAGCTGTTTGCAATGCGGCGAACTCACGAAACGGCGTTGCTGGAGACAATTCAACAGGCTCATTTTTGCAAATCGCCGAGTAAACAACGCTGATTTCATCAAGCAAAACGCCGGTCGACCAGCCGTCGCAGACGATGTGGTTGGTGAGAAAAATAAAGACGTGCTCCTGCGCATCAAGCTTGACCAGAAGCAGGCGGAACAACGGCCCGTTTTCCAGATCGAACGGAACCAGGCTTTCCCGCCGGATAATTTTATCGAGCTCGGTTTTTCGCGCAGACGCTTCGGTCTCAGAAATATCGGTGAAAGGCAGCTCAATCTTTTCTGGATCGAGCGATTCGGCGCGTTGGAATTCGCCGTTTTTGTCAAAGCGCAAGTGCAAAGATTCGTGGCGCGGCAGGACTTCGCGAACAGCCTTTTGCAAGGCGGAAAAATTCAATTCACCGTTCAGTGTGAGTAAAAACGCTTCGTTGTGCGCACACGCCGCATCTTCGCCGATTCTCGCCGCGAGCCAGATTTCTTTCTGCGCGGCGGTAAGGGGAAATCTTCCAGATTCCAGCAATACGTCATTCCCGCGCAGGCGGGAATCTATGAGCGGCGCCCCACTGGATTCCCGCCTGCGCGGGAATGACGTGGATGGCGTTTCTTTAGATTCTGTGACAGGCTCAGATGGAGTGCGCTTCTGCGTTTTTTTTTCAATCGAAGCCCCGCCAGAACCGCCGCCATCATCCGGCCCGGGGAGAAAACCGGCTTTTTGCAGTTCGATGACGCTTTCCTTTATGGCGCGCGCGACGAAAGCGATGTCCGCGTCGGTGTGGGCGGTGCAAAAGAAACAGTTTTGCCCGGCTTCGCGAATGTACACGCCCTTTTCCACCAAATGATAGAAGAGCAATTGCGCGTAAGTCAGATCGTAGGGATAGTCAAAGCGGAACCATGAGCTGAAATGCAGGACGCGGATCGGCACGCCGCATTCGGTGAAAAATGCGTTCATTTCAGCGGCGAAATCGGCGGTTTTTTGGTTGAGATTTTCCTGCAAACTCCCGCCCTGTTCAATCAAATGTTCGAGCACGGCTTTTCCAGCGGCCAACGCCAACGGGTGCCGCACGAATGTTCCGGCGAAAAAGGTCACGTCCGCTTCCGGCAGGGAATCGTCGCCGTACTGCCACATGCCGCCGTCGAGGGAATCCATAAATTTTGCGCTGCCCGCGACCACGCCGCAAGGCATGCCGCCGCCTGCGATTTTGCCGTAGCTGGCTAAATCCGCGCGCACGTCAAACCACGCCTGGGCGCCGCCGGGATGGACGCGGAAACCGGTGATGACCTCGTCGAAAATGAGCGCAATGTTGTTTTCCTCGGTGATTTTGCGCAGCTCGTGCAGAAACTCGCGGGGTTGAACGTCCGGGTGGCGGCTTTGCACCGGTTCGACCAAAACAGCGGCCAATTCACCGGCGAATTCCTTGATAATTTCCAGAGATTCCGGCTTGCCGTAATCCAAAACCAGATTGTTTTTGACCGAACTTTGCGGAATACCGGGCGCCGCCGGAGCGGTGTGCATTTTCCCGCGCATGGTTTGCTGTCGCGCGAGCACGTCGTCGAAAATGCCGTGATAATCGCCTGAGAAAAAGGCGAATCGCGTGCGTCCGGTGACGGTGCGCGCCATGCGGATCGCCGCCATCACCGCCTCGGAGCCGGTGTTGCAAAAAGAAACGCGCTCCATGTCCGTGAGCTGGCGCACCAGCCGAGCAACGTCTCCGGCCAGCGGCGACTGCGGGCCGATTTCCACGCCTTTCTCAAGTTGCTTTTTCGCCGCTTCAATCACAAACGGCGGCGAGTAGCCCAGTAAATTCGCGCCAAAACACATCGTAATATCGACGTACTCATTACCGTCGACGTCCCACAAATTGCAGCCCTGCGAACGTTCGGTCGCGATTTGATAAACCAGCTCTTTCCACAGCAGCCGGAATCCCGCCACCGAGCGCGGATCGGCCTGCACCGGACGATTTTGTTGCGCCAATTCTTTCGAGCGCTTGGTCTTGGCCGTCAGTTTTTGAATCAATGAATCGAGGTGTTTTTGCTGGCGCTCGGTCAAACCGCCGTCCTTCGCCTTTTCGATGGTTTTGTAAGGCCCGAATCGCCCTGTGTTTGCCTTCGCGCCCGATTTTTTGGCGGGAGCGTCCGGCAAACGCAAATCATCTTCCTGAGCGCGCGGCGACTTGTTTTGCTGTTCCTGAACGACAGGCGGTGCAGCGGCGGGCGCGCCGTTTTGCAGCAAAGCCAACTGTCGGCTCATTAAATCCATTTGCTGCTGAATGAGATTTTGCAGCGAGCCGTCGACCGGCGTTCCGAGTTGCATTTGTGGCATTGACACGGACGCTGGAGCTTGCACAACCGATGGAGCAACCGGGATTGCTTCGGCTTGCATTGCTGTAGATTGAGGCTGGGGCGCAGGCGTCGATTCAATTGGCGGCGGAGGCGGTGCGAAGGCGCTCGACGGCAATTTTTCATCGAGATAATTCGCCAGCGCTTGCAGCGAATCGAGGTCTTCCAGCAACTGCCGGAAAGTGATTTTAATGTCGAATTGCTCTTGAAACTCCGAGCTTGCCTGTGTGAGAAAGAGCGAATCGAGACCCATTTCCATGAAAGAATTCTCTTCGTCGCCGGGCTCCATTTCGATGCCGGACAATTCGTAAATTATCTCGCGCAGTTTCGCCAAAATGCGTTCGGTTCTCGGTTGTTCGGCTGATCCGGTGCTGTTCATGGTGCGGGTCTCGTTTGGTTTTTCGGTTTCAAGGTCGATTGTTGGGGCGTGTGTTCCATTGGCGACTGGAATCGGGACATTGGTGCTGATTTCGGTCGCTGAGCGGCCAGTCATTCCCCCTTCGAAGGGGATGCTGGGGGCAGTTGTCGAGATAGCAGGCTCCGAAACAACGTTTGTTACGTCATTCCCGCTTAGGCGGGAATCTACTGGTTCGACGACGCTGACTGGATTCCCGCCTGCGCGGGAATGACTTGAAGGAGTTGTTGCCGAAGTTGTTGGCGATTCCATTTTCGGCGCATCCACCCAATACCGCTTGCGCTCGAAAGGATACGTCGGCAATGGAATCCGACGGCGGGTTTCGTTTTCGTAGAAGGCCTGCCAGTCGATTTTCACGCCGTTGAGCCAGGCGCTGCCAAGCGCCGCCAGCAAATTCGCTGCGTCGGGCTTCGATTCTTTGACGTGACCCAGCGAAGAAATCGCGGTCAACTTGCCGTCTTTTTGCGAATGCTGCATCGCCAGCGCGGAGAGCGTTTTTCCGGGCCCAATCTCAAGGTAAATCCTGTTCGGCTCTTTTTGCAATTCACGCACGCCGTCGCTGAAACGAACGGTAAAGCGCAACTGCTTGGCCCAATATTCCGGATTGCGCGCTTCGTCGTCGGTGATCCATTTTCCCGTCAGACTGGAAATGAACGGAATGCTCGGTTTTTCTAATTTCGCTTGCGCAACTTTTTCTGCAAAAGGCTGAAAAACCGGCTCCATCATTTTTGAATGAAACGCATGCGAAGTGTGCAGCGGCTGGACGCTCACGCCCTTTGCTTCCAGTTCGGTTTTGACGGCTTCGAGATGATCATGCGCGCCGGAAAGTACACACATTTGCGGCGCATTGACCGCTGCCAGCACCACGCCGTTTTGTACCCACGGGGATAAGTCTTTTTCCGAAAGCCGCACCGCGAGCATCCCGCCCTGAGGCTGCTCCTGCATCATTTTCGCGCGCGCAGTCAGAATCGTTAGCGCGTCTTCCAGCGAAAAAACGCCCGCCAAACAGGCGGCGACGTACTCGCCGACGCTGTGACCGATCATCGCGTCAGGCTGAACGCCCCAATGCATCCATTGCCGCGCCAGCGCATATTCGATGACGAACAGGGCAGGCTGGGTGAGTGCGGTTTGCTTCAATTTTTGAGCGGCTTCTTCTTCGCCGCCGGAAATCGGGAAAAGAACCGGGCGCAAATCCAGATCGCACCGAGATTTGAGAATTTCCAGACATTGATCAACGGTTTCGCGAAGAACCTTCTCCGTTTCATAAAGCCCGCGCCCCATGTTTACGTGCTGGGCGCCTTGTCCGGGGAACATGAAAACGACGGAAGGTTCGCTGGTCGTGCAATGGGCTTTCGTGATGCTAACCTTACCGGAGTTCTTAAATCCTGACAGGGTTTCGGTCACAAAAATCTGCCGATGCGCCATATCACGACGACCGGAGTTGAGCGTGAACGCCGCATCGGCAAGATTCACCTGCGGATATTTTGCCATAAAATCAGTCAAATTTGTACTCGCGTTTTTCAGCGCCGACTCCGTTTTGGCGGAGAGCGTCACGAGCTGCCACGGACGCGAATCGCTCGACTGCACGGGCTTTGGCGCTTCTTCCAAAACAACATGCGCGTTTGTCCCGCCGACGCCGAACGAACTGACGCCCGCGCGACGGGGCGAACCGTTGCGCTCCCAGTTTTGCAATTGATCGACAACGCGAAACGGGCTGTTTTCAAAATCGATTTCAGGATTGGGGGTCTCAAAATGGAGAGTTGGCGGGATTTGCCGATGATGCAGCGCCAGCGCGGTTTTGATCAGCCCGGCAACTCCGGCGGCGGAATCGAGATGACCGATATTGCTTTTCACCGAGCCGATACCGCAAAAGCCTTTCTTGTCCGTGCCCGCGCGGAAAGCTTTGGTCAAGCCGGTGATTTCAATCGGGTCGCCCAGCGGCGTGGCAGTGCCGTGCGCTTCAATGTAGCCGATGCTTTCCGGCGAAAATCCAGCGAACGCCTGCGCCATCGCGATCACCTGCGCCTGGCCGTCCACGCTCGGCGCGGAGTAACTGACCTTGTTCGCGCCGTCGTTGTTGAGCGCCGCCCCCTTGATGACGGCATAAATTAAGTCGTTGTCCTTGACCGCATCCTCCAAACGCTTGAGCACAACCACGCCCGCGCCGTTGCTGAACACCGTACCGCTCGCTTTGGCGTCGAACGGACGACAGTGACCGTCGGTGGAAAGCATCCCGCCTTCCTGGCTGAGATAGCCGCGATTCTGCGGCACCGTGATCGTGATCCCGCCCGCGAGGCAGAGATCACTCTCGTAGTTTAGCAGACTTTGCACCGCTTGGCACACGGCGACCAGCGACGACGAACAAGCGGTTTGGACGTTGATCGCCGGGCCGGTGAGATTGAATTTGTAGGCCGTGCGCGTCGGCAAGTAATCTTTGTCGTTGCTGATGATGTTTTGGAAAGCGTCGACGGCTCGGAAGCGCACGAGCTTGTCGATGTACGCGCGGTCTTTACAGAGATTGTTGAGCAGGTAGCTGTTGATGTACGTGCCCGCAAAAACGCCGATCGAGCCGTCATATTTTTCTGAATCGTAACCGGCGGTTTCGAGCGCTTCCCAGGCGCATTCGAGCCAAATGCGGTGCTGCGGGTCGAGCGCTGCGGCCTCGCGGGGCGTGAAACCGAAAAAGCCGGCGTCGAATTGATCGATCCCGTCGAGCGTGCCGCGCGCGCGAATGTAATCCGGATCGTCCTTGACCGCGTCGTAGTCGAGTTCTTCGTCGCGCAATTCTTCGTGCGAGAGCGTGCGAATCGTCTCCTTTCCATCCTTAAGAATTTGCCAGAATTCATGGATGTTTTTTGCGCCGGGAAAGCGTCCCGCCATTCCGATGATCGCAATTCCGTCCAGGTTGTCGTGCGTGTTGCTCATCTCCTGCTCCTCTTTCTTCACATTTTTTCTTGACAAAATGATTGAAGTCAAAATGGTGGATTCAATAGTTTAATCCAAATTGTGACCTACAGCTAAAAAATGGAGTGCAAGGCTTGCCTTGCGATTCCGTCGCTGTTTTTTTTGTTTAAAACATCCTGATTTTGCTGTGACTTTTTTGAAAAAGTGGGGGAGGCAAAGCAAGCTTTGCACTCCTCGTCCCTTTTCAAACGGAGGTCACTACTTGGGTTAGTTTATGATTTTGCCTTTAATCATTCTGAGTTGAAAACCCGTTGCTTTGCCATATGCCTGCGTTGCGCGAGTGCTGATTTTTTACGCTCGGCTTGTTTGTAAATATCAGCGAATTCCTGTGCGCCGTTGTTTTGTTTACCTAAATGTTTTGCCAACAGATCAATCGTTGGATATTCAAAAAGTTTGACGGTTTCCATTTCAACCTCGAGCCGCCGCCGAATTTCCGCGATGACTTTGCCGACGCGCAGAGAATCGCCGCCCAGCTCGAAAAAACTGTCCTGCACGCCCACTTTTTCGAGATCGAGCGCTTCAGCGTAAATTTCCGCCAATTTCCTTTCAACATCGTTGCGCGGCGCAATGAAGCGCGCTTCGAGGTCGGGGCGCGTCGTCTCGGGTTTTGGCAGCGCGCGAAAATCGATCTTACCGTTGACGGTGAGCGGGATTCTGTCGAGCATGGTAAAGGACGACGGAACCATGTAATCAGGCAGGCGCTTGCCGAGCCACGCCGCCAATTCGCCGTGCGAAGGATAGACGCCGCTTTGAGGAACGAACCAGGCCATCAGCGTTTTTTCCGAACTCGTCGCCGCGTTGCCGTTGACCCTGTTGGACAACCATCCCACAGGGTCAACGCGGTCGCCGCCGGATTCCGTCACAATCACCACCGATTCGCGAATCGCTTCGTGCCGGTTCAGGCAAGCTTCAATCTCGCCCAATTCAATGCGAAATCCGCGAATTTTCACTTGCTGATCGATGCGCCCGAGGTACTCAACGTCGCCGTCATGAGTGAAACGTCCCAAATCGCCGGTGCGATAAAGCCGTTTTTCAGTATTCAGTTTTCGGTATTCAGTATTTAGTGCCCGGCTTTCGACTTCAGGCGCCCATTCGTCGGGGGAGATGAACTTCTCCGCCGTCAACTCAGGACGATTCAAATAACCGCGTGCCAGGCCTTCGCCGCCAACGAAGATTTCACCGGGAACGCCGGATGGAACGGGCTGCAAATGCTTATCTAAAATGTAGAGTTCCAGGTCAGGAATCGGCTCGCCAATGAGGCTGCCCGTCGCGCTGTCGAGATCGGCCATTTTTATTGGGCGGTACGTCACGTGGACGGTCGTTTCGGTGATGCCGTACATGTTCACCAGCGTCGGCTTGTCGTCGCCGTGACGCTCGAACCAGGGACGCAGGCTTTGTAAATCCAGCGCTTCGCCGCCGAAAATGACGGTGCGCAGCGACAATTTGTCTTCGCTTTGCGCTTTTTCGTCCGCAACGATGAATTGGCGGAATGCGGAAGGCGTTTGGTTGAGCACGGTGACTTTTTCACGTTGTAAAAGCGCATGAAAATCTTCCGGCGAACGGCTCGTTTGGTACGGCACGATCACCAGTCTGCCGCCGTAAACCAGCGCGCCCCAAATTTCCCACACCGAAAAATCAAACGCCGGGGAGTGAAAAAGCGTCCAAACGTCGCCGCTGTTAAAATTGAACCAATGCTGCGTCGAAGTAAAAAGCCGATCCACGTTGCGATGTGTGATTTGCACGCCTTTCGGCTTGCCGGTGGAGCCGGAGGTGTAGATGACGTAAATCAGATTCTCAGGAGAAATCTCGAGATTGGGATTTTCGGTGCTCGCGTTGGCGAAATCGTCGCCATGCCGGTCGAACAGAACGGTTTTGACGTTTTCCGGAGCAATGTAATTTTCAGCGGCGCGCGAATTGGAGAGAACCATTTTCACATCGGCGTCTCGAAGCATAAAATCGATGCGGTCCTGGGGATAAGCGAGATCGACGGGCAAGTAGGCCGCGCCCGCCTTCAGAACACCCAGAATACCGACGATCAGTTCCACTGAACGATCCAGCCGAACCGCGATGAGTTCTTCCTTTTGTACGCCATGTTTCAGCAGAAAATGGGCGAGTCGATTGGCGCGTTCGTTCAACGCACGGTAAGAGATATTTTCACCGTCAAACGTCAGCGCAATCGCCTCGGGATTGGCGGCGGCTTGCGCTTCGAAGCGTTGGTGCAAACATTTTTCTTGGGTTTTTTCAATGGATTTTCGAGCGCATTGCACGATAATTTTCTGCTGCGCTTTTTGCGAGAGCATCGGCAATCGGGAGATTTCAAGCTCCGGCTGTGTGATGAGCGAGATCAGCAAATTTTCATAATTTTCCAAAAACATCTGCACCGACCGGGCTTCGAAAAGCTCGGCGTCGTATTCGCAATTGAGTTCAAAGTTGGAGTCATGAGATTCGATTTTCAAGACAAGATCGCATTGCGCCAAATGTGAATCGTGTTCGAACTGGGCATTTTTTTCTGAGTAGACAAAAGCGAGGGACGGAGATGATTTCGTGCCGGTCGCCGACGCTGTTACACCCCCCCGGCCCCCCTCGATGGGGGAATTCAGCATCTTCGAAGCGGCGATTACTTCATGCAGTAGCGTTTCCGTTGTTATCTTTTCCGGAATGGTCAAATGAAGTGTTGTCAGCGGCAGGCTTCTTTCTGGTTCGGCGGCGGCTTTGGCCAAGCCAAATGAGATTTCTTCTTGCGCGGTATGACGATGCAAAAGAACGATAAACGCCGTCGCCAGCAATTCAAAATGCGGCGTATCAGAAAGCGCTGGATGCGTTTCTTGAAGAATGCTCTTTTGAACCTGACGGCCCGCTGACTCGCGGATAAAGCTCGGAAACGGCGGGCGGGGGTGATCGGTGAAAAGCGAAAATTTGAGATGTACGTCTTTCGAGACTTGTTGCTGCGTCGGCGATGCCATGTCTTTGTCCCTCTTGCCAAATAATTCTGTAACCGATGTTACGCGTCAGCTATGAAGCCAAAGAAACTCCTGTCAAAGTCATTCCCGCGCAGGCGGGAATCCAGGGGCTGTGCGCGATTGACTTGATTCCCGCCTGCGCGGGAATGACGTAAAAGCGACATTTCTCTGGTGCTGCTTGAGAAGTTTCCAAGAGTGCGTAACATCAGTTCTATAATAAACTGGGTTCTGCTCTTCTTGCATGGAATGATGGGTGTTTGGGTTTCCATGATTCCAAGAATCCATCACTCCAAAATCATGAACCCTCGATTTATCCGAGGCTGAGTCAAAAGCGAAACGCTTTTGAAATATGCTCCTCAGTCCAGTCCCACCAAAGTCGGTGCGATTTTCTCGGTGGAACGGCGACGTGATTCTTCAATATTTTCCTGCACTTTGGCGGCGACGATGTAATCGCCCAGCACCAAAACGTCGAGGCGCGCTAATAAAAACGTATCGATCGCTTCTTCCGGCGTGCAAACGATGGGCTGACCCTTGACGTTAAACGAGGTGTTCAAAACCACGGGCATACCGGTGCGATCTTCGAAAGCGTCGATGAGCGTCCAGAATCGCGGGTTATGCTCGCGAGAAACCGTCTGCGGGCGCGCCGAACCGTTGACGTGTGTGATCGCCGGTAACTGCTCCTGAAACTCCGGCCGCACCTGCGTCACGTAAAGCATGTGGGCAAACGTGTCTTCGTCGCCTGCGTCGATATCAAAAATTTTCGCCGCGCCTTCTTTTTTGACCGCCGGAGCGAACGGGCGGAAACCTTCGCGCATTTTGATCAGCATGTTGACCTTGTTGCGCATCTCCGGGGCGCGCGGGTCGGCGAGAATACTGCGATTGCCAAGGGCGCGCGGCCCATACTCCATCCTTCCCTGGAACCAGGCGACGATCTTCCCTGCGTCAAGAAGGGCCGCGACGTCCCGGCAAAGTTCGGAGAAATTTTCGCGGCGGACGGTTTTGCAATCAGTTCGTTTATTGAGCGCGGCTTCGATGGCGGCGTTGTCAAACTCCGGCCCGTAGAGCGGCGCCGTCATCTTTTCCCGTTGAAATTGGGGGGTGAGTTGGCGTTGGGCGTAGAGCGCGGCGCCGAGTGCAGGGCCGTCATCTCCGGCGGCAGGCTGCACAAACATATTTTTGAATAATCGGCTGCGACGGATGACGCCGTTGGCGGTGCAGTTGAGCGCCACGCCGCCCGCCATACAAAGATTTGTCAAGCCCGTTTCCCGTTGAAAATGACGCAGCACATGCATCTGGCAGGTTTGCAGCATGGCTTGTACGCCGGCGGCAATGTCTTTGTGATATTGCGTCATCTCGGAACCGGGTTCGCGCGCCGGGCCGAAAGTTTCTTCCAATTCTTTGAGAACGCCGCGATGCGTTTCCTTTTCGAGCTGCGTTTTATTCTCGGCGAACAGCGGAATGGCGTACGTCCCGTCCGGTTTGAGATCGACGAAATCCATAATTTTGGTGTAGAACCGACGCGGATTGCCGTAGGGCGCCAGTCCCATGACTTTGTACTCGTCCAGCCCGAAAAAGAAGCCGAGATAGAGCGTGAACACGCCGTAAAGAATCCCCAGCGAATGCGACGCGGAAACCTGTTTGAGCACTTCAATGTCTTTGCCGCGCCCGACGGCGACCGTAATGCTGTGAATCTCGCCCATACCGTCGCTGATCAAAATGAGCGCTTCGTTGTAGCCGCTGGGGTAGAATGCGCTGGCGGCGTGCGCCAAATGGTGGGTTACTGGATAAAATTTCGCGTCCGCGTCGAATTCCGGATAAAATTCGCGGATTACTTCGCGCTGAACTTCCGGGGCATAGACTTCTTTATAAAGCGTCTTTAAATGATCGTCGCCTTCGAAATATTCTTTGACCGGCTCATAATTAAAGCCGTGCGCAATGTAATCGATATTTTCAAGTTTGAGATTTCCGGCGGAGAGACAATAATTTATAGCGTACCGCGGAAACGCCCCCGTGGTTTTAACGCGCGAAAAACGCTCTTCCGAAGCCGCCGCGACGACGCCGTTTTCGTTGACCAGCGCCGCCGCCGAATCAAACCCCTGCGCGATGCGGTATTCTCGTCGACTTAATCCCGGAAAATGTTTTTTCTTAAACGCGACGCTGCGATGCAAACCGCTGATGCCGATGATGTTCATGTTGTGCGCCCTCTGTCTGCGGTCAATTTTAGCGAATATTTGAAATACGCTTACGCAATGGACGTGCCAGTCCGGCGCATTGATTTTTTAGCAAAGGCAAGACTTTGTAAGTCATTGTTTTCATGCACTCTGCGCGACTAGTGGCTGTACGGGCCGGAAGCAACGGAAGCGCCGAATCCTTTTTCCGTAACATTCCATTACAGCAGGATTGGAATAAACCATTACAAGTCTCGAAGTGAATGCTTTTTTGTTCTGTTTCGGCTTTTAAGAATGGAGGTTGAGCTGTGGTCTAAAACCGGTTGAACTTAGCGAGCAAAATGCACAGAGTATTATAGGCACAGTTTCGACTGTGTATAAAAGATATGAAAAGCAGGGGCGGGTGACTTTAATATCATCGGAAAACGTCATGAAAACAGGACTAACAAACAGTTTCAGTAATGCGCCGCTCAAAAAAAATGTGACCCTGCACGTTTCCAACTATTTTGCCAAAAATCGAAATGGGTTGAATCCCCATAATAACGCTCCGGGAAAAAGCGGCTTCGTTCAACTCTCCCGACGCATTCGGGGCGCTATTGCGCTCCCGGTAACAACATTCAGTGGAAAAACAACTTTCGGGGAAATCGGAACATCTCGCAGAAAAATTACGGCGCAACGGCGGATATATTCCTTAACGTTATACTCAAAAAATTATCATGCCAAATCACGATCATTTAAAGATTTTGAAACAAGGTGTCGATGTTTGGAACCAATGGTGGAGTGATCGCTGGGCCACATTTCCCAAAGAAGATGGACGGGTTTCTAGTAAGTACATAGATTTTGACTTATCTGAAACAGATCTGTCGAATATGGACTTCGAAAATATAAATTTGAGATTTACCAATTTATCTAACTCAGATTTGAGCGATTCTGATCTTAGCTATGCGGATATTTTTTCAGCCAAATTGTCAAAAGCAAATTTGACCCGAGCAACGCTTGTAAATTCTAATCTACGCGGATCGGATCTTAGCTATGCGAATCTAAGTTATGCTCATTTGGGTGGTGCTGACTTAGGTGGAGCAAATTTGTATATGACGGATTTATCGAATGCTCGGCTGCACAGTACCGGTTTCTGGGACGCTGATTTAACTGAAGCGAATTTTGAACACGCAATCCTGAATTATACCAAATTCAATTATGCGAAGTTATTTCGATGCAGAAACTTAGAATCTTGTGTCCACTTGACTCCAAGTGGTATTGATCATCAAACTCTTATCAGTTCTGGTCCTCTGCCCGAAGTTTTCCTTAAAGGCTGTGGTTTGCCCCAACATTTTCTCGAGTATGTTCCTTCCCTATTTTGGGCACCCAATCCAATTGAGTTTTATTCCTGTTTCATTTCATACAACCATAGAGACAGATCCTTTGCACGTCGCCTTCATGACCAACTTCAAGCACGCGGGATACGCTGCTGGCTCGATGAGAAGAAAATGTTACCCGGAGATGATATTTACACAAAAATAGACCAAGGAATCAAACAGTATGATAAACTTCTTCTGTGTTGTTCAAAGCATTCCCTCGCCAGTTGGTGGGTTGACAATGAAATTGACACGGCTTTTGAAAAAGAACGGCAATTAATGCGAGAGCGTAAAGAGAAAATCCTATCCCTGATTCCGCTAAATCTCGACGGTTTTTTATTTAGTAGCTGGAACTCAGGAAAAAAGCAGCAAATTCAATCCCGAGTTATCGCAGACTTTGTTGGTTGGGAATCAAATAATGCAAAATTTGATAGACAATTTGAGAAAGTTGTTAAATCTCTACGATTAGACGGTACCTACAAACGACAGGACTCAATAGTAGAACGAAGTAGCGAACAAGATGAGCGACTATGGTGGGGTTCCGCTCCTTTAGAGCCTAAGAGAACTTTCAAAAAGTGACAATGTGGTGAATCTAATATTGCGTTGCCTGCGAAGTTTGACAAGAAAATTCTCTTGTGGGTTTCGTTACGGACTTTTTAATGATGGATTCTGACTATTGAAGTTTTGTGGTCAAGAAAAGCGAACGGATTGAATTCACGAAGTATAACAATCGGGTCTACCAGACACCAAAAAGCTGGGCGCGGATTTCTAGTTTTGGGGTATTGAAAAGCGCGTGCAGGGTAGTCAAATTATATCGCTTTGAGGTTCCGGCACCCATTACCCAAACCGTTATGCAGTATGTGAAGCCCAGTCCATTTTCAGTTTTCGATTGGATACGACACAATCCCGTAAGTAAAGGTTTATCAAGCTTTGATAAGGGATTCCGGTTTCTTCTGACATTTGTTTGAAATATTCAATGACGTCTTCTCCCATTCGTAATGTGACTTGTTTTTTTAATTTTTTAGCGTATGGGTTTGGGCGGGATTTCATTTTTGAAAGGTCGTATTCTTCTTGCATAAGTTCACCTTTTATAGTGTTTTGATTCATTCTTCGTCGCCTTCCGTGCAGATATGATTCTGATTTCGGATTCACTTTTTCGATAACAATGGCACACCATCAGCAGATTTAATTTTGAACTCAATCCAAGCAATAGAAATCGATCTTCCCATTCAGAATGTTCATCGTCATAGAATTCAACGGCAAATTCATCGTGGAACACGGTCTGCGCTTCTTGAAGGTGACGCCGTGTTTTCTAATATTCTCGCCTGCTTTACGGCGATCCCAATTGAAATACAAGTTTCTCATGTTTACAACGTAAATACAAAGAATTTATTTTGCAAGTTACTTGTTTTGGGCAAGTCGAAGTCATAAAATTCAATCGCCATGATAACAAACCAAGTAAGAGGCGCTCAATGAAATCTGAAATGACTCCAAACCCGAAAGAAAGACCGGCTCACCTGACACTCGAAAAGCACATGAAGGCCAACGCCGCCGATCTCTACAAGGCCTGGACGGAACATTTTGATCTCTGGTTTGCTCAGCCGGGCGAGCTCATTATGGCTCCCGAAATCGACAAACCTTTCTTTTTTTACAACCGCCACGATTGGGGACGGCACGCCCACTACGGAAGGTTTCTTGCGTTAGAACAGGACCGGCGCATTGAAATGACCTGGCTGACCGGCAAAGGCGGCACGTTTGGCGCCGAAACCGTTATTAGCATTGAACTCATTCCTCAAGACCAGGGCACACTGTTCCACATGACGCATACGGGATTCGAGGACGAGAAAGCGGCGAAGGCGCACAAAGACAATTGGCCGCTCGCCCTCGACGAGCTCGATCAAAAGCTCACTGCCTAGCGTCCATCCTGAAACAGCGCGTCCTTCTTGTCATTCGTGAGTAATTTATTTATTCAAACGCTCGCGATGACATAGATTCTACCTGAAAGTCAGACCATACTCACAAGGAAAATTTCATTATGGCTCTCTCTACTTCCGCTGAAAACATTTTATCCCAACTCAACACGGAAAACACCAAACTTGGCGATATCAAGAAAATCGCCAGGGAAATAAAGAAAGACCACGATTTAGCCATGCAATTGTGGTCTAACGGAAATCTCTATCCGCGGTTGTTGGCGGTCCTGATTATGGACAAGAAATTACTCACGCAAGACGTCATAGATCGCTTGACTGAAGATTTGCAAATTCATGAGATGCAAGAGCGACTGCAAATTATCGACTGGCTGCTTGCAAACCAGCTAACAAAGAACAAGAAAACGGTTGCCCTTCTGGATAGCTGGGAAAAAGCGCCGTCACCACTTCTGCGCCGTTTGTTTTGGTATTATCAAGCCCGTTTGCGCTGGACTGGCCAAACGCCGCCGGCCAACACAATTGATCTGTTAAATGCGCTGGAAACAGACATGGTCAACGCCGAACCTGAGGTGCAGTGGGCAATGAATTTTACTGCCGCGCAGATTGGGATTTTTCAATCAGAACATCGAGCGCGATGTATTGCGTTAGGAGAAAGACTTGGCCTGTACAAGGACGATCCCGTTCCCCGAGGCTGCACGCCTGATTACCTGCCGGAATTCATTCGCGTTCAGGCGGCTAAACTGAAGTCTTAACGAGTTTTCACTTGATTTACTACCGTCAACCTAATTTCGGGACGCCGAAAAATCTCGTTCCCAATCTCAGGATTGGGAGCGCGATTGCACTCGAAACTCCAGTTTCGAGTGAATTCTTTGGCCCGAAACCGGAGTTTCGAGCCCGCTTCCGTTCCCAAATCTCGCTACCTGACGCTTTTTGTTCAAGCCTCTAAGACTGCTAAAAAGGGCCGGGATTGTCATGCTGGGAGAATCTATTTTGATCCAACCCTTGAACTTTTGAGCGTAATCGGCACTGGACGATAACAAAGATTTTGCTTCGCCGGCCTTTGGCTTTTCAGAATGACAAGACGGGGGCTTTCGGCGGCTCGAAAATGCAGTTTACAAAAAGTGTCAGGTAGAAAGTCCCAAACTGGAGTTTGGGAACGAGCCGTAACTTTTATTATACGAAGGGTTCAAAATCTTGAACCCCTACGACATGCTGTGTGTCGTTCTGAACGTTTTGTTTTTTGAGACAGCCCGCTTCCTTTGCTTTTCTACGAAGCACCGTTCTGGGGACATTCCATTTTTGTAAGCCTTGCCCTGCGCCGGATTTCAGAATTGAGGCGCAAATGCGGAAAAACCCGCGAAATTTTTTTCAGAATTTTCGAATGCGGTGACTTTTGAAGTATGAGAATAGGCTCGAATGCGCAGTTTTTCATCGCCTTACTCTCTGTAAAAACAATATCTTATTTACATCTTCTCCACGGGCGTGATATCCTGACAAATCCGCAACTTTTGCTGAGATTCTCGTTTTTGGCGTCGAGGTTGCGAAAAGGCGGGCTGATCGGATGAGCGATCGTAAGTCGTGGGAATGACATCAAGGACGAGCATCGAGGCGGCAAAGACGGTATGGGAAAAGCATCAGGGAAGAACGCGCCGAAGCGCATTTTTTATATCATTTCATTTTTTGTTTTTGGCTTTTTGGCTCCGAGAAACAGCCAGGCGCAAGGGTATTATTTTTGGAACCCCGCGAATAAAAACTTGCCTTACGTTTCCGAAATCAATCCGGCCATTATCACCAAACAGTTCACGCAAATCGCCGCCGGGGTGCGGCTTTACCATGTCGGTTTTCTCAGCGAAAATTCCTTCGCGATGAAAGAGAGCCGGGTCAATCTCAGCTTCCCGTTTCTTTTGCCCACGAGCTTGGGCATGGGTTTCGACATGCGTTATTTTGATTCCGGGCTGTTTTCTGAACTCAACGCAGCCTTCATGCTTAGTCGCGAAATTGCGCCAAAACTTTCTCTCGGCGTCAAACTGGGCTTCGAGCAGCGCGGTTTTAACACAGGCGAGTTTGTCGGTTTCGATCTCAACGATCCGCTGATCGCCAACGGAACGTCTTTTTTACGCCTCAATGCCGGAGCAGGGATGTACTGGTCGCCGGGAAATGTGGAACTCGGCGTCGGCGTCGATCACCTGAACGCCGCGAACGTCAACATTCTCGGCGCGACAACGGCAAATCTTCCGCGCGAGATTACCGGCGCGTTAGGTTATCGTCTCGGCGCTTTTACGCCGACGCTTTTGGTGCATCACGACGGCGTGCAGAGCCGGATCGGTTTCTCCATCACCGCCGCCAAAAACAAGCTCGGATCGATTCGATTGGGCTACGAAGAAAATTTGCCCATACGTGTTGAAGCGACGTTCAACTTCACCCGAAACGACCGCTTGCAATACGGCGTGGACGTGCCGCACGGCGGAACGCGCGGTTTGACCGCCGGAACGCAGGCGCTGGATTACATCCACATTCTCGGACGCGCGCCGGAGTTGGGACAGCCGGAAATTTTATTCTCGACCAACGAAACCAAGGTCATCGAAAAGAAAATCATTCGCAGCGTCGAAAGCGGGTTGAGCGTAAAAAACATCGCTGAATTCGATGAAGTGCTGCCCGCCTACGTTTCCACCGCGCGTCATCGCGACCCATTGCTGATCATCGTCGCGGGCGCTTTGAGTGCGTACGAAACTGACGCTATTCGCGCACGGCGTTACCGCGATTTGCACGCGCAAGTCTCGTCGCTTTTGCAGCAAAATCCGGGGATAAAGGTCGTGGTTCGAACGACGAGGGAAAACGTCGCCGACGCCAAGGCGATTGCCGCTTACATGGTAAGGCAGGCCCGCGTCGATCCGAGTCAGATCAAAATCGCCGGCATGGGCGCCGCAGCAGGCAAAAATTTGCGCGGATTTGCGCCCGGCAGAACGACGGTTCAGCGGCTTAAACCGGCGCTTTCGGAAGCAAGCGTCGTAATCAATCTGCGGGTCCCGGGAAAAACGCGCAAGACCAAAGGCTGGACGCTGCGCATCGCGAACGCAGACGGCGAAACGGTGAAAACATTCTCCGGCGGCGGCAACTTGCCCGCAACGCTGAATTGGGACTGGCGCAACGACGGCGGCGCTTTGGTCGCGCCTGGAAAGTATGCAGTGACGCTTGAAGCAAAAACGATTTACGACAATAAAAGAACGGCGGAAGCAACGCCGCTGGGCGTGATTCTGGTAAAGCGGACGGTCAATCTCAAATTCCACAAAAACAAAGCGACGACGCAGACAACGCCGATTGAAACGGCCAGACGCGGCGAAGGGGTCGAATAGATTAAAAATCAAGTGCCCCAAATTTTCAACGTCATTCCCGCGCAGGCGGGAATCCAGCAAAGCGTGCAAAATCGATAGATTCCCGCCTGCGCGGGAATGACAGATAATTTAACGAAAACAAGACCAAGTTACACTACAATTCACATTCATATCGGAGTAAGGAGTCACATTGTGAAAGGATTTCTCAATATGTTTGACGATCCGTGGAGAGTTCGGAGATTCTGGGGCGTATTTTTGGCGGCGGCGCTGTTTTGCACGCTGACTTTTGTCAACGAGGGTTTTAGTCAGAAGAGAAGCGCCAAAGCGCAGACGGAGCAAGTCGCGAAAAACGGCAATGCGCAAGAGGCCGAAGGTACGGAGCTGACCGCTTGGAATATCATCGAAATGACCTCTTGGCTGTTCTGGCCTTTCGTCGTACTGACCGGCGCGGGAATTATGCTGATTTCGTTTAAGAGCTTGCAAGAATATCAGCAGAAAGCGCGGGCGCAATCGCTGTTGCAAGGCAAAATCACCGTCAACGATTTGAAAGGGCTCGTGCGACAGGTTCAGGAATCAAAGCCAAACCGTGCGTCGCAATTGCTCTACGCCATGATTGCGACGTTTAACAAAACCAACAACGCCGAGCCGATTGGCGACGACGCCGAGGCGTATTTGAACACGGAACGCGAGCGCTACGAGACTTTCAATCGCGTCATGGGCTTTCTTTCCGACAGCGCGGGCGCGCTCGGGCTTCTCGGCACGGTCTGGGGAATTTTCGAAACCTTTCACGGCGGAAAATTGGACGGCCCGACAATTTTGCAAGGGATGAGCGTTTCGTTGGTGACAACGCTGGTCGGCTTGATTATTTCATTGGCGCTCAACGCCGGAACGACGGCGGTCTTCGCGCTTTTTAACGGCCAAATTAGCTTGCTCTCAACACGTGCGGAAGAACTGCGACAGGCATTGATGCAGCTCAAAAGCAACGGCAGCCAACAACCATCGCAGGCGCAATCTCAACCGCGTTCACGCGCCAAATCGTCGCCGAATGCATCGAACATGTCATCGGAAGAATATGCGCGACGCATGAGCGCCATGAGAGAAGGCGCTTTCAGACCTTCGGAAACAGCTCGGCGTAGAGCCTCCGAGATGGAAGAAACGATTGAGTCCGGCCGCCCTGCGTTTGAGCCCGAAACCAACGGCAGCAGTAACGGCTGGCTTTGATTTGAGGCTGTTGGCGGTTGGCTTTTAGCTGTTGGCAAAATCCTCCCGGAGTGTCATTCAGGAGGAATCTATTTAGAACACGGGCGAAGAAGGCGGCCTTTTCGTTGGATTCTTGGCGAGAAAAGTACGCTCATAATAAAATTTTCTCTTTTGCACATTGATGCGAGTTAAAAATGCACTTTAACTTTAAACAAAAAAGCGCGAAGCGCGTGAAAATTCCCCCTTCGAAGGGGGTTAGGGGGATGTTCTGCGGCGGCGTTCATGAAGCGATGCGCGCAAATATTCACTCCGTTTCCCTTTCGAAGCGGCCTTCAGTTGCAGGCTTTTTAAAGAAGCCGACGCCGCACTCCGTGTCATTTCGAGCGGACGAAATGAAAAAACAATCGTTTACAAAACGGATAAAGCCCGCTTTAATGTTTGTTCTTTTCGACGATTCCAGAGCGAGAAATCTCAGCCGTTCCTTGACAAAAGCCTTGAGATTCCTCGCTTCGAACTTCAAAAGCTTTTCTTTGAGAACAATATTTTATCGTTCTCAAAAAAGCGCATTCCCAAAAAAACTTCCGCTCGGAATGACAAACCGAAATGCGGCGCGGTTGGATTCTCGTTCCAATGCTTCGCGTTGGAATGCAGTTTTCGACGCTTTGCGTCGCGTGCTTTTTGGGAAAACAAATGCGCTGGAATCAAATCCTGAGCGTCATGAATGGACGCGGAAGCGTCCGGGCTGTATTCCCACGCAAAGCCTGGGAACGAGACTCTCAAGAACCCTGCCCCAAAAAACCGCCTTCCTTTCGAAAGGAGGAACTGAGAACGCTGCTCGCCTAACGATTCAAATACTTTTTGTATTTATCTGTTTCTGTCTAACGACAAACGCCAGCGCGCAAGCGCCGCGCGTCACGATTGAAGCGCCGGAGCTGCGGCAATTGGCGGGAGCGCGGGTTGAGTTGAATTTTCGCGCCGGGGCTTTGGATAATCCGGTTCAAAACCTCTTCGGCCTGGCGTTTGAATTGCACTATTCCGACGCGACGCACATTGTTTTTGACAATCCGAGCGATGCGCTGGCCGGGCCTTTTTTACAGCCGGACGTTTTTACGTTCACGCGCCACGAGCCGGAAAATCGCGTGTTTTTTCTCGCGGTTAGCCGCAAACGCGGCGCGGCGGGACAAAACGGCGACGGGATTGCCTTGACGCTGCCGTTCACGATTTCCGAAAATGCGCCGCCGGGAGCGAAAATCTGCTTCACAATCCAAAACGTGGCGGCGAATACGCCGGACGGTACGCCGCTGCAATTTGAAGCTGGCGAAACGGTATGTTTGGAAGTGATCGAGCCGGTGATCGAGGTCGTGCCGAACCCGATTACGCCGAACAACGACACCTACAACGACGAAGTCGAATTCAAGCGCGACGGCGGTTGGCCGGTAGAATTCTCGGTTCGCATCATGGATCGCACCGGACGGATCATTCGCGTTCTGGAAAACGGCGAAAATAAATGGGACGGCCGCGACAGCGCCGGACGGCTGCAATTGCCGGGCGTTTATCTCTACACGATTCACGACGAAGGCCGCGTTGTTCAGCGCGGTTTTTTAGGGATTATTTTGTAATGAGCCGTTAAATTTCACGTCATTCCCGCGAAGGCGGGAATCCAGCTAGTCGCGCAGAGTTTCTGGATTCCCGCCTTCGCGGGAATGACAAGAGTGGGCGCTTCTTATGATAAGGGACAGCCCGGCGCGATCGTATCATTTTCAATAAATAGCCCTGAGCATCACTGAATTTTCAACCATTGCACGACATCAAAAATGCTCTTCTTTGCAAAAATTCCTCGCCAAATTCGGCTGCACATTTTCGCCCTGGCTTGCGCGTTCTGCGGAATAGCAACCAATGCACAAGCGCAGAAACTGCGGCTGGATTATAACAGCATCGACGCGAGCGCATTTCCGCGCATCGTGTCGATGGTGACCGTCACCAATGATTCCGGATTTACCGTCGGAGCGCTGGACACGAGCCATTTCGTCGTGCATGAAGACGGCGTGCGCGAATATCCGATTGAAGTGGTCGAACTGGTCGATGAAAACGTGCCTGTGACGGTCGTTTTGGTTATCGACAAAAGCTCGAGCATGGACGAGTTTAACCTCATGGAAGATACGAAGGCCGCCGCGATCACTTTCGTGAACATCATGGGGCCGAACGACAAGACCGGGGTCGTTTCCTTTGCCAGTAAAATCTTCACCGAGCACGACGTTTCCGCCGACAAGCCGTCGATCATCTCCGCCATAAACGCCATTGAAGCGAAGGGCGGCACCTCGCTTTACGACGGCATTATGCGTGCGACCAACGTCATTCGCCCGCACTTGCGTCCTGACGAAAGCGCGGCGCTGATTGTGATGACCGACGGCGAAGACAAGGAAGATTCCGAAGCGTCGTTCAACGAGGCGCTCAATGCTTCAAGGGCGCTTGGAATTCCGGTATTTACCATCACGCTATTCAAGGAAGGCGGCTTTATCGGGCGGGACATGAAAACGCTGGCGGCAGAGACTGGCGGGCTGCATTTTCACAGCCCGACTTCGAAGGATTTGGAAGAAATCTACCGCCGTCTTTCCGCTCTTCTGAAGCACCGTTATCGCGTCAGTTACACCACGCACAATCCCGCCCGCGACGGCACGCTGCGTCTGGTGCAAATTGATGTCAACGCTTTCAATGCGACGGCGTTTGACACGGCCTATTACCGCGCGCCGCTCGATCTGGTCACGGTTTCGCCGACGACGCAGGACATTCCGGCGCCGGATCGCAGCTTTGAGATCGAAATCGTCATTCCGCCGTTGAGCAATCCGGTTTTTGAGATGAAGGATTTGACTTTTGTTTTGACCTACGATCCGCAATGGTTGAGCGTCCCCAATCTCGATCCTGCGCTTTTATCTGGCGCGTTGTTCGGTGCGCCAAATTCGCATGCGATTCAGTACGTCGTTGATCAGGCGCACGGCGAGATCAGGTTTACTTTGTCGAAAAATCAGATCGATGATTTAATCAGCGGGCGGGGGCAATTGGTGCGGGCGGTCTTTCAAACCTCGCCTGATCTGCCGGACAACATCCCGCTGACGTTCACGCTGCAAAATCTTGAATTGCGCAACGGCGAAGGAAACATCATTCCCTCGGAAGCGACGACGTTGACGGTGAATACTTTTGGTTACATCACAGCGGCGCTGACGACAAATCAGGAGTTGAATCCGGGGCGGGAGTTTTGTCTGTTCCTTGAGATTCCGCCGCATAGCAAGGCCGTCCCGGAAATGCGTGATTTCGCTTTTGTCGTCAAATACGATCCGTCGTTTTTGACCCTTCGTCCGGCGCAGAACGGAGCATTTCAGCCCGGCGCATTGTTCCAGCCTAGCGGCAGTTTTTCGGCGCAATTCAACCCGGATGCTCAGGGCGGCGGCTTGCAGGGAAGCCTGACGAAAAATGAAGGCGCCGCATTGGTGCAAGGACGCGGCGAAATCGCCAAAATTACGTTCGATGTGTCGCCGGATTTGCCGGACAGTTCGCTGCTGAAATTTGAGTTCATTTCGGCGAGCGGGCACGACGGCAACGCCTGGCCGCTGCCTTTTCGCACCGAAGATTTAACGATTGTCAGCAACGGGCTGACGGTTTGGCCCGGCGACACGGATCACAACGGCGTGGTTGAATTGATCGACGTTCTACCGCTCGGCGTGCATTGGGAATTGAACGGCCCGGGCCGTCCGAACGAGCCGGATCCGATGCTTTGGAAGGCGCAGCTCACGCAACGCTACCCGGTCAAAAAGGCCGCTCATGCAGACGCTGACGGCAGCGGCGGCGTGAACGAGCAGGACATTGTGCCGGTCGGCGTCAATTGGGGGAAAACGCAGGGGCAAGCGGCGGCGAAGCCGTCTCAAAAAGGCGTACAATTGCCCTCAGGTTACCTGCTGGCCACGTTGGAAGAATCGAATGTGCAAGGCCGGGTTAACCTCAGCTTGCGCTATTTTTCAGAAAATGACGCGCCAATTTCTGGAGCGACTTTCAAACTGAATTTGCAAGGTTCCGGAGCGGCTTTTGTGCGCGCGCTCGCCGGAAACGATTGGCAAAACAACCCGCTTTTGATAGCGCGCGAATTTTCCGGCGATAAAAAAATTGGCGTCGGAGTCGTTGCATTGGCGGGGCGATCGTTGGCCAAAAAGAACGGCGAAATTGTACAAATTTCTCTGAAATCGGAGCAATCCGATCTGCTGAATAAATTGGTTTTTGAAGACGTGAATCTTGTCGCGGCGAACGGCGCTTTGATCGTTTCACGTGTTGAAAAAACGCAGGTGGCCGAAGCGATTCCGCAAACGTTTTCGCTCTCCGACGCCTATCCGAATCCGTTCAACCCGGTGACCAATTTGCGGTTTTCCTTGCCCGAAATCGCCGACGTGCGCGTCAAGATCATCGACGCATTAGGACGGGCGGTGTTTGAGTATCGTTTAAACAATGCCTCGGCGGGCTATCATTCCTGGCAGTGGCAAGGACGAAATTCGGCGGGCGAAAACGTCGTCAGCGGCGTGTACTTCGCGTTGTTTTCGGCAAAAAGCGCGTCGGGAGAAACATGGCAGGCGATGCGAAGGATGAGCCTGGTGAAGTAATTTTCAGTAAGCAGTGATTAGTGATGAGTCATTAGAAACTAATTACAAATCACTAATGACTAATCACCGTTTGGAAAAAGGATGGCAATGAGAAGAAGGAGAAAAAGCGGGGGCGGCGGATCGTTGATGATCCGAATGATCGACGTCGTGTTCATTTTGTTGTTCGGCTTTATCGCCGTGTCGCAAATCAGCCAGGCGGAAGCGGTTGAGCCGCCGAAAAGCGAGGAAGCCATGATGAAAGCGCCTGAAGGGCCGCACATTGTGATTGTCGGCGTGCGCGGCGAGGGCGTTTACTCGGTGGAAGGCGGCGAAAAACTGTTTCGCAGGCTCGATCAGTTGCAGCGATATTTGAAGTCAGCGTCGGAAAAAGCCAAGGGCAATAACGAAGAATTCCAGGTTCGCATTCGCGCCGAATGGAACGCCAAGCTGGAAGACGCCCTGCGCGTCGCCAAGCTTTGCCGGGACTCGGAGTTTGTGAAAGGTTTTGACGTGGTGAAAGTAAAGGGATAGAGTGAGAATGGATAAATGGAATGTTGGATTGATGGAGTTTTGCAAGAAACCCAAAAATCTAACACTCCACTATTCCATGAATCCAATTTTGGGCTAAGACATGAACGACAACAACAGACTGATGGTGCGGCTTATCGACGTGGCGCTCATCGTTTTGATGGGCTTTATCGCGATCAGCCGCTTGAAAACCGAATATATTGACCTGCCCGCCGCAGGCAATCCCGAACCGCAAAAGACTGAGATTAAGGAAGCGTCTTTGGTCATTTTCGGAGATCGCTACGAATTAAAGGAAAACGGCCGTCGGAAAACCATGCGCGGCGTAGACGAGCTTGAGAGCGTGCTGGTCAGCAAAAACCGGCAATACGAAAACCGGGGTCAAAAACTGATGATGAACATTGAATCGCACAAGTCCGGGATCATGCAAAATCTCGTGCATGTTCTGGACATTTGCGAGCGCAACGAAATCGACAAGAGCCTGAATTATGACAAACTTCCGTGACTACATCAAGAATCGCGACAATCTGAAAACAACCTCCATCGTCGCGACGCTGCTGTTTCTTTTGTTGGTTTTTATTCTAACGCAGCTTTTCGGTTTCCAGCGTGATCCCGAAGAAGAAGAAATCGTGCGCATCGAATTGCGCGAACGTCCGCCAAAGGTGCGGCCCAAGTTGAAACAGAAAAACGAGAAGCCCAAGAAGCGCAAAGCCGCCGGGCCGCCGACGAATTCAAAGCAGGCGCAGAAAAACCCCGCCAAACAGCAGGAGCAGGCCAAGCCGAAAGTGCAAACGGCGGATATTTCTTCTCTTGTGAAAAGCTTCACGCAGATGAAGGTGACGCGCACAACGACGACCATGCGGCAAACGCGGCAGGCCGAGGCGCAAGTGACGTCGATGAACACGACTTTAACAAAATCAACGCGCAGTGACGTTTCCAGCGCCAATTTGAGCGCGCATTTGAGCAGTCGTCCGACGAATATTTCCGGCGGCCGGCGGGGCGCGCCGAGTGCGAGCCAAAGTGCGTCGGTCGCGGTTGGCGGCGGCAGCAGTCAGGCGGGAACGGTGCAAGGCGTTTCGAGCGGCTTGGCGGGCGGCGCAGGCAATGGTCGTGCGACGCGCTCAACCGGAGGCGGCGGTGGAGGCGCATCGATTTCCATCCCCGGCGGCGCCGGAGACGGTGAAGAAGCGGCCATCGATATTCATGACCTAATCAAATGGATGAAAGCACATCCGGGGAAAATTCCGCTGTTGGTCGGCTACGAAATGGGCCACAAGGAAGGCGCTGACTTGTCTTCGGCGGTCAACGTGACGATGAACGGGCGCAGTTTTACCATGTTTCTCTCGTGTAATGAAAAGGAGCTTTTGCTGCGCATTTGCATGGTCGAGAACAACGAATACACGCTTTTGAAAGACGCGGGCATTAGCGAAGCCAGCAATTTTCTGACAAGCGGCGGCGTGATTCGCGAAGCTTCCGCGATTAAATCTTTGATCAGCTCCCGCAGCGCCCCGGCGGGCAAGGCGGATGCTTTTTACGATATTTTCTGGGGTTGGTGGGAAATTGAAAGAGCGAAAATGTAAGTAATCAGTGATGAGTCATTAGTCAATAGTTTCTAATGACTAAAAACTAATCACTAATGACTGAAAAAAGGGTGAGATTATGTGTGGAAAAGGACGTTCCGGAATCTGGGCTTGTCTGGCAATGACGGCCATTATGGGGTGCGCGTCTTCGGGCGGCAAAAAAACGGCGGCGAGAGAAACGATGCGTGCTCCGGCGGGCGTGGATCGGATGACGGCGGCAAAGGCGTTTCGCAACGCTGACAGCAACTTTGTCTCGAAGCAGCGCGAACGGCAGGCGGTGCAACAGTTGGCTGTCGGTCGCAAGCGGTACAACAAAGTTGACGAATTTTGGAAATATCTTGACCAAAGCGTGCAGCGCGGAGCACTTTCAGGGGCGCAACAACAGGCTTTCGACCGAGAATTGGCTGCGGGCGCTGAAGCGTTGACCAAGTGGCGCGACGCGACCAGTAACGGGCAAAATCAAAAAATGTTGAAAGCGGCCAAGGCGCAATGCTACCAGGCGCAACAGCACTTGGAAAACGCCGTTCGCCTCGATCCGTTCAATCGCGACGCGCGCGTCTTGCTAGCGATGAATTACTATGCTTTGCAGCATTATTTTGATGAAGAAAAGAACTACGAGCGCGCCGTCGAAGTCCTGGAACGCCTGGTTCGTCTCGAAAAAGGCGAGCATGAATTGTATCGTCTGCTCGGCGAAAATTACATGGCGATGAAAGTGTTCGATCAGGCTTTGATCAACTTCCGCCGAGCGCAAAATGTTGTCGTCAAGACAAGCTTTGACACGCCGCCGGATACATCGATGCTCTTTTTTTACGCCTACATGCAGGGCGACGCTTTTGCCCGCTTGCACAACGCGCCCGGCGCCGTGAAAAGCTTTCAAACGGCGAAGCGATTGGCGCGCAGCGAGCAGGAAAAAACGGACGTTGATAATTATCTCAAATGGATCAATTGGGACGGCGGCAATATTCGTGCGTCGGAAGCCTGGGACGAAATTTTGAAGCTGGAAGGACAAAAAAGCTACGCCGCCGTGTCGAAGGCGTGCATGGGGATTATCCCGCATCTTAAAACGCGCAAAGCCAAGTTATCAGTGCATCATAAATTGGCGGTGATGGAGTTTGAATTTACAGGAAAAAAAGAAAAAGCCGTCGAGCGAATGCGCGCGCTTTACGAAGCGCTGACTCCCGAGCAAAAAGCCCAGCCGGATGAAACTGTGCAAGCCTACCTGAACGCTTACGGCGCCATGCTTTTTAGTTTGGGCGTCGAGAGCCGCAACAAGGATGAGAAAAAAGTGGCGCTGGCATACTTTTCAAAGTCCGTTTCTTTCGACTGGGATCAAATGGCGAAGGCGTTGCGCGAAACGATCACTCTGGTTTGGAATACGCCGGAGCAGGCGATTACGTACGGCAAGAAGGCGCTTGAGGTCGGGCAGGGCGTGCTTTCAGAAGAAGAAATTTGCGAGGTTTTTTCGCTCATGGTAAAAGCGCACAAGAGCGCCGGGAAATTCGACGAAGCGCGAACCTATTTTACCAAATGGAAGGCGTGCGACGCACCGCAGACGGACTAGACTCTGGCAAATTCCAAAAAACAACATCCAAATTTCAAAATCAGGCAATAACTTTTGGAGAGCAGAATGAGAAGGATTTTTATTTCAATATTTATTGGCTTGATGGTCAGCGTCGGCGCTTTGTCGGCGCAGAATAAGGCCGTCGAGGTCGATCAGCGCGAAGTGCAGTACGCCAAAATTACTGATCAACGCTTGCTGCGCATGTTCATCGACGATTTCATGATTCCCGAGGACAATATTTCCTACATCATCGTGTACGACATCAACGGCGACGGTTTTGGACAGGGCGATTTGGCGCGGACGTTTCCGGGCGGAAAAGTTTATTTGACCACGCCAAGTGCAAAGGCGCAAAAATTCATGAACACCTGGAATTTTGGCGGCAACATCCGCTTCACGGCGCACGCCAGCGATCCGCCAGATCAGTTTGAGAATGCGCCGGATTCCGTGCGCGCTATGGGCGGCATCTTCGCGTCGTTGTTGCGCGGATTGCGCCGAAATTATAAGGGCAAGCCGATCAAAATCCATCTCGAGCAAAATCAGGACGTGGCTTCGATTGAAATTTGGGGCTATGATCCACGCTTGATGGATTACAATCCGCCGCCGGAAAACAAAGTCCCGGAAGAAGTGCCGGTGATGAAGTTGATTTATTTGGAAAAGTCGGTGGTGGATAGTGTTTATACTGGCAAACAGTAATTAGTAAAGAGTGATTAGATGTTAGTGATTTCTGACTACTCATCACTTTTTACTAATCACTGACTCAAAGACTTCCCCGCGTATCCATCCGAAAAAAGCCTCTCCCGCTGGTTTTAGGGAGAGGCTTTATTTTTAGTGAATAGTTATTAGTGATTGGTAATAGTGACGACCAAAGACTAACCACTATTTACTAAATACTGATCACTACCCCAAATTCCTGCCTGTATTGATCACGTTCACGTCATTAAAGCGTGTGGTGGCGCAGCCGTGCGAGACGGCGCTGATTTGTCCGGGCTGACCTTTGCCGTCGAAGAACGAGCCGCCGAGACGGTAATCGCTCTCGTCACAAATGGCGGTGCAGGAATTCCAGAATTCTTGCGTGTTTGACTGGTAGGCGACGTCATCGAGCATACCGACGATTTTGCCGTCCTTTATTTCATAAAAAAGCTGCCCGCCGAACTGAAAATTGTAGCGCTGTTGGTCGATTGAGTACGAGCCGCGCCCATGAATATAAATGCCTTTCTCCACGTCCTTGATCATATCGGCCACGGAAAGTTTTTGTTTACCCGCCGCTAAAGAAACGTTCGGCATTCTTTGAAATTGCACTGAGCTCCAATCATCGGCGTAGCAGCAGCCATGAGATGCTTCTTCGCCAATAATGTGCGCCTGATCACGGATCGCCTGATAATTAACCAAAATGCCGTCCTTAACCAAATCCCAGCGTTTGCATTTCACGCCCTCGTCGTCCCAGCCGTTTGCGCCGAGGGAGCCGTGCTGCGTTTTGTCGGCAAAAAAGTTGACAATGTCGCTGCCGTATTGAAAAGATTTGGATTCCCACTTGTCCAACGTCGCGAAGCTGGTGCCTGCGTAATTGGCTTCATAACCCAAAACGCGATCCAATTCAAGCGGGTGCCCAACAGATTCATGAATGGTCAAAAACAGGTGCGTCGGGTCGAGAACTAGATCGTATTTTCCCGGCTCAACGGATTTCGCCTTGAGCTTTTCCTGCGCTTGTTTGGCGGCCAAAGCCGCGTCTTCCAAAATGTCGTAGTTGAGACCGTAGTGCGCGGTCACGTCGCCGCCGGTTGCGTATTTTGACGATGCTTTCGGCTCCATATATTCGTAGCCCAAGCCGATTGGCGCGCAGAAAGAATTGCGCGTCTTGAATTTGCCGGTCGATTTGTCGATGGCCGTTACAGTGAACGGACACCAAATACGATGCAGGTCTTGATCGCAGTAGGTGCCTTCGGTCGAGGCGAAATACTTTTGTTCATTCACCAGGAAAAGCTGCGAATTGACGAAATTGGCGCCGTTTTCCATTGCCATATGATTGGCTTCCAGCAGCAAATCCACTTTTTCAGAAATGGGGACTTCGAAGGCGTTTTTTTGAATCGGCGTTTTCCAGGAAACTTCGCCGTAGCCTTTTTCTTTGGCGAGTTGAACCGGTTCATCCTGGATCGTAGCGTTGGCTTTGGCGATGGCCGCCGCTTGTTTCGCCGCTTGGGCGATTCCTTCGGTCGTTACGTTATCAGTCGCGGAAAAGCCCCAGGTCCCTTTCGCAATCACGCGAACGCCAACGCCGAAAGATTCCGTATTCACAATGTTTTGGACTTTGTTTTCCCGGGTAAAAATCCGCTGGTTGAGATAGCGCCCGATTCGAACATCGGCGTAGGAAGCCCCGGCGCTGCGTGCGGCTTGAAGCGCGACGTCCGCCAACGCTTTTTTGTCGCCGGATGGTATCGGCGAAAGCGCACCGAATGCGGAGACAGGGTTGCCGTACAATGGGATTGTGAGCATAGCGCCGCCAGCGCCAAGCCCGGCAAGCTTCATAAATTTGCGTCTTTTCATGAAGTTGTCTCCTTAACATTGGTTAGAATTTGTTCTGCGATCCATCATTTAGATTCGAGGCGGGATCGTTGTTTAAACTGTGGTTAGAGCCTGGGCCTCGTCGATGGCATGATAAGAGAATATTTTTTCACTCGTGTTCAAAATAGAATCCTACTGAATGACATGTGCAGGTTTTGACGGAGGGGTGAAAATCAAAATTCTCCCCCGCGATTTTTGAAGAGCGCGGAGGAGAATTTTTCAAATTATGAAAGCGTGCCGGAGAGATAGTAGTTGCCGTAGTGCCAAATGAGAGTGGCTTTGCCTTCTTGCGAACCGTGCCCGGGCATGATGTCAAAGTAGATGTGCGCTGAGCCTTGTTCCGTCTTTTCGAACAAAGAATCGAGCTTGATGACTTTTGACATGTCAGGCTCTTGCCCGCGCGCCGGACGCCCCGGATAAAGCGCGAGGCTCCAATCATTTTCTCCGTTCATGATGGCGCCGACGGTGTAGCTGCCTGCGGCTATCGTTGCGTCGCCGACAGTAATGTCAGCAGAGAATTCAACAGTGCAAAAGCTTGGATTGAAAGCGCCTTTTTTCACGTTTTCAATGTGCTCCATGTTGGCCGGAGCAGTAAAATAAGACAGCTTTGTTTCAACGTCGCCGACTTTGGTCGTCACTGTTTTTTGCAAGTGCGGATGACGGCGTGCGCTTGCCTGATCGATCGTCAGAGCAATTCCAGCAACGGCTAGGGTTAGTGTTGCGACTAAAACTTTGTTCTTTCTGAGCATAAGTCCTCCTTAAAAATAAGAAAGTTATTCATGACGGCGCATACGCAAACTAAAAGAAAGACCAGGCGCACGCAATGAATGTTCAACCGAACTATACTTAACTTTCTGCAAAGAACACAGCGGATTCGCAGAAGAAGCAACTTTTTTTGAACGCCTACTCGGCGGGAAAACTGTGAATTGGCGAAATGTATTTTCGCCACCACTTCAATTCCTGGTCATAGCGATGCACCATGTTCCAGGGCGTCCAGCCGCCGTGGTACATGTCGGGATAGCGTACAAAGCGGGCCGGAACGCGATTCTTTTTCAGGGCGACGTACATTTGCTCGGCTTCTTCAATCGGAACGCGCAAATCGGCCTCGCCGTGAATGAATAGGGTCGGCGTGGCCACGTTTCCGGCGTAAATAATTGGCGAGTATTTCAAGAGCAATTCGCGGCCTTGCTTTTCCCAGGGCGGGCCGAAAAATTCACTTTCCTTTGTGCGCGGAATGTCCGCCACGCCATAATCACTGATCCAATTGGAAATCGATGCGCCTGCGACGGCTGCCTTGAATCGGCGCGTTTGGGTGATAATCCAATTGGTCATGAATCCGCCGTAAGAATATCCCGTCACGCCCAAGCGATTCGCGTCAACCGGATAGCTTTTTAAAACATGATCGACGCCGGCCATCAAGTCTTCATAATCAAGCTTGCCCCACCCGCCCCACGTAGCCCAGCGAAACTTTTCGCCATAACCGACGGAGGCGCGCGGATTGATGTAGAGAATCACGTACCCGGACGCGGCATAGAGATGTCTTTGAAAATTGAAGTTGTTGCCGTAAGCGCCGTGTGGTCCGCCGTGGATTTGGAGGATCATCGGGTATGGGCCGCCTAGCTGACTGTAATCCGGCGGGAAATGCAGCCAGCCCTGGATTTTTGTACCATCCTTGCTCTTAAACTCGATTTGACGCACTTTGCCGATCTCTCGGTTGCCCAGAAATTCGGCGTTGTTGTTTGTGATCTTCGCTTCGAAGGAGCCGTCAAGATTCGCGGATTTGATTTCGCCCGGACTTTCTGGGGTCGTTGCCTGGTAAGCCATTCTAGGATATTCGCTCGCAAAGCTGAAGTCGGACAACCACCTTTCGCCTTCGGTAAGTTGCTGAATCTCTCCGCCGCCCGTCGGAACGCTAAACAAATGTCGATTGCCTTTTGTTACTGCTGAAAATAGAATTTGCCTGCCGTCGGAACGCCAGACTGGGTTGGATGGAATCAAATCCCAATCGGCCGTCATGTTATCAGGGCCGCCACCGCCCGCGGAAAGCCAAAAAACGTCGGTTGGTGAGCCGTAGTTTTGTTTTCGAGCAATGATTTCGTTTAAGCTTTCATACCCCAAAACCGCGATTGCCGTGCCGTCGGGCGACCATGCCGGATTGAAGTAGTGGTAAGCGTCCTCCGTTAATCTGTGCACTTTTCCGTTTATATCGACCATCCACAAGTCAGCTCGCTCATAAGACAATTCATCGCGCTGATACACGTCCGCCGTGAAAGCTAAGGCGGTGCTGCTAGGTTGCCATGTAACGCCTCGAACGTCGACGCCCATTTCCGTCAACCGTCGCGCTTCGCCGCCTGCTCTGGGTAAAAGAAAAACTTCCAGGGACGGCGTCGCGTCCGGGTCGCGCGGATCGTTTAAATATCCTCTGCGGTCAAACCGGAAGTTCATCCAATCATAAATGCGTCCTTCAAATCGCGAAGCCAACAGTTTTTCTCGTTCAGTTTTTGGGAATGCTCGTTGAGGTTCCAGGCGTTTTGTAAACGCAATCCATTTGTTATCGGGGCTAAAAATCGGGGCGCCTTCAAGGCCGGGAATCTGGTACGCTTCGCCCGGCGTGCCGTCCATTTTAAGGAACCAATATTTTGTTTTGCTCTGCTCAGCACTCCCGTCGACTTTTCTTGTTGATTCGAACGCGAGCAGAACGCCGTCCGGGCTCCATCTGGGATTGACGGCGTTAAATGCCGGGGTGGTGAGGCGTATCGGGGAGTGAGAGCCGTCTACTGGCGCAAGCCAAATTTCAGAACGTCTTCTATTTTCCGCTTCGAGAATTCTGGTTTTAACATAAGCGACGCGTTTACCGTCGGGGGAAATAGCGGGGGAGCTTACGCGCTCAATGGCGTAATAGTCCTCAAGTTTAATCGCTTGTTTGCTTGTTTGGGAATGCGCCGAGACGATTCCGCCAAAGACCGCTAAAATACAAATGCCGATGAGCGGGATTGTGCGGAGTTTTGCACCAAAAGCACTGAGCGTTTTCATTATTCACCTCCTTGGTAAGGCGAGCAAGTTGTGAAACGTGGTTGTCCCCCAAGAACATGAAATTTGATTGTCCTGAACGAATTTGATCGTGGTTGGTATTGGAAAGCTAAAAACGGGTGGAAGGTGAGAAGAGCGTAAACGATGCGCACGACCCAAGATATAACATTCAATTTCCCGTAGAGCCGATTCGCATCGATCATGATGAGCATCGTTTTGAGCAAGAAGCAGTTTGTTAGTTAGGAATCAAAGGAAAGTCTCCTTAACGTGCCATCCACAATCCTTATAAGTGACATTTGCATCAAAATAAAAAGCGATTCTACTCTAGCAAGCAGAATCGCTTCGTCGTTAAAAATACGAAATTGTACGCTCATGTTCGGGCTTTCAAGTGAGTGTGATTTTAATACCTTTTTTCCGAAGCGGAGAGTTCGTTTTTAACGATGTTTTTTAGCCGCGTGACGATATTCCCGATACGTTTCGCTGAAAGATCGAACTGTTTTTGCTCTGCGATCTCTTTCGCGGTAAAACCATAAAAAACGCTTAACTTAAACAAAAGCTTGTCTCGACTTTGTGATTTTTCACTCACAGCCTTTTCAAGAATAAGTTCGATTTCCTCTTTGAGTTGCTGAACTTGCAATTCGTTCTGCAAGTCGCATGAAAATGACTGCGCAACGTCTATAATGTAAAAAAACTCCTTATTCCCAAAACGGCCCAACGGCGCAAAAATTGAATCTGTCACAGGCAGATTGCTTTTTCGCTTTGTCCTGGTGTGATAATTACGCACGCAATTCATCGCAATCATCGTCAGATACGCGTGAATAGAATTGTCGTTTTGGCCCCTGAATGATCTCAAGGCGCGAAATTCGTTTGCCACTAGTTTGACATAAACGTCCTGCACCAAATCTTCAAAAACGTCTTCAAAGTTCAATTCTGATTTTTCGATATGCTTGCGAATACATTCACGCTTGACATTAACCTTGATGGTCTTGTCATAGCGTGAGACAAACTCGTTCCATGCGGGAGCGGAATCTTTGTTTTGAATGCAATACTGAATGAGACTATTGTTGTCGAATTTGGAGAAATCAGTGATCATAGCAGCACGATGGGGTAGGAAGTGTGCATTAATTGCAATTCAACATCACGTGAAGCAGCGACTTCATTTCAAAACATCGCTTGGCAAAAAGGTAATCTCAATGTAGTCAATTTATGCAACTATAAACAGGGCGATCCCCCCAGTCGCCCCGATTTATAGTTTTATTTATCGTTTGCATTGAATTGATTCTATATGAGTTATTCGGATTTGCTGCTAAATAATAATGGATAATGATTCTTAACATAAACTTTTTGACAAATTTTTTTGAGGTGATTCCCTTAATAGTTTTGCATTTTTTGCGTTAACTATTACGTTGAAAGATTTTGTTGACATTGTTGGGCAAAAGTTTATATTTAGGCTCTCGAAATTCCCGAGTAGCTCAACCGGCAGAGCGGGTGGCTGTTAACCACTAGGTTGTAGGTTCGAGTCCTACCTCGGGAGCATAATAGGACGTGGGTCAGCTTTTTTCGGAAGGCTGGCCTTTTTTGTTTGATATTCTCTGTTCGTAACCGCAAGAATATCAAATGGTTGTGTGTATGTGGGGATCAGCTTGCCATGCTTCCACAGCGAGTTCGAGAATACAAAATTTAACAGCTTTCGTTTCTCCTCCATTTCCTGTTTTTCGTATAATTGTACGGCTTTTTGAGACAATTCTAGAATTTGAGCGCCATCATCGAGATAGGATTTGTTGGCGTTTTCATATTTTGCAATTTTTTGAAGGATTTTGGCTTGCTCCACTCTCCATTCTTCGCTTTTGCTTTTGAAAAATTCCTGCGTGATATTGCCATCAAGTTTGTCGACATACATCGCGTCAACGCGATTTTGAAGCAGCTTGTATCTTAGTTGCAGTTTTTCGATCATCTCGTCGTGAAATTTTTTCTCATCCTTATGACTTTCTTTTAAGGCTGTTACAACCCAATCCAAAACTTCGGCATCCATTCTGATAGCCCGTAATGCCTGTGCAAATTGCCTTGCCAACTCCTCTTCACGAACAAACTTTTCCGGACATTTGCCTTTACTGCCTGTGCAATGATAGTAAATGTACTTCTTTTTCTGAATTTCAGCCGTCAGTGTGCAGCCGCAATGACCGCAACTTACAAGGCCCTGAAAAGCCCAACGATGCTTCTGTTGTCGGGTCTTCCGTCGTCCCTTGATCTCCAACACATTTTGAACTTTCTCGAATAGTTCTTTCTGAATGATCGGCTCATGCACGCCTTCATAAAGCTTGCCCGTCCACTTAAATTCTCCGTGATAAATCGGATTCTTCAAAATTTTATGCACGATACTTTTGTGAACCGTCTTATCCGTATTTCGATAAGTCATGCCTGCCGCAACGGCCTTATGGGTCACTTGCTTCAGCGAGTAATTACCGGTTGCATACCACTCGAAGAGTTTTCTGATCATGGGAGCAACAGCAGGATCAGGTTGAATGATACGCTTGCCGTTGCATGTGACATTGATGTAACCAAGCGGTGCGTGACCGGGATAAATGCCTTGTTGCGCTTTTTCAAGCATTCCTTTCTTGGTCTCTTCTGAAAGATTGTCAATATAGTTTTTCGCCATCAGTACTTTGATGCCGTGAATCAGCTTTTCCGATGAACGTGAATCGTTCGAAAGAATGCAATTCTCTTTCACGAAATGAATTTCTAAATCCAACTCGTCAAGCGTCACCCAATCTTTCAGATTTCTGTATAGCCTGTCCGTCTTCTCAACCAGAATGGTTCTGCAAGGCTCGGCTATACTCTTGTTCCTGATTTGTTTTCGGAGATAATTCACCATAGCTGAGAAATTTGTTCGTCCAGATCGCTTGGCAGTTTCGACATCGACGTACTTCTGAGCGATGATGAAGCCCTTTTCAGTCGCATATGAGTTAAGCAGTTTTAATTGCGAAGGGATTGAATAACCTTCTTTTTCCTGCTCTTTTGATGATACGCGAGCATAAATCACCGCGTTTGGACGCTGTAATGCGCTACTCGAATTCTTCATAAGCCTATTTCCTTTGTTTCAAAAGCTCAGTCGTTATAAGGCTGGAGACCCATTCTTGAATAGTCGTATCCTGCTCGATGACGTATAATTTTAACTTCTTATGCACGTCTTCTGGGAGGCGCACATGAATCATTCTTTCTCTTGTTCTTTTGGATGCTTTTTTTGTCATGAGTTTTCTCCTCCATTTTAAAAAACCGCGTTACAAATATAACAATGTGGTCGCAAAAATTCAGCTAAAAATTTGCTACATTGTCTTGCAAAGTTCACCCAAAACAGAATTTTGTCACGGCTATTCGGCGTCGCTCACGCGACAGTAAGAATTCCGAACAAATTCTTTAGCCAATTTTTCAGCCTTCATACGCTCATACCCGCCATCAAATTCCAGGATTGCGGCGCGTTCGTTATACGCTTCCCGCCATTTATCCGGCCACGTTTCATACTTATCAGGCAAAGTCGTGATTTCGACCTGATGATTCGTTTTTTTACTACCGACACGAGTGATTTTCGCAGGAGGGGGTTTGTACCTTCCGGTTTCGTTTGCAACCCTGCAACCCTTAAGCTGTTCAACAGTAGGCAAGAGACTTGATTTTTCAGGTAGAGGGTCGCCGATCACTAATTGTGCAGCTCGGCCTTTGCGACTTTCAAGATTCTTCAAATAGCCATGCTCAATGGCGACGTGAGTTCGTCGCAGGGTTGTTGATTTATCTAAAGACAGCTTTTGGGATAACGCTTTAATGGTGACGGAATCTTCTTTATGCTCGATGAGTTCTTGCACCGCTTCTACTGTCTCTCTGACCGTTGCGGAAACCGAGACTTCAATGCCTTCCGCGAGTATGTTGACAATCAATTCACGAACAGATGTATAATCCTGGAAAGTCGCGATAATGTCTCCATCTTCATTACGTTCTCGGTTGACCTGATGGAGTAAAGCGTGAGACTTTATCAGGTTCAAAAGCAATGAAAAGTCGCGACGCAGCCTCAATGCAACCGGCGGGATCAAGGCGGCAAGATCGCGCGCATATGGAATTTTTACTTTATGCTCTGCCAATTCAAGCCATTCCTGAAAAGCAACCCAGGGTGTAAGATCGTAACTCTCTTTTCGCTCTTCCGCCAGCGCGAATAAAATTTCCCTCGTATGATCCGGCGTATCCGTGACATTTACGGTAAGAAATCGCGTCTCATTTTCAGGATGCAGGCGAACGGCAGTCGTCGTGACAATCAACCCGGTTGGCCCTTCACGAACGATCATCCTGGCTCTCAATCCTTTTGACGTCTTTTCCACCGTCTCGTAACGAACCCGCCCCTCGCTCAACAATGATCTGATCAAGTACGTCGCAAATTCACCTTTCATTCCCGCAGCTTCATAAATGACGAGGAAACGATGCTCAAGCGGCTCCGTCGAATAGGCCAATGCACGTTCACTCATCCCGCTCAAAGCATAAAAAGCACTGTCAGGAAATAATTTGAGCACACGGTCTACAAGATAGGATTTGCCTCCAGAGCTCGGGCCTTTGACAGAAACTGAAACAGGCCTCTGAAGAAATCGGCTGGTAACGGCCAAATAAAGAAGTTTAGCATGACGGGATTCTCCCACCATTCCGATTTTGCTGAGAACGTCAGTCAATAAACCGAGAATGGAATCAGCTTCCGCCAGATGCCGGCATTGATGCCAAAGCGCCTGTATTTTTTCTTCTCTCTCGCGTTGTTCAATTTCAGACCACGGTGCTGCGATTTTAATGGCCGCTTCCCAGGCGTTTGCAAAATTTTCAGGGTTCGCCATATGGAGTTCTGAGACGTCTTTAGCGTTTTCGAACTGAATGAGCCAGATGTGATTCCGAATAGACGATTTCGTGATCCACTCGACGACCGCATCACCGCCACTGTCGGGCTCTATGATCACATAGATTTTTTCGATGCCGTCAAAATATTTCCCCCACGGCTCCTGCCAAGTATTGGCGCCCGGAAGACCAATAGCCGGAATATTGTGCAGCCACAATGTTTGTGTATCACTCTCTCCTTCACAGAGTACGATATACCCGGTGCGTTTAGCATCAGCCATTTTCCATAATCCGTACAGCGACAGCTTCGAGCCTTTTTTCCAACGAAATCGATTGTCATCGTCGGCAGACCTGGTTAATCCCGTGCGAAATCTGACGGCGGTCTCTTCTCCTGATTCATTGTAATATGGTATTCGCACCGCAGGTTTTCCCATGTACTTGATCTGAGTCGTCCCCAGTTTTTGTAAGAATTTGACCGGAAGTTTTTTCTTCGCGGAATAGTCGTCAAGTGTACAACCGCCCGTGGGTTGCAGGGTTGCAGTGGAATTTCCCGGGATATGCGCCCTCCCCGTTTGTGTGCGAATATGTTTCCCGCAAGCGGGATGAAAACATTTGCCGATGGCGTCATCGCTCTTTATCGAAAACTTCTTTTTACCGCAAAACGGACACTCAACTTTTTTACCTGGGCGACCTGAGATGTTATATTGATCGCGAAGAATCTGAGATACTGAGTAACTCATGCCGCGCCCCCGTTTCCTTTTTTATCGCGGTCCCTTGTGCATGAATCAGTTCGGTCCCACTCCGCCAACACTTTAAAAAAACCACAGATATTTTCTACGATGACGCGAGCGTCTTCTTTCGTCGGTTCAAAGTCGCCGTATTTTCTCCAAAAAAGCACTGTTTGATCGATCAGATTCGTAGTATTGCCAGCCATGATGTAAGCCTTCAAAATAAAAACCCCCGAAAGGCTCTACCCATAGAAGCATTTTTCGGGGGTTATTGATTGTGCAAGCGGACTTGCAACAGATTGTTGAGATTTTGGGCTGGGTAGCGCCTTCGATGAGAAAGGCGCTACATTTCGTGTAGCAATGCTACAAACCGTGTAGCAATTTAAACTTTTTTGAAAAATCTAATCGGTGTGCCACTCAAATGGATTGTCAGGGTTATAAACGAGAGTCCGGCCGGTTTGAATACTTGACCTTAAATGTCTCGCCAATATGTCGTGATACGATGAAATCTTTGTAATTGATCTCGAAATTGCGCGACTTACACTTTTGCGGATTCGCTCCTGTGTGCTTGATACCTTTCGAGGTCGACCTTTTTCTGTAAGGGCGGATTTCAAATATGCGACAATCCGCTCTTTCTGAAATTTTAATCCATCCAATTTTCCGACATCATTATTCTCCTCGGTTTCTTGTATTTCCTCTTCCAAATCCATAAGTTCTTTTTTCAAGTTTTCCGCACCTTCCTTCGATATAAGAAAATCAGGCAGGTCATCATCTCCAACACGCATCCCGAACTCAGAAAGCGACTTTTTGTCCGTTTGAAATCCCGTTTGACGACCGCTAAAAATTGATCCATGTACTTCTTGATAAACAGTGAGTACATGAACTTCTTTCCTGAGCGGCTTTTTCAACAGAAAAGCGATGTACTCCAGACCAATACTATGCTCCATGTTGATTGTTTTGTTTTCAAATCGCAGCGTCCATTTCTGACCATCTCTCCTAAAAATCGACTGGTTTAACACTTCATCCGGGGCTTCTGATAGCGACGCCTTCTCTTTTGGCAGGCACAGTCGTATCAGGCAATTCAAAGGCAAGTCGTCCAAAATAATATCGCGCGCGTGGTTCTTCACCGCCCCTTCAAGAACTTCCTGGATTTGTTGGCCGTGACGCTGATGAAGCTCAAAAATATCGCTTCCAACCTGATCCGGCGTTCCATCCAGGAACTGGATGACTCTGCTCGCCTCGCCAAATTTGGTAAAAAAGTTGAAATCTGAAATCATCGAAAGCTCTTTTGCCGTGCGAACATAAGATTCGAGCAAGGTGATTTGCTCCGTATTTTCTCTCTTTCCGGTTAGCAAATCAACATTGTAGATTTCATCGGGATCGTCTTCAGCATACCGGCTTGCCAAAGCGGCAAAACGGCGATCAATACATTGCGAGCATTTTCCGCAGTGCGAATGGGCTTTCGTCCTCTCCCATGTGCGGCTGCAACTTATGGTATGCTTAATCAATTCCCGGCAGCCCGAATCGCCTATAAAATCGACCACATCGGTTTTCGTTTTCCACATAAACGGATTTTCGATTGTAAACCTCTCGTTTGTCACAAGACTAAAAAAGTCAGAAAAGGCACTCAACGCTTTCGGGTGCGTCGTTCGGCTGGCGCGCGAACCGACAAGTTGTTCCGAGATCGGTAAATTGATGCTCGTGACGCCGTTTTCATAAAACTTTAGCGTGGACAGTTTGAAAGCGTGTGCGACCGTCGCACCTAAAACAGCATAGAGAAACGAGCGTGTTCTTTGCGTGTGCTCCCGTCCCAAATTCTTGTCTTTATTGACCCAAATGGGCACATGAAAAACAGTCGCTGGCTTGCAATATGTTTTCAGATCGTGAACAAGCTCTCTTCTGACACCAATAGATTTTGGCGTTGACGTGTGCGTAACCAAAAGTGTGTTTTTATGATTGTTCACGCATTCTTCTATCGCGCCGCCCAAAGAATCGAGCCCGCCGGAAAACATAATAACCGCGTTGGGTTTCGCGCCAATAATCTCTTCCTGTCCAAAAGCGAAAGATTGTCCCGGCGTTTCCACTTTTTCAAGTTTGGAGAATTGAAAAACATAATTGTCATCAGAGAGAAATTCCAATGCGTCAATTAAGGCGGGATAAATCTCGGAAGATGACCAAAAACCCGGATTTCGAACAGGCAGGTGAAACGCGAAGGAGCGCCGCCAGTTTCCGCCGATGCCGGGAGAAGTCGATCCGCCGCGCGTGAAGCTCTGATCCGCGGAATACACATAAGCCGCGATCTCGAGTAAATCAGTAAAAATGCTTGAAATTCGACTTGCCAGGCGTTTGCTCAAATCATGGGTCAACAGGAAAACATTCGGATTTTTGCCGTGCAGATTGAGGCGAACGACGCTGTCATCCTGAAATGAGCCGGCCGGTTCCACGCCGCTGCAATAAAATATACGCTCACGTCCCATTGACCCGCCCCCGCCGTGTCAACTCACTTCTGATTTTCTTCAGCGCGAAATAGACAAATCCTTTTGCGCTCTGATGATCGATACCGCCTTCGAAAGTGTTCTTGGAAAACCAGCCGCCGGCAAATTCTTCCATAATCCGCGCCGTTTGGCGGCAATGCACTTCGAGCGCTTTTTTGAATTCGCCATGCTTATCGATATTCGCAAAGCGTTTTCCCGGCCCGACGTGATTCGAGAGTTCCCGGCTCAAGTAATAGGTCAAATAACGTTTGGTCACACGAGAAAAGAAATCGTGAGCAATGTGGCTGAATTGCTTCTTGTATGAAAACCCCTTAAACGCACCCTGAACGCTTTCAGCGGAAACACCGAATAGACTGTCTGTTTTTGCGCCCGCGACTGCGGTCAAGCTCTCCGCCGCGGCGAGTTGGGCGATTTCGCTCAAATCGTTGCGCCGACCATATTCTTTGTTTTTCTGATCGACAATGTTTGAAAATGCGGAAACGATTTCCAATAAAGAGGGCGAATCTGAAACGGCAAGATCAAGACTTCTAAGCGCGCTGGCGAAGTTTTTCTCGTGGGCGGCGGCGGGAATTTGTGTGAGCAGCCAGAAGGCGTGAACAAAGGCGGGATCGTCAGGGGCTTGTCTTAACCCTTTTTTTGAAGCGTCAAGAACGGCGGCGGCGATTTCTGACGCCGACGAACCGTTGGCAACAAGCCCGACGACAGTTTGCCAGCTCTCTGTTTTGGGAAGATTTCCCAGGCGAAGATGCCCCAAATTCTTTCCTCACTCAATCCTGAATATAACACGATCACTATTGGCTATTAATACCGGCAGGATATGTAACGCTTTTGAGTATGTTGCCCTAATTTATTCGAGATCAGGTTCACCAACGCCTATCTCAGGCGCTATTTGGCGTTCTTCTACAGAAGTCTTTTTCACAAATTTACTAAAAAGAAAATCACCGAGAGGTACTGACAACAATCCAATAACAGCGCCGCCTAAGAAATCTTCTACATGAAGGGAGATAGGTAGATTTAAATTACTCAGTCGTCGAGTCATCAAGATTGTGACGATTGACACGATGGATCCAGAGCAGAAAATCGCAAATCCGTCAACAATCATTGTAAGCGATCCTTTTTGTAATGTTCGTTCCTTTCCGCCCCCAAGTTTGACATTTCGCCAACTGTACGAAATTCTGAATATCGCGAGTAAAAAAGCGCCCATTACGCCCCCGCGCAACAACGCACTTAACGGCGGTTCTAAATTTATATTCTGGGTTCTATATTCAACCCTGAGAGGTTTATTGGGTATATCCTCTCGATACTTTATAAAGGTTATCAACGAGTATTCGCCTGGTACAAACAAAAGTGTACGGAAAGTGGAAAGCTCTTGCCAAAGACCCACTTCTTGAATTTCCTTAATACAGCGAATAGAACCGTTTGGCTCAAGCTTTTGTGCCAAACAGGAGATGCTATCGTCATATTGCCGTATAAGTCTTAGGGAATTAGGCGGTTTGAGGGCAATTTCTTCAATCTTAAATGCTTTGTCCGTCCGGTTCTCAATCGTAATTATCACAGATAAAGGCGCAGTTATGACCTTACTCGTTTGTAGCGTTTCAATAGTAATCGCTAAAGGCGATTCTAAATTGGGATCGATTTGTTCCTGCGACTCTTGAGAATTCTCTTGACCTAAAACACAATCAATTGCGAGACTAAAATGAACCAAGGTCGCTCCAAAAAACATTATGATAAAGCTATCAAGTCTTCTTTTATTATTGTTTTTCACAACTAAGTGCATTTTTAAGTCTCTCAAGTTCACGCTTTGTCGAATTAATTGTCGCTTTGCTTAAATCAATATTTCGGTCTCTCGGTCTGCCTTTTTCTAACCAGCTTCCTTTCGTATCAAGCCAAGTCTTTAAAAAATCATTGTATGTTAGCCATTCTTCCGCGCACTCTAAAGTGCCCTCACAGAACTTTTTACGCAACTCTGAGTACGATTTTGACGCCCCCTCCACCCAGCTAGGACATTTCCACAACCACTCTTTCCAAAATTTAACAGTTCGAGAACTGATGTACACGACAGGAATTTCCATATAAATTGAAAAAAGGTCCTTAATTCCTTCAGTTTTGCCTGGACAGCCAGACGGCGAACCGCGTGCAATAATTGAATTGCCTAGAAAACGTATTGCACTTTGAATTCTATCATATCTGGGCTTTAGCGTATCACGCAAATCGCTTGGCAACGCCTCGTACCAACTGATATATTCTAACCAATACTGAACTGCTAAATCACCTAATTCATATTTCTGGCATTTGTTCTGTGTACTTTCGGCTCTTTTGAGATTTATCAAAGCGATTTGCCATCTTAATGCTTCTTGGTCTCTCACATCAATCGCTTTTGCTCTCGAACATTCATCAATGGCCTTCTCAAGTAATTCACTGGCCCGAGTAGGATCTGTAGAAATAATACTTCGAGCTTCCTGGATCAATTCGATACAAAGTTGATCTTTGGCTTTGGTGGGAGTATCTTGTGCCTGAATTCTGGCGGCTGGATACATCAAAGACAACATGTATACAAATAGGAATTTGGGACATTTTACATTCATGCGACGCCTCAATAAAACTGAATATTCACCACAACCAATGACAGCTTAAAACACTATATGATTGAACCAACTACTTTTTTCAGAATCGGAGTACTTTGTATTTTACAATGAAAGAAAAATCGAAAGCATGTCCTCGATTTGTTGAGAATTCAATGGAGCAGGTCGTAATCGCAGACGATGAAAAGCTGAAAAACTCATTTCTTTGGTTTAGATTACTTGCCGTCTTCGACTGGAGTCTTTTTCAAAGCTTCTTGACCCGTTTGTTCGGCAACGCCATTTTCACTGGTCAGCGTCTCTTCTAAAACCTGAATTGCGCCGCTGATGCGCAACAGGGTTTCTTGTAGGTTGGCTTGCTTTTGCTGCAAATCCGCGAGCATTTTTTGACCGGCCTGGAATTCTTGTTTCAGCGCGTTCAAACGTTCTTCGAGTTTGGATTTCATTTTAATTTTCTCCTTGAAAAGTGAGGTGTTATGAAAATCGAATTATCTCACGCAAAGCCGCAAAAACTCGCAACGAGCGTTTTGGAAGAACTTTGCGAAACGCTCGTTGCGAGTTTTTGGAAGAACTTTGCGAAACCTTCGCGACTCTGCCTTTGCGTAAACGATTTATTGCCTGTATTCATCCAAAAGTTCGTCGTCGGACTTCCTGCAACAGGATCAACTTGCAATACACGTATCCGGGTGTTATCTTTTTGTGTTTAAAGCAAGCCATAACAAAAACAGACGAGTTGTAACATGAGTGTGAGCATAACCCTGCAAGTGCCGCCTTCCCTTTACCGCCTGGCGCGGCAAACCGCCGATGTGACGTCCAAACCGGTTGAGCAAGTGCTTGCGGACGTCCTTGCCGCCGCCAGTCCTTTGAGCGACGATTTACCGCCCGATTTGCAAAAGAAACTGGACGCTCTTGCGCTGCTCAACGACGAAGCTCTTTTGGAACTCGCACGTAAAACAATTCCCGCGGCAAAGCGCCGACGATACGACCAACTGTTAGAAAAGAACAGCTCAGGAACTTTAACACAAAACGAGCGCGCGCAATTGAGCGCCCTGCGACGGGAGAGCGAACTTCTCACACTGAAAAAAGCCCACGCTTACGCCCTGCTTAAATGGCGCGGCTACGCCCTCCCCGCCCTTACGGAACTTCCCGTGCCGCAATGACTTCGTCGGAAAGCCTCGCCAAACTGCGCCGCGGACTTGCCGCTCAAGCGGATTATCGCTGCCGTTACTGCCAAACTTCCGAAAGACTCACCGGAATCAGCCTGACGCTCGATCACATCATACCGCGCGTAATGGGCGGTGATGATAAGGAAAGCAATCTTTGCGTCGCTTGCCGTCCCTGCAATGAATTCAAAGCTGCTCAAACTCATGCTTACGATCCGATTTCAAACGAAAACGTCCCGCTATTCAATCCCCGCGCCCAAAGCTGGCGGGAGCATTTTGAATGGGGCCGGGACGGTCTTCAAATTATTGGAAAGACCGCAACGGGACGCGCAACCGTTGAAGCGCTAAAACTCAACCGAGACATCATCGTTTACGCCAGACGCCGCTGGGTAAAAGTCGGCTGGCATCCGCCGGAATAACAGCAGTTTTATTTGCCCTCCCACAAAAATGCAAAGTTTCTCAAAAAATAATCTTTGCATCTCTGCGCCTTTGCGTGAAATCTTTAACCGGATAGACTGTTTCGATCCAAAAGTTAGAAATTGCAATGTCCAACTTATTGTATTATTTTGAGCATACAAGACAACGTGAAACGAACCCATGCGAAAGGAAAAGATTATGGAATTAACAATTGACGTCCCTGAAAAAGATTTGCTGGCATTCGGCAAAGAAACCATTCAACATGAGTTTGGCAAAACGCTCAAATGGCTCAAAATAAAGCAGTCTTTTCAACAAATATCAGGCAGTCTGAAAGACCTCGATGAAAAAGCCTACTTTCAGCAAGTCGAGAAAATTCGTGCGTCCGCGTGGGAGCAGTATAAGCAAGACCCGGTACAATGAAAGTCGTTTTGGATTCCAATATCTTGTTCGCGGCGCTAATAAGCGGCAAAGAAGTTTATATCGACGTTTTCAAACTTACTCAATTTAATTAGCAAGAATTTCCCGCCTTTTCGTGTATCCTTATCTTACCCCAAAAAATCATCTCAATTGCAATCTTCGACTCATTATGTTATCTTTTACTTAGCAAACGGCTTAAATTTGCTCGAAAAAGATGACTTGACGTTGAATACAGGAGAAGTTTAACATGGCGAAACAACGTATAGAATACGATTCTCCGATTGAAGCCCTGGTCGCTTTGGCAAAACGCCTGAATGTATTTGAGTTGCGCCACAAAATAAACTCCGAGGATTTCTTCGATCAGTACGCCAAAGGAAAATTGGATGACAGCATCGATTTCGTGGAGTGGTCTAACGATTACCGGCATTTTGTCGATCTGAAAACCGAATTGGAAGCCTCGCTGCGACGTGTTGCATAGCGCGCTGCAAAAATATCTCGACGACATCGAGAGCATTGTACGTACGCTCACGAATGTTCATATCGAGAAGTATGTTGAAGAGATTCTTTCATTCGAGCGTTTGAATGTGCGCATGAGACTGCGTTTTTCGAATGGCTGTTTGCTTGAGATTAATGAAGCCGTCGTCGTTGCGAACGAAAAAGTTGAAACGCCGGGCTATCGTCACCACTTTCAAGATGCGAAACAAGCGTTGATCTTTCGCTATGACAACGCGCCGCATTTCCCCAACTTGCCGACCTTTCCAAATCACAAACACCTGCCCGGAAAAACCGTAGCCGCCGCAAAGCCAACGATTCCTGAAACAATTGCCGAAGCCTACACAGCTGCGGAGGCTATGGCAAAATCTTGATCATTCTCCCGGCCTTCAAACGATGCAAATCGAAAGCTTCATAAGCGTCTTTGCACGAGCAAAAATATTCACGCAAAGACGTGAAGCCGCAAAGGAACACGCAAAGTTTTTCTAAAAGAATTTCTTTGCGAAACCTTGGCGTCTCTGCGCCTTTGCGTGAGAAAAAGTTGCTCAAAAGTTTATTCACGCAAAGACGCGAAGCCGCAAAGGCCACGCAAAGTTTTTCTAAAAGAATTTCTTTGCGAGTCTTTGCGTCTCTGCGTGAATAATTTATTTCCCCAACTGAGCCGCCGATTTAGATTTTCGCGCTTTTGGCTTTTCTAATTCCGCAAGCTGCTTTTGGAACTCGGCTTTCTTTTGCGCGAATTCTTTTTTGACTGCATTGATTTTTTCCTGCATGGCGGTGAATTTCTTCTCGCGCTCATCATCCGGCGGCTGCCCGTCTTTCAGCCATTCCATGTAATCTTTGGTGACTTTGAGCTCATAATTAACATCGAATTGGGCTGAAATAGCCTCAGTGACCTGAACCTTTAGGCTCGCGAGCGCTGATTCCAATTCCTCTTGCTTGATCTTTTTGGCGACTTTTTTTCTCAACTTGCCTTTCAGAATGCGATACTGGCTCTCTTTACCCTGGAATTTGCCGAGCTTGTCGTTAACGACAATATGAGAAACGCCTTCACAGGTGAAAGCGACCTTTTGGGTTTTTGCGTCAACCTGTTCTAAAGGCAAATTGTGAAAAGCAACAACTTGTCCAGTGCTTTCAATAAAAACAGAATAGAATCCACTTTCTTGCATGCTTGCCTCAATAACTTAAGAATATAAGATCGTTACATAAACTGCCTGACCTGAAAAACGCCAATTGGATATAAGTTCAATATTCGAATCGTTCCATCGTATCGTGTAAATGTCGTTTCTTTCTCTGAAAATAGTTCGATCCGATATAAATAAATTAGGTATGACAGAAAAGATTCTTTTATCACTGTGAGCTTTTGAAATCCCGTGTGCAATAGTTAGCTTGGGATCCACTCCCAGATCTATCCAGGGAAATGTCCCAGATAATCTTTTCGCATAAATTGGCTTCCCGTCTTCCAAATAGCCGACCACAGGCTTGGAGCCGTGCATGACTTTTGTAAAAGCTGCGTGTCCGTCTCTGTTCATAAATGCGCTGATTCCGCCGCCTACGCCGCAAGCGATGCTACCTTCCGCATAAACATCCCAGGTATGAACGCCGCCGCCCCAACCGGAGGGATAACCGGCATCCGGTTTATACCCGTTGGTACCTATTCTTCCAACACAGTAGGTGTCTCCGCTGCCGCCCGCGACTTCTAGCAGGGGCTTCCAACCCGTGGAATAAACGCCGAATGCGTCCTGATCCCAAACATGCATCGCTAAGGTGTTTCGCCCCATCGCGCCTTTTGCCTTGTGCAAAAACTGGTAATCGCCGTCAGTTCCGAATTTGATCAGGTTTAGTCTGTCGTCGCCGCGCAGGCCAAAATCGCTGGCAATGTGCAGCGCCTTTTGGCCGCCCGTTTTGCCAATGTTTAGTTTAAAGTCATTCGGCCCGCCGCCAAAGCCGGTATTTCCGCTCGCGTGATCAATCGTTAACGCCAGTTCCGATTTGGAGGACCAAACATACCATTGGTTACCATGCGCCGTGGTACCATTGTCGAATTTCCAATCGCCGCCAACATGATAGCGGATCGCATTCCACCCAGCGTCTTTTGGTGAATCCGTGGTTAGGAAAACGCCTGCAGCATCATTTTGAACATGAAGCTTCGTCGCCGGTGCGGTTGTGCCAATACCGACATTGCCCGTTACCGTCAAGCCCGCTTTGGCGCCTTGGTTGTCGCCGATTTCGATGCGGCGCTGCCCTTCTCTTCCACTGCCCGCCTTGCCGCCGCCGGCTAAGCGGATATATGCTTCCGATTCACCGGTATTATGAAATTGCAGCCAGGCTTGTCTATTGACTCCGCCAGAATCTTCCGCAAGTGACATGGTTGGCTTGACCGGTGCGCAACACTGACTCGCGCCGCTGCCACTCACATCCAATACGGCGCCGGGCGTTATTGTACCTACGCCGACGTTGCCGTCCTGCCTGATAACCATGCGCGGCGCTCCGCCCCTTGGACGAAATTCAAGAAGATGGTAATCGCCTTTTTGTGCGATATCCCAATAATTGCCTTTTTGTCCTTTCGGGCCTTGAATACTCAAAAACGCGTATTCATCTTTGTTGGTATTGCGGATCCGAATATCTGCGCGATTACTCTCAACATGCAGTCTTGCTTCCGGTGCTGTCGTACCGATGCCAATACTACCTGTAACCGTCAGGCTTGCTTTGGCGCCCTGATTGTCTCCGATTTCGATACGACGCTGTCCTTCTCTGCCGCTGCCTGCTTCGCCGCCGCCGGCCAAACGAATATATGCTTCCGCTTCACCATGATTATGAAATTGCAGCCATGCCTGCCTATTGACTCTAATAGAATCTTCCGCCAGTGAGATTGTTGGTGGAACCGGTGCGCAACACTGACTGGCGCCGCTGCCGCTGACATCCAGTGTCGCGCCGGGTGTTGACGTCCCGATACCAACTTTGCCGTCGGAAGAAATCTTTAGTCCTGATTTTGTGTTGCTCCATGGCGCAATAACAAAATCCGTCTTTGAATCAGGTTTGCCGTTTGAAAAGATTATGCCCGTGTTGCCGTTTAAAGAAATAGGGTTGTACCCGCCGCTGCTCAATTGGGCGACCAATCCCATATTCCACTTGTTCCCCGTGCCGTTCAGAATAATCGACATGTCGTTGATTTTGCCCTGAGCGACGGATAAACTCGCCCCCTTGCCAGCTTTCCCAATGGCAACATTGTCATGGAAGGATTGATTGCCGGAAAAGCTGTTTGCGCCCCGTGTTGCAACTTCATGCCAGGCAGGATTGCTGCTTTCCTTTTTTGCCGCTACTTTTCTGAAAAACAGCCTGTCATTGACCGCATATGAAGCGGCAATTTGTAGTTGATGGTTGTTCTCGATATTGGAGTGTCTCGCCGTAATCAAGTGGCTCCACTCGTGGCTATTGTCAGGAACGTCGCCGGGTTCTTTCTGGTTGTGGCTTTGGTAAAAACCGGATTTCAATGGCGCGCCGAAATCCGAGATGCTATGTTCATAGCCGAGAAAAGCGTTGCCTTCTATATCGAGCTTTGCGCCCGGCGTATATGTGCCAATGCCAACATTGCCGTCTTTTTGGATCACCATTCTTGCCGCTGGCGCGACAACCTCCCCGGACTTTGTGTTTCCTCCTTGCGCAAAGAAATCTATTCTTCCCCACTGGGATACCATGCCGGAATAGCCGTAATCTTTGTCATGCGTATAGGGCGTGAATAACTTATGGCGATTCTCCCCGCTTTGCATAACCGCTAGATTCGATCCGAAAACCCCGCGTCCGCTTGAAGAACCGGAGATGCTGGCGCCAAAATGAGCGCCCACGATGAGTTGAGCTTGCGGCTCGTGCATTCCAATCCCGACATTACCGTCCTGCTGAATAACCACCGCTGATCCTGAGACGCCGTGAGCAACTTTGGGATTGAAATAAAACTTGTTCCCCGCCTGGCTGCTGTTTCCAACTTCCCAACGCCCATGCTTAGTCTCATAAAATCGAAAAAACTGATGCAACTTTTCTCCGCCCTTGAGCTGGACGCGCAGATTGCCATCAGATTCGAAATGCGCGACTTCTTCTTTTTTATCTAACCTGCGAACGTGAAGCCTGTGGTTTGGCTCTGTTACCCCGATGCCCACATTTCCATTCGCATTTACGCTCATTCTTACCTTGTTTTGTGGCGCTTCCGCCTGAAAAATTGGCGTAGTGCCGCTGGCCGACGTAGCAACGCGCAAGCCCCAGCCCTCAGCATGGTTCTGGTCAATGAAAACAGCAGGTTGTTTTGGGGCATTATCGACGATTGTTAGTTTTTCTTTTGGCGCGGTCGTCCCAATGCCAACATTGCCCCTTTTCAAGGTGATCCCATCATGCCAATCGGAGTCCTGGTACCATTGCAAAGCTCCGGTGCTGTTGCCAATGGCTTTCAAGCGAACGCCGAAATTGCCGCCGAATTTTGTCTGAACAAAACCGCCGTCTTTCCCATGAGCAATCACCCCCTTTGCTTCCGAATCATCCGCCCCCGTCCAAATGTCGCCGTCGACATGCAATTTTGCTCTCGGCGCAGTCGTTCCAATCCCCACATTACCGCCGTCCGGCTGTAAAACCAGCGAACCGTAGCCGTTTATCCAGGCGTTGTCCTGATCTTTGTAGCGCAAACCCATGGTCATCGTCGTCCCCGTTCCCGGAGCGCTGGTCATCTTGAAGGTTGGGTTCGCCTCCGGCGTGTTGTTCAACGGGCCGTTGAGGTGCAGACTCGCCCCCGGCTCCATCGTCCCCACGCCAACCCGGTCGAAATAGCCATAACCCGTCGCCCCGGACATGCGGCGCACATGCGGCGCTTCGCCATCATCGAGACGCTCGATCTTGCCCTCCTTGAGCAGCACGCGCGCTAGAATGATCTTTTTGCCTATATGCTCGGCAATCTCGCTTGCAGATATGAGTTCGATCTTGTTGCCTTCGATCACCCGATGAATGAAAGTCGGCAAGTCTTCATCTTCCGGTTCGTAAGTTTCGTCATAGCTGATCGTGACAAAATGATGACCGTCGGCAAGTTCAGCCAACTCCAACAGTTCCGGTGCTTCGAGTTCCAGTTCCTGGCCGGAGTTGTCCATCGCCAGTCCTGGCGTGATTTTGACGTCTTCGTTGTTTTCCTTTTGTACGTTCAGCCCGAAGATGACGCCCCAGGTATGCAGGCCGCGGTTGTGCAAAAGCCGCATTTCCTGATGATAGCTCTGATCATGAGCGTGATCATCCCATTCAGCGGGAAAGTTTTCATAATAATGGACGCGGTTGAACTTTGGCATGGGTTCCTCCCAAGGGTTTAATTCAATAAATCAGAAGTTTAAGAGTAACAGTGACAAGCCTTATTCACACGGTCTTTGCAGTTCGAATTTCGTCGATGATTTTTTGCTGTTCTTTGATAGCTTCGATCAGTAAGGGAATCAAGCCATTGTAATTAACGGATAGCGCTGCATTTTCGTCATGCCGATCTTTCTCAACCAAAGAAGGAATGATCTTTTCGACTTCCTGTGCGATAACTCCAAGCTGGGCGCCATCACTTCGCTGGACAGCCTCTTTCCAATTGAAACTAACGCCGCGCAGCTGAAGAACTTTTTGTAGAGCTGATTTCAGAGGCTTGATGTTGCGTTTTTCTCGGATATCGGAATTATGCACGGTACCGCCTTTCACTTTTATTTTGCCGTCGCCTCTAATCTCGAAAATCGGTTGTGAATGACCGCTATGCCAGAAATCAAAGCCGCCAACCCATCCAGCACCTCTATGCGTCCAAAAGCAGGTCTCACCCTTACCGCCGCTTTTATTCCAATTGATCAAAAATTCCGTGCCTTTCATAGGAGGATTTTTGCCATCGCTATTTGTGTTCTGAAGCCTGAGATCGCCATTGACATGCAGCCTGACATTCGGGGCGGATACTCCAATACCAACATTGCCGTTCGTTCTTACTCGAAAACGGTTCCCACTCGATCCAACTTGTAATTCCCCATCAGTCCGCAGAACTCCTGTGTTCTGATAAATATTCTTATTACCATAGGTACGAATCCAGGTAGAATCCGTCATACGCCATCCACCGCCATAGGTTTGGCTATACCACCCTGTACTTCCATAAGTACGAATCCATCCGCCGCCATTATCTCGCAGAACCCCTTCAGGCGCCACAATGGCCCCATGAACTTTGATGTCTGATGATGTTTCGATTTGTTCCGAAAAATAAGCATTCCCGGATACGCTCAGTTTCGCATTTCCGGGAAGCCTGCCTATACCAACCTTGCCATCCATGCTCAAAGCAAGCGCTTCTGAACCCGCATTGTATTTGAAGCGTAATGCATTTTTTAATGTCCCTGACAATCCGCTATCAACTAAAATATTCCAATCCGAGCCGCTGTCCTTGCCTTCGAGAACAAAATGACTTTGCCAAGAGGAACTACTGGTTTTGACATGGAATTTAGAATCAGGGGCATTGGTTCCAATGCCGACTTTCCCGCCAGTTATGCGCATAGTTTCGGATGCGCCGCCGCCCGACATGAATTTGGTAAATCCTACTTTTCTGCCAATTTCAATGTAGTGGTTCGTATGATCGTTGTCATATCCGATATGCAAATTGCTGCCTGTCCAGTCGATTACACGTCCTTTCACTTCCAGTTCGTGCCAGTTGCCACGTAAAACCAGTGCGTCTCGCTCTGTTCGCTTAGCGCCATATAATCTTGTGGCGACATTCCCATTGAATCTCAAAGTACCGTGAACGTCTAATTTGTCCTTAGGGGCGCTCGTGCCTATACCGACTTTACCTCCTCCATTGACCACAAAGCGGTTCCCGTTTGGGCCGACTTGAAGTTCACCATCAGTTCGTAAGATGCCTGTGTTTTGATAAATACTTTTGCCGTTGTAACTACGAATCCAGGTAGAATCCGTCATATGCCACCCCCCGCCATGTGTTTGGTTATACCAGCCGGTATTTTCATAAGTACGCACCCAACCACCGCCGCTATCGCGAAGAGCTCCTTTGGAGCATAAAATTGCACCGTTGATATTGGCGTTTCCGCTAACTTGTAGCGCACCATTGACTTGAAGCACGCCAGAATCCGCATTCAATTGCATATGATATTTATTACTCTTCTCATCCCCGAAATAGAAGGCTCGGTTTTTACCACTATGTAATCCAAACATCAACCCACTGCCGGGGTGGGTAATGGCGGAGTGCGCATCCTGGCTCAATCTGATTGCTTCATACCATCCCCTCCATGCAGTCGTACCGGCTTTAATATCCAATTGTGCGCTTGGCGATGTTGTGCCGATACCGACCTGTCCGTGCTCGGTGATGAGCATCTTCGCTTCACTACCCGGTAATTGACCGTTGCCCGGCACATGTAAGCTAAGAAAGTCGCCGACTTGCTTGTTCCAACCTGTTTTGAGGATTAAGTTCGCATCCATACCCATTGTTTTCAAACTAGCCCCGTAGGCGAGAGCTATGTCGCCGTCAACAGATAATTTCGCATTCGGACTGACGACGCCGACGCCGACATTGCCGCCGCCCCGTATAGCCAGAATCGGTTTTCTAACGCCGTCCGCTGGGGTGAATCCTTCGATAGCGATGCCGCCGTCGACAACTCCGCCGCCGCCATTGGTGTCGATCATTCTAAAAACGCGTGCATCCTTAGCGGCTCCAAAATAATCGTTGTCTCCAAGAAACTCCAAGCCTTCCCCTATATCGAGCTTGAGTTTACCGGCTATATGCAACTTCGCCGCCGGGGATGCAGTGCCAACGCCGATTTTGCCTTTCACAACCAAATCGTTTTTGCCGGGGTTTGCGTAGGCAAAACTATCGGATATAAGAACGCCGCCGACTTTCAATCCTGAGGCGGAAGCGGAATCCGGAGAATTGAGCAACCCCAAGTAACGGTTGAGTTCTTTTTTGCCGGTTCCCGTGTAAAGGTAGGCATGGCTGCCCGTATCTATAGTCAGATGTCCGGCGATGTGAAGCGGCGTGCGCGGTTGCGTTGTGCGGATACCGACATTGCCGTCAGCCTGAATGGTTAATTTTTCCGAGTTGTTATGAAGAATACTGGATTTGGCGGAATCTCCTGCGACCCCAAGGTACCATTCATCAGTTTTATTATTCCCCGTCCATGAAAGACCAGCATAGTTATCCGTCCGCTCGACGCCCATGCCATACTCGGAACGAATGCCGCCATGAACATCTAAGGTAACACCTGCTCCTCCGAATTGTGTTGGTGATGCTGTTCCAATGCCGATATTGCCGTCTTGCTGGATAACCAATGCCGAGCCTGAAATACCGTGTGCAACTTTGGGATTGAAATAAAACTTGTTTTCCGCCGCACTGCTGTTGCCAACTTCCCAACGCCCATGATCAGTCTCATAAAAGCGAAAAAACTGATGCTTCTTTTCCCCGCCTTTGAGCAGAACGCGCAGATTGTCATTGGATTCAAAATGAGCGACTTCTTCTTTATTATCTGATCGGTGAACGTGAATTTTAGCGTTTGGTGCGGTTGTGCCAATGCCGACATTGCCGTCCGCGTTTACAATCATCCTGACCTCATTCTGCGGCGCTTCAGCGCGAAAAATTGGTGTTGTTCCAGTGCCGGAAGTCGCGACGCGAAGGCCCCAGCCGTCGCCGTTTTGGTCGATAAATGCTGCGGGCCGTCCCGAACCATTGTCAACAACCGTCAATTTTTCGCCAGGGTTCGGTGTACCAACGCCGATGTTGCCGCTTGAATGGATAACCAAACTTCGGTTCGTCACTTCATTGAAGGAAAAAGACAAAAACGAACTCCCCGGATTGCCTTCGGTATTGACGCCGAAATGATCGCCTTCCGTCCATGTTTTGCGTCTCAATCTTAGCGCATGATCATCTTGTGAATGCACTTCTAAAGTTGAATCCGGCGTTTCTGCGCCAATGCCCACTTTACCGCCGTCCGGCTGCAAAACCAATGATCCGTAGCCGTTTATCCAGGCGTTATCCTGATCGCCATAGCGCAAACCCATCGTCATCGTCGTCCCGGTTCCCGGAGCGCTGGTCAGCTTGAAGGTTGGGTTCGCATCCGGCGTGTTGTTCAACGGGCCGTTGAGGTGCAGACTCGCCCCCGGCTCCATCGTCCCCACGCCAACCCGGTCGAAATAGCCATAACCCGTCGCCCCGGACATGCGGCGCACATGCGGCGCTTCGCCATCATCGAGACGCTCGATCTTGCCCTCCTTGAGCAGCACGCGCGCTAGAATGATCTTTTTGCCTATATGCTCGGCAATCTCGCTTGCAGATATGAGTTCGATCTTGTTGCCTTCGATCACCCGATGAATGAAAGTCGGCAAGTCTTCATCTTCCGGTTCGTAAGTTTCGTCATAGCTGATCGTGACAAAATGATGACCGTCGGCAAGTTCAGCCAACTCCAACAGTTCCGGTGCTTCGAGTTCCAGTTCCTGGCCGGAGTTGTCCATCGCCAGTCCTGGCGTGATTTTGACGTCTTCGTTGTTTTCCTTTTGTACGTTCAGCCCGAAGATGACGCCCCAGGTATGCAGGCCGCGGTTGTGCAAAAGCCGCATTTCCTGATGATAGCTCTGATCATGAGCGTGATCATCCCATTCAGCGGGAAAGTTTTCATAATAATGGACGCGGTTGAACTTTGGCATGGGTTCCTCTGAAAGTTAAAATTAAAAATCGAATGCATGAGAGACGAACCCATTAGGCAGTCGGTCATGCAAACTTCTAAGCACATAAATTGAGGTCCAGTAAACTATTCAAAATTCGGCAACGGATGTGGGAATTCGATATCATAAAAAGTGTGCGCAGGCTTAATCTGGTCGAGAACGCGATGCATCTTGATTATATCAATTTTCACATATTTGTATTTATCATTCTCATCTGGTTTGGCAAGTGATTCCCACGTAACTTTAAACTCATGTGCATTTAAATCATCAGATTTTTCATGAATTTTCACATTCCTAAAACGTGGATAGGAATTGAGTATAAATTCAAGACCTTCGACAGTGCCGCGTTCCGCGTAAATCCGGTTTATATGACTGGTGAGAAACCGCTGCAAGTCTTCGGGCCAGTCACTATCGAGATCGAAAGCGAACCAACCCGCCAACCAAGGTAGAAAATCTCGTTGAACAGCCCAGGCGTCAAATAACCAGGGCAATTGATCGATTTCCTTTTCAAAGTTGAAGAAGAGCGTCTCGAAGATTTTCAGGAATTGCTCGATGAATGGCGTCTCGCCGTCCGCAGTTGCGGCGTCTTGGAACAAATCGGGCAGATAGTCGAGAAAGCGTTCATTTACAGCCATAATTAAATCAATCAACGACAGTTACATTAAATGATTCGATCGGAGCCGCACAGACCAGTTCATGGTCATCTATGGGAACCCGCACTTCTGTTGGCAGCAGTTCTTCGGGGCGTTCATTGGCTGGTTTCACCAAGAACTTTTTGACATAAAGAACGTTGGGGATTCGCCTGACAACCTCAAAAACGTCCGGTAAGTAGACGTTCTCTCCGAACTCCCAGGTTTTTGCAACCAAGCCGCTCTGGTCGACCGGATGGAAAAAATGAAAAAGTTCGTTCTTGACTACTTTTTCCATTTGTATTTTATCGTGTCCATCGGGGATGATTATTTCACAATCCACAAAAATTTCTACAAAGAGGGGGTTATGGACAAATAACTCACTCGTCACCACTTTCCGGGGTACAAAATAGAACAACAAGTCCGTTTTCAACGCTTCCGTAGGAAATGGTTGTCTTTCTTCAATAGATGCCGCCGGCGCCACAATAAGGTTGACCTTGCCAGGAGTTCGATCTATCGGAGTTATTACATACGTATTCTTTTTGGGATTCCATTTTGGCCCCAGGCAGCGCACAATGGCGATTTCCGTGCTGGCGAGCTTTGCCAGACGCTCATAGTCTTCGATTGTTACGGCACGGTTGCGGTTCTTGAGCGCTTCGGGCCCGCGCTGGAGCGCTTGTTCTTGTGATTCCCAATCGGTTCCGCCGCGCGCCGGTTTTTCATTGCTCACGCCGGCCATGTTCGGTCCCGGCTTGCGTAGAATTGTAATTTTTCCTTTGGAAACATTGGCGTCGGCGCCGTTGGGAACGTAGCGATAACGCTTGGCAATAATCCGGCTGCCTTCCGGCGGAATTTTGCCGAATTGTTTAGTCGTCGTGTTTTCGGTTTCCGGCGCCAAACCGCTTCCGGAACCTGTCGTGCTGCTACTGCTGGTTTGCCCGCCAAAACGAATTTCTCCAGTGACGGGATCGCACAGAAATTCGCGCTCGCCCCCAACTACCGCTGAAAAGCCATCCACGCATTTCCACTCATTTTCTTCGCCTGTTGAGGATTTAACCACGATTTTTACATGGTTTAGTTGATCATCTTCCCATGCTTCCTGAAACAGGGGTTGATTGCGAAGTTGAAAAATTTGCCGCGCTTCGCCATTGCTCACGCCCAAAGTTTCGTTTTCTACAGTCATCGTGTTGTGCGCGGAAATCGTATCTCCGGCGATCGCGCGAATCTTAAAATTGATGTCGCCGCCTCGGGCAATCAGCGCTTCTTTGAAATCGATGGCGATCCAGAAAAGCGGGTCTTCTAATTTGTCATCGTCCGTTGCCGGCTTCCAGTTATGATCCTTGAGTGTTTGTTTTTTCCACTTTGTTTTGTCAGCACTGAATTCGACCCGTCCCGGCTGGTCGAAGCCGAAGCGGTTTTCGCTCAGTCTGCCCAAAGTTTCGCTGCGCACATTTTCAAGCAGGGCGAAGGTTCGGTTCTTGGCTTCTCCTGCAGAATATTTCCATTGCGGGACGTCTGATTCGCGGCGTTTGGTTACGTCCAACGTGATCGTAAGAGGCGTTTCCACAGCTTCGCTGAGTGCGACGCCAATAACGAGCATTTTGGGCGCGCCGGGGTTCATGTTGATCTCAACGGTTTCGTCGGCGTTTTGGAGCAGCGCTGCGGAAAGGTTTTGATATGTTTTGGCGTTCACATCGACAAGCACGCAGGCGGAAAGCGGCATGGCCGTAAACTTGCGGTCGGTCTCGAAGACAATGCCGTCGCGTTCGCCCTGAGGCGGCGTGGAGACTTGCGTGCCTTTTGGAATTTCTACAGGGTGATCACCGGAAATCTGGAACTTTACATCGACGTGCGCCGGATTGGGCGGTCGGCGGACAATGCCCATAAGTTTCAGAAACTCGATTTTGTACTTTTTCGGCACGCGGTTGAGGCGGTAAATGGCCTGTTCCATCAGCCAAGCAAAAAGCTCGATGAGCACAATGCCCGGATCGGACGGATTGTGGTCGGTCCATTCCTTGGTGTATTTCGGGATCAGCTTTTTTGCCTGATCGACGAGGTCTTGCCACGTGCGGTCGTCGAGATTGGGGGATTTTAGCCGGGCTTTGGTCATGCTTTGCTCACTTTACTCATAATTTTGGAAGTCGGAGCTTTTTAAAATCCAAATAATGGGAGTCAAAATGATTTTGTTTTTTTGAGCCGGGTCAGGTTTGTTGCAGATAAAACGGATAAACAAGGTTGCCCGGTTCGTTGGTCGATTTGATGCGGTAACGCACTTCTATATCCAGTCTTGCTTCTTCGTGACTGTTTTTGACTGTGACTTCATCCACGGAAATGCGCGGCTCCCAGGTTTGCAGGGCTTCTTCAACGTAGTAGCGCGCGAGGCTGGCGGTGGCGGCGTTGTTGGGCGCAAAAACCAGGCTGCGCAGATTGGCGCCAAAGTTTGGCCGCATGACGCGTTCGCCGTGCTGGGTGCGCAAAATCATCAAAATCGACTGCCGGATTTTTTCCTGCTGTCCCGCGGTCTCAATGCCGCCGCGGGCGTTGGTTTTAATCGGTAAGGCCAAGCCTTTGCCGAGGAAGTCGGTGTTCATGTTTTATTTTTTGCGTTTAAATTGCTGTAAGTTTAGTTTGGTTGGCAGTCGCGTTTAGATTCCCTATGGGTTTTCCATCCGTTTTGCCTACAAGCGTTTCGAGCAATACAGGCTTTCCACCGACTGTAAGTTTGGAGGTTTCGCTACCCAAAATCGATTCAACTTCCACACATGGTTGAGTCGTATTTGACACTTGAATCTTGCACGCTGTAACTGTCTTCCCATTCACACTCTCTTTTGTCAGCACACTACTCCCTGCGACGCAGAGTTTTGCTGAACTATCTATTTCGACGATGCCTGCATGAGGACCCTGATCGCAAAGCACTGTACTACTCATCGTTAAAACATTCGACATAACTGCACCAAACTTATTACTGCTCAATTCGACCTATCATTAGGGCGTTGCCGCAAACTTTGCTTTACACTTTAAACTAAATTCCAATATCCTATTTTCCTGTTAACAATCGTGTTCTACCAATTTCATCTTTTCTCATCAACTGACATCCATCTTGCCAGAGACGGTCACATTGACATTTTTTGCAGTGAGATCGATGTTATTTGTCGCGCTTAAGGCTATGTCCGTGCTTGAACCAATTTGCACTTTTCCTTGCGAAGCTATCACTAAATCGCTGACCGTATTAACCGTCAATTTACCAGCATTGTCGATCATGATTTTTGCACCGCTGGAGCCTTCAATGACGATGTTTCCCGTAGCGCTGTCGATGTCGACCTTGTTGCCAGCCGCGTCGAGGGTGATTTTTTGGCCTTGCGCGGCGTTGGCGGAGATCGCGCCCAGGTTATCGATTTTGATTTTGGCGCCTGCGGGGTTTTCAAGCGTGACTTCCTGCTTTCCCGGATCATCGGTCATATTCACTTTCACGCCGCTGCTGCTCTCCAGCGAGACGCCGCCTTGCCCCGGCAGGTCGCTGAGCACCAGTTTGTGGCCGTTGCGGCTGCGGATGATTTTCTGTTTCAAGCTCGTCGGCGTTTTGCCGTCCGGGTGACCGGTTTTCACATTCCAGGCGACGCCGGTGACCAGCGGCCGGTCAAAATCGCCTTTCTCGAAATCGACCAGGACATCTTCGCCAACATCCGGCATGAAGAAGTTGCCGATGTCCTGCTGAACGACTCTCGCGGTCGGAGCAAACAGTTTTTCATCGATGCCGGGAAAAGAAAGCTGAACCTGTCCCAGGCCGGTTGGATCGACGTTATTGATCACTTTGCCGATTACCTTGCCGTTCATCTTTTTTTGCTTGTTCGGCGACTCTTCGTCTTCCAGCGCTTTTCGGAAGAACTGCATCATATTGTCGCTGTTGCGCTGGGTCACTTCAAAAGTCGTGCGGTAGCCGCCGCCGTCAATGCTATGCTTGACGCTTCTCAGCCTGTACTTGCCACTGAAGCGCTTGCCCAGCCCGCTGATTTCAACCATTTCCCCGGCGCGCAATTCCGGCAGGCCAATACATGTTCCACTGCCTTCGAAAAGCCCTTCAAGTAATTCCTGTAAAATGGCTTTGGCAAATGTGAACGCGTCCGGAAAAGATTTGATTGAGACGTTGGTGACGTTCTTTATGCCAAAATCGGCAATCTGGTCGAGAAACGATTCACCAAGCCTTTCGGTGATTTCGTCGAGATTGAAGTCGGTCGCGATCACAGGCACAAGCCCGACAATTGTTTGCGCCAGTTTTTGATTGTAATCCGAGACCTTGATCAATCCCTTTTGCCCGGAGGTGGAAATTTTCGGCGAGAACGAGCTGAGATTTTTGCCCCATTCCAAATGCACCGCTTCCGTTTGCGGGCGCGGCAGGCGAAAATAGAGCTTGTCCCAATGCACAAAAGTTTCAAAGAACGTCTGGCGCGCCAACTCTTTCAAAAGCGTCATGTCGGGGCAGTCCTGCGATTTGGATTCGAAGACCGCCGGTGTGGGATCGACCGCGGGTATGAGCAGATGCTCCGCCGCAATCTGTGCCGCGATCAGAGATGCGTTCGAAAAAAGAAATGAGCGCGTTTTGTGGTTTTTGCGCATCCGGTGCGATTTGTCATAGCCGGTAATCCCAATTGTCGGAGCGCCGGATTCCGGGAAGCTGGGGTTGACTGAGACGATTTCGCCCAGCATCATCGGCTTGAGATTTCCGGCGTAGCCCATGTGGATTTCCACTTCTTTGCCGACGCTGAACAAAGGCGAATCGGTAAATCGCAGATTTGAATTGTCCAGCGTCACGTCAAACTTATCGGCCAGATCATGATTATTATCATAGCTTAAGCTGATGACGGCTTTTTTAACATCGGCTTCCATGGTCAAGCCGCTGATCCTGACTTCGAAATCCGGGGCGTAGTATTGCTGCATGTTTTAGCTCAATAATCCTTAAAATTTCACGCAAGGATGCAAAGTCAAAATAGTGGCAGGCAAAATAATAATTTTGTCTTCCATCATTTTGTCTTCGCCAAACCACTTCTTTTCGGCCGGATTGTTCATTTACTTTGGCAATAAATTTTTCGAATAGTCGGATTATGTGGCGATTTCTTTACTTTTTATGAGCATTTCCAAAAAGGTTTGACCAAAATTTATTGACATGTTTCGTGAATTTCGAGTAAAGAACTTTGACCTTTTGTCTAAAAAACGACGCTTGAAAAATCGCTGACCGTTCGGGATGAGATATTTTCGTTTCACGGTCTGACCAGGCTCGCCGCCTTTGGGATGATCAGGCTTGTTCCGGGCGGTATTTTTCTGGGGTGATCAATGTTGTTCAAATTCGCAATCTCACGCCAGGCCGCCGGATCGCCGAGCACTTCGCCGGCAATTCCGCTGATTGTTTCTCCAGCCAGAAAATTGCGCACCGACGGCGGGCCGATGAACAGTCCGCGTTTGATTTCGATCTGCACCGGCTCGTATTCTTTGAACGTCACCGAAAGCGTGGCGCGAACCGGCGTGCCCTCGCTCAAAAACATGGTGAAGCGTTGGCTAACGCTGTCGAGCACGCATTTGAAATTGACCCCGCCCCAGGAAAAGAGCAAGATCGGCGGCGCTTTCAGCGTCGGGTCTTTTTCGAGCAATGCCGTAATTTTGCGCGTGAATTGTCGTACATCCTGTTCAAGCTCGTAGGCGTCAAAAAACAAGTCCATCTTCAGCGTTTTCAGATTGCCGCGAACATACTGCAAGGGCGGCGATTCCAGTCCCGGCACGCCGATTTCCGCGAAAGTATTGCCCTTGTCCAGCGTATACTCTTCCGGGTTGAACATCACCTGGAATTGTTCATTGGTGACAGTGTTCAGCAATGTGGCTTTTTCCAGCGGCATCTTTAGGCTCCTCTTTCAAAATCACTTTTCAATCGCTGCAACAAATCGCGATAGATTTCATCTTTCAAGCGTTCCATGTTGAAGCCGCCGGTTTGAGCGATTGTTGACTGGCGAACATTTTCAAACGGCGTTTGTGCGAGGTCTCGTGAAGCTTCAGCAAACATCACTGGTGTAGCTGCGGCGCGTGCTTGAACAATCGGCTGCATCGGCGCGACGGGTTGCGGCGTCGCCGGGAATTCATAGCTCACATCGGCGGACGGCCCTTTCCGCAGGACGAATTTTTCAGACGCTAAGGCGGCATCTTCTTGCCGCCGATTTTCCATTACAGACGGCGGGGAAGGAACACTTTCAGACATCTGTTGCGCCACGTGCGTCATCTCATGCGCCAGCACGCCCCAATCGCGTCGTTTTTGTAGATTGGCGTATTCTTTCCGCACATAAATATTGGGCGCCCAGGCCATCGCGTCTGCATGTTTCTCGCGCAAATATTGATCGGTTTCTTCACTCGCGATCAGATGCGTTTTGGGCGGCCTGGTTTGCCATAAGCGTGAAAAAACATTGACAATCGCCGGAGGAATTTCGCGTACAATCGGCTCACCTTTTCTGCGCGATTGCATCGGCTTTGGCGCGTCTTGCCCGAAACGACGACCTGGTTCCGATGTTTTTGGCCTAAGCGGTTCTGCCAGCGCTGTTACATCTTGATGCGCTTCAAGATATTCCAACGTCTGCGTCCGGGACGATCCTGATTCACCGGAAACACGAATTTCAGTAGCGTCATCATCTTCTCCGGATCGTTCCGAAGAAGAAATGGCGCTCGCGGAATCTTTCCTGTCTTCGATGAGTTCCTGTTCAGGCGCTTCTTCGTCTGTTTCTGCAAAAATAAGCTTCGAGGCTCCAAGCGATTGATCTGCGCCGACAGCGCCTTCAGTTTCTACGGTTTTATTTTTTTGATCCGGTAAGAATCCTGCTTCAGGATGTGTAGGCGATTCGGTCACGGAACTTTGTTTTGGTTTGATTGCCCTCTCTTTTGCGCTATTTTCTCTTCTATCCTTCTTTGAAAGGGAAATTTCGTGTGCATCGCTTTTTAAATCGTCGGATGGGTCAAAACTTTTCTCCATCATTTCCGGCGTTGATTCACTCTGCATGTTACGATGCGTCGAGCGCCGAATTTCAGGCGTATCGTTTTCCCGTTCCGTTTCGGCAATCGTCGATATTTGCGCCCGTGCTATCGGCTTCTCATTATCGATCTTGTGAGAAGTCAGGAGTTGTCTGTTCAAAGTTTGCGTCAAGGCGCGTTTAGTTTTAGGATCAAGATTGATCATATGAACCGGAGCCACTTCTCTGATCAGTTTCGGAACCGAAAAATGCATAATTTCGTGAACTTTTGTGCGCGGAACTTTGCGTGATTCGGGTGGTGTCCGTTCGGTTGCGGCGGCAGAATTATCATCTTTAAAAACGAACGGCTCAGCCTCGCCGGTTGTGAGATCGATTTCTTTGCGAGTAAAAGACGGCAACTCGCCTGAATACCCGTACTGCGTCGCAATCCGCGCAGGGAGCTGGTCCCACGGTATGAATTGCCGTCGAGACGTGAACCGCCGTTGCATCGAAAGCAATAACTTCAGTCCGAGCGTCTCGACCACAGCATCGGCGGGAAGGCCTTTCGGTTGTTTTTCATTCATCGGTGACCGTGAATCATTTTTTCTCACGCAAAGGCGCAGAGACGCAAAGGTTTCGCAAAGGAAAATTTTAAAAACCTTTGCGCGTTCCTTGGCGGCTTCGCGTCTTTGCGTGATTTTTTTTCAGCTCAATTCTTTCGCTTGTTATACCGCGCATTGATTTTTGAGATTTCCTCCACCCAGTTCAGTCGCAGTCTGTGTTCCAGGTGAAGAATTTCGCTCATCGGCCAATGAAAATGATAAGCGACAAAGGCTACCTCCTCATAGAGCGATTTGAGAGGGTAGCCTACGATTCCCCCGACTGGTTGAGCTCCAATTCAAAGGGATGTTCGCATTTCGGGCATTTCGCCTGCGCCGTCGCCCTGCCGTGCAAGTTGATTCGGTTGTAAAAATCCTGCAAGTAAGCCAGGTCAGCCGAGTACAGTCCTTCAATCACTTTCGGGTTGATCTGCTGTACCGAACCCAGCTTGATGACCACGCGCGCGAGCAGAATGATAATGAGATAAGCCTGATTGGCCTGCACGCGCGGGTCTTTCAGCGGCAGAATCTCATCGGCGGCGGTGGCCAGACGCATCACGCCTTTGCGGTGCAAGTTGCCCTCAGCATCGACGTAACCCAGCGGCAAGGTGAATTCGTGTTCGCTTTGAAACATCATCAAGCTCGCTGAATACCTTCGTGTGCAATCGTCAGCGTCTCGATGGCGACGTCATTGGCGGTTGAGTCGAACGAAGGCCCTTCCCACTTGCTCAACCATGCATTAACGAAATTCCAACGCACCGCTTCTTTGCCTTCCGAATCCAGAACGATAATCGAGCCGTTTCGCCGGTCAGATTTGCCGCTGACGACTTTGGAGCGCCATTGCCAGAGTTCATCCGAGTCCGTCAAACCGCGTTTGAGCGTGATGTCCGAATAACTGGTTCTGCCCCAGAGTTTTCGCGACGCGCTGTTCTCGCCGCCCTCACGATATTCCACGATTTCGGTGGTTGAATCGAGGCCGCTGCACTCTTTGAAACCCGCCTGGGTGATGCCATCCATCTCGATGAGAAAATTATAATTCAAGTAGGGATCAACCCTTTCTCCCGTTGCCATATCGCCCTCCTGTTTTAGCGTTCAAATCGTTTTTAAAAAGGTGGATTTGCGTCAATTGAATTATGCCGGTGAACCGGCGGACTGTTGAATTCGAAAAATGACAAACTCCGCCGGATCGACCAACCGAACGCCGATTTCGGTAACAACCTGTCCGGCTTTGCGAACCGATTCCGGATTTGTCTGTGCATCACATTTCACATAGAAAGCGTCTTCCGGCGATGCGCCGAGAAGCGCACCGCTGCGCCAGACGTTGGTCAGGAATGCAGAAACGTTGCGCCTGATTTTTTGCCACAAGCTTTGGTTATTCGGCTCAAAAACCACCCAACGTGTGCCCTCGTCAATCGATTCGCTCAGAAAATTAAAGAGTCTGCGAGCGGTAATGTATTTCCATTCAGGATCTTCTGACCATGTTCGAGCGCCCCAAACGCGTGTCGTACCGTTGAAATTGCGAATAAGGTTGACGCCTGCCGGATTCAGTTCTTCTTGTTTCGCCCTCCCCAATCTGTACTTAACATCTGAGGCGCCTCGTACAGCGACATTTGCCGGCGCCTTATGTACGCCGCGAGTTGCGTCGGTACTGGCATAGATGCCGGCAATATGCCCGGACGGGGGTGCATAAGTTGTTTTATCGTCGTCGCCCGTGGATAGAGGATTTGTCACCTCGATCCACGGAAAATAGAGCGCCCCATAACCTTTGTCGGAATAGTTGGCGCCAGAAATGGCTGCTTTATCAATCGCACTTTCGTCCACTTCATCTTTGCCATCGAGAATCGCAAACCGATCTCCCATATTTGTGCAATGGGACAAAATTGCATTCTGGACGCCGCCATCGGTAGCTCCGGGAATGGCAACGATGGCAATTTCATCGATCTCTTTGAATGTGTCCAGCGCTTCTCCATACTCAGCAGCCTCTGCATCTTTATTGGCAACACGAACAACATAACAAGACGTGCCGCCATTATCGAAAAAGCCATAAACTGCATGGGCTAATGTCTCGTTCCCCGCTTGAAAATCGCCAAAAGTCGCCTTGAAGTCGTCCCATGATGTCACATGTTTTGCTTTTTTCTCAGCAAAAGAAACCTGGCCTCCGCCCAGTTCATCCGACAATGTGACGGAGTCCTCGACAATACCCGCGAATCCGGCTGTGCTTGTACCGACGCCCTCGATTGGCTTGACCGCCGAGGGCACTTCTTCGACGTAAACGCCGGGAGCTAGATAGGTTGGCATCTTTGTTCTCCTTTTGGTTTTGGTTCGATTCGTATTTAAATCGGTCTTTTACGCAGACTCTGTTTTGAAATCCATTTTGATTACGCTCGATTCTACTGGATGGGCGGCGTCTTCATGCGTCAACTCGACTGGCAGAGTGACGACCAAGTGCAGTAATGGCTTCCAGCGCGCGCCTTCGCCCATGCCCGACCAGAACTCGGCGTAGGTTTTGGCGTTTTCCGCGGGCAGAATTTCCGTTGGGAAATTCGTTTCGCGGTACGCTTCCGGCCATGCGGCGAATTCATTTGCACCCTTCGAGTATATTTTCGCCGGATTGAGCGGCATATTATTGACCAGAGCGGCGGTTGCGGCATAGAGCAATTTGTGCTCATCGATAACCGGTTCGATTTGCGGCGTTGCGTTTGCCGGACTCCAAGCCGTGATGAAATAATGACACTCGATACGGAACGGCCGGGGCTTTTCGCTCACCATGCCGTTCGTGATACTTCTTAATTTCTCATTGGACCGCAAACCGCGATTCTCACGCAATTCATACAAATAAATATTGAGCGCATTCACAGAACCAAGCTTCGACAAGTGCGTGCGCCACTCGCCGTCTGGCGGTTGAAACCCTGTCTGTCCGGCGTCTTTAATTTCGTCGATTCCTGCGATGAATAGATCGCGCAGGAGGTTGTCGAGAAGGTGTAGCATAGATAAATTTCACTCACATCATAGAAGCCGAGGTGCTCCCATGGATACATAGAACGGGTTTTCCTTAATGTCCTTAGCTCTAACCCACGCTGCTCCACGGGTACCGACTCGCTGCACCAACCACATTTCTCCCTTTTTCTTCAGCAGGTTCACTTGTTCCCCTTTTTCATAAAAGCTATCAAGGGCATAAGCTGATTTCTCTTCCGGTAGGAAATACTTGTATGCCTTCCCTCCCTTTTTGATAGTCGCTGTCCCAATTGGAATTGGGAGCGTTGCGTCTTCGGGGGCCCAAAAGCCTTTCAATTTACTCTTCTTTAAAACAGGAGCACCCCGTGACTTTGTACTATTCCCCCCGCTGGGCTTATCCTTGTTCTCCAGATCAGCTAAACTGTACGCATTGAAGGACGAGCCTCTTGGTACCATATGGGAAACCAAAAATACACCTTCATCATGTCGCACATCAGCGACTAGACCCACATGCCCGTTCCACAACATGAGATCACCAGCGCGCGGATCCGTCTTCCGAAAGCTACCCCCGAATACATTTACGATAATACTGATCATGTATAGTGTGGCGACTTTTTCTGTCGCTTCACCGAATATATCTCCGAGACCTACTTCACGCATCATCCACTGAACGGCTTCAGAGCAATCGAAATTGCCTTCAATATTATAATCACGCCCTCCATCTTTTTCCTGCCAATATATTGTTCCGCGCTTGGTGGTCTCTAACTGAAACTTAACTGCCGTTAGGGACCGTGTTTGTACTGGATCTTTCGTCGCTTTTATATCCTTTTCTAATTCCGGGAGCAGAGCGGCTATATCATCACTTTTGAACTTTATCAACTCTCTTTTTTTCTTGTATGATTGCCTTATTCTCTTGTTTTTAAGCTCTTTAGGCATTTTTCCTGCACCTTTTTTGTCCCTATACAATTGGTCAGCAATGTCCACCCAGTACTGTATCCGCTCTTCTGGCAGTCTCCTCAACCACCAGTTTTCGATGCCTTTTACTGCCCCGGCCACAGTGTCCTTGATGGGTTTCGCTTTCTCGATCAACCAGTCACTCCAATTCTGTTCTTCGGAATCCTGTTTTGATGTGACCGGAATCCTGATTTTCTCACATGCATTGAAGCCCTTAACGGTTTTTCCTGTCTTTTGTACTCGCCACTCCTGAAGCTTGGGTTTTGGGTTAGCAGCGCTCAACGCTTCAATTGTGATATTATACTTTTGGGCGATGTGTCGAAGGGTATCACCTGGTAAAACTACGTAAATGTTAGGGTCAGTTGATACCTTAGGCTTACACGCCGTAGCGTCGGATGTATCTTTCCGCTTAACATGGGGTTGCGCATAAGTACTACGCGCTACAGAATCGCCTTTGTTTTGTTCGTGATCCTTCTTTTCCACTCCCGGTGTTGGCGTTTGTAGAGCTTGCTCCGCCATCTGACCCGCTTCACGTTTTGAAGTGTCTCCCGGTGCGCTGAATTTTAGCTCCGGCCGCGCAACGTTTAATTGCATAGGGTGCTCGCTATCCTTATTCGCAGAATTTTCCGACACATTAAGCAACTGCCGTGAGTCAGTCGCAAACCCATCATCGGGTTGGACATGAGTATTTCCCGCTACAGAATCGCCTTTGTTTTGTTCGAGGTCCTTCTTTTCCACTCCTGGTGCCAGCGTTTGCAATTCTTGTTTTGCCATCTGATCCGCTTTAAGCTCAGAAGCGTCTCTCGGCACACTGGATTTCAGCTCCGGCCGCGCAACGTTCAATAGCTTAGGATGCTCACTCTCCTTGTTCGCAGAATTTTCCGGCACATTAAGAAGCTGCCGTGAGTCGACCGCAAACCCTTCATCAGCACGCACCTGATGCATCGACCGCTTTTTAATCTTGTGGGCTTCCTCTTGTGTGCGTTTTTTTAGATCGGCTCTGGTATGCATGATTTTTCTCGTTTAATATCGAGATGTCAGATTCATATCTCAAGACCCGGAGGAATACTGCCTCCCATCTTCTGGTATTCACGCCGCGCGGCTTTAAGCACGTGCGCATGATCGACTTTATCGCCGTCTTCCGCTGCCAAAAATGCGGAGGCCAGGACGATATTTTTAATATTACCGCCGCTGAGTTTGAACTGTTTTGCCAAAAAATCGAAATCAACGTCGTCGGTCATAGGCGTTTCTTCCGGCCAAAGGCGCTGCCAGATGCGCCGACGCGCGGCTTCATCGGGAAAAGGGAAAAAGATTGTAAAAGCCAGACGGCGGATAAACGCTTCGTCAAGATTATCACGCAAATTGGTCGCAAGAATGGTCACGCCTTCGAACGCTTCCATTTTTTGCAGTAGGTAGGAAATCTCGATATTTGCGTAACGGTCATGCGCGTCGCGCACCTGGCTGCGCTTACCGAACAGCGCATCAGCTTCGTCGAAAAACAAAATGGCGCCGGCGTTTTCGGCTTCCGTGAAAATGCGGTCGAGATTCTTCTCGGTTTCGCCAATGTATTTACTCACCACGCCGGCAAGATCGATTTTGAACAAGTCGAAATCCAGTGCATTTGCGATGATTTCCGCCGCCATCGTTTTGCCCGTGCCGGAAGGTCCCGCAAAGAGTGCGTTTACACCTTTGCCTGCGGAAATTTTGCGGGTGAATCCCCATTCGTTCCAGACTTTGCGGTGATGGATCACGCGGCGGCACATTTCACGCAGTTGCGCCAGTGCATCTTCCGGCAGAACAATATCATCCCACGTATAGATCGCGGTTATTTTTGTCGCGAGATTTGCTAGCCTTGAATCAAACTGTTTGCGTGCATTCACCGCCAAATCGGCGTACGAAGGCATTCCGCCAACGCTGCTGCTTCGTGTGGAGCGAATCGCATTCGAAATTTGGCCGGCGGTGAGTTTGTAGCGACTCGCAAGCTGCTCGACGTCAATCGAATCGCCTTTCGTAAATGAATCGCGGAGATGTTTTTGCCAAATTCGTTTACGCGTCGCGTAATCGGGCGGAGGAATTTTCAATGAGAGGATGTTTGCAGCCCGCGGCGGTTTCGGTAAAGGGCTTTCGCTGCCGAAGAATACAAACCAGCCCATATCCGTGATTTCGTGAAGCAGAGTGCGCCGCAAATAATGTGAATCCTTTCCCGAATCCGAGATTCTTTCGACATGATCAAAGTAAACCGCGAAAGATAGCAATAGACTTTCGCGCAAAATCAGGCGGATTCTTTTGCGGAAGTTTTCCGCGGATTGCGAGATAGAACGAATGTCAACGACAACACACGCAATCCCGGCCTCTTTACATATCGCGCGCGCCATTATTTTCTTGCCCGTTCCAGGAAGACCATAGAAATGCAAGACAGGGCGTTGTGAAGGCGCGGCATGAACGAACTTTTGTGCGGCCGTCTTGATTTTTTGCTGGAACGAATTGGAAATGATGATATCGTCCCACTGAGCGGGAGGTAAAAATCTCAAAAATCTCGCCGGGCCCTGAGCAACTGTTGTCGGATCCAAAAAATAATGCAGAAGGCGAGGGGTGAGCCGCAACCATGTCTGTCGGTTGGAAAATGGTTTGCGGCTTTCTAACAGCTTTATCAAACCAAAATATCGTAGCGGAGCATTCGATTGGAAAGCGAGAAGCGAACGGAGGCGCTCCGTTTGCGATTCGCAGAGTAAGTTCAACACAAAATCAACGCTAACTTCTCCTTTCCCGCTGTCATTTTGTAAACGTTTATAAAGCGCTTCGAAGCTTGCGTCGATTTGCGGAGCAAGGCATATGAGAAGCACAGATGCTTCGAAAGATGATAGTTGAAAAGTCGATTTAAGCTTCTGCAACGGTAAAATGACGTCCCGAGCATACGCGGCCTGAAGTTTAAACTCGATTTGATTCCTGAGAGATTTCGCATTAATACAGGCTTTTGAGTCGTCAGAATCCAGCGCCCCATTCGAAGAATTTTTGGTCAGATTTTGTGAATTTGGATCTATCGCGAAAGCGGTCTTATCATTTGCGTCAAGAACGCTTAGGAAAGATGGTTTTGAATTCTCCGAATGACGGTTTTCTTCTTTTTGAAGGCGCTCGATTGCAAGGGCACGCACCCATGCCATCTCATCACAAAGGTGCTCATGATGATGTGTATATTTCTGATCATCGCTACTTTTTTGCTCGGAAACAATTTTCGATCTCCGAGTATCAATTACATTAGCAGGCATACCGCCCCTTTAATCAATAACTGAATGTGCTTTGATCGAAAGTAGAGATTGAACCCTAAGGTGCGGTGATAAAAAAAGGGATGCTTTGCTTCTCGTCAAGCTTTATTTTACAAATGAGTTTGACCAATATCGATTGTTAAGTAGCTGATGGGTGAAAATATCCCCTAGGATATTGTTATTATGATGTTTAGCGTCGGGAAAAATTTTTTTGACTTTTGAGTTCCAATGCTATTGACGAATCCTTGTAAACTGAATTCGTCCTGGGTAATTCAAGCGCGCGATCATTTTAAAGATTTTCTTGAAATGACGGTTTTTCCCGATTTCGCTCGTGACGGTTTACGCGGCAGTTGTTTTACGTATACTGAACGGATGATCATGTCAAATGTCATGTTGTGTTTGATGCCAAAAAGGATTGTAAAGAACAAACGCCACGGTCTGGAAAGCTGACAACGGTTGAAGATGAATTCGTTTTTGTAAAAAAATAGATGATTACAAATTCAATAAGTTGATCGTTTAAAGGCGGCGATCTTATCGGCGGTCCAACAGTGGTGGGAATTGTCTTTGGGCATTACCGGTGTTGTCGTCATTCATTTTCCGTTTCCGCCAGAAAATTTTTCATCATCTCATCCAGGTTTATCTTCAGTTCTGGCGTAACGTCCAGCGCTTCAACCAGAAGTTTTTGCACCTGTTGCAAGTCTTTGACATACCTCCAATCGAGTATTTGGGGTTCGCTCCTACGAGCATGCGCCAAAATTAGCTTTTGCATCAATGCCATAAAAAGCGTGTATGTTTTTCCGAATTCGTTATCAAAAGCGGCCATGAGTTCAACAGCAGAATTTTTATCTTGTAGGTTCATTTTTGTTGTTCACTCCACTCTATATTTTTTTCGATTTTACATTTCGCTAATCCGTGAGAGATGTTCAAATTACACTGAGATTCATGCGAAAATCATCGATTCTACAATTTTAATCAAATCCCAAACTGCTAGCCCTTGCCGATCTTGCGAATGTGCGCCATGATCATTCTCCATTTTTTGACGTGAAGTTTGCGGAAGGACGTGTTGTGTGATTTGAAAATGGCGTAGAAGGAAAATCGGCGGGATGAAAACGTCGAATTCACGCTGAAAAGACAAGACCGAACTTGCTTTCCAGTCCATAAATGCTTAGTTTTCAGTCTGATGAATGGGAAATCCTGACCGATTTCCTTCTACTTTCAGCCCGACGTGCGCGGCAACGCGCGTCGGGCTTTTTTTATGTCTTTTGTTTTTTCAGTATAGGCGTTAACTCACCAAAAATCAATGAGAAAGCTCTCTTTTGGAGAA
>CAXHAT010000004.1:0-92207 GCA_964014485.1 uncultured Deferribacteres bacterium
GCTAATGAGAGCGTTGAGTTACACACACGTTTTTTTTCGCCTTTGCGCCTGTTTTCGATTTTTCAAGAAGCGCCGATCCGACAGAAACTATTACTCGCCGGTTTGATGCTTTGGCTCGTCGCATTGACGGTAATCACTTTCAAACGCGGCGGCGTTTGGCAAAACGGCGAACCGCTTTGGACGGACGTTATCGCCAAATACCCGTCCGATTTCTTTGCTTACGGCGCGCGTGCTTCCTACTTCAAGGAAACCGGAAAATTTGACCGCGCGCTGGCCGATTATTCTCAAAGCTTAAATCTCCAACCGCTTTTTTTTGAAGGCCGCAACAATCGCGGCCTGATTTACCTGCAAAAGAACGAATATCAAGCAGCGCGTGCTGATTTCGATAAGGCTATTGAACTCAAACCGAATTTTGCCGGCGCTTACGCGAATCGCGGCCTGGTTGCGTTAAATACCGGCGATTACGATCAAGCGCTTGCTGACTTTGACCGCGCCGTTGCGCTCAATCCCGATTCGCCAATTTTCTTCTACAACCGCGGCTTGGCGCATCAGCGTGTGAACAAGCCAAACGAAGCGCTGGCGGATTTTGATAAGGCCGTCCTGCTCGATCCGGCGCAGCCTCAGTTTTACAAGGATCGCGGCTTCACTTACGGCCTGCTCAGTCAGTACGAAAAAGCGCTGCAAGATTTTACCCGAGCGCTCCAACTCGATCCGTCTTACGCTGAAGCCTATTTTTGGCGCGCCGCCGCGTATCGCGATTTAAAAAGGCTTGATCCAGCCCTCCGCGACGCCTTGAAAGCCAGAGAATTGGGCTATCCGGTCAGCGACGATTTTCTTCAATCCTTACGTCATTAGTGTCTTATAGCCTGCATTATTCATAAATCTCATGCCTATCGCTCCGCGTCATTCCCGCGCAGGCGGGAATCCAGGGGCTAGGCGTGATTGACTGGATTCCCGCCTGCGCGGGAATGACGTAAAAGTAACGTTTCTCAAGTGCTATTGGGGAAGTTTCCGAGAGTGCGTAACATCAGTTATAAAGTTGAATGATTTTTCTAGCCTGGCTCTGTTTGCGCCAGGCTGGGTTTCCGAGAAAAACAATGAATGATTTCGATCTGTTTTATATTTTCGTCATTCTAACGCTATTAGCGATTTCTCATCTTCTCATCTTTTTGCGAAAGAAAAAGCGGCATTTTCAAAAACGAAACGCCTTTTTCCTTATTTTTTGGAACGCCCTTCTAACCATCGCTTTAGCCGCCGGTCTTTTCTTTTTGGCTGAAACGTATTACCGTTTTTTCGTCGATACGACCGACTCGTTTGGGTTGAACAAAATCACCCAAAGGTGGCTCAAAAGACACTATCATTTGAACAACCTGAAAGCCCGCGACAATATCGATTACCAGCACCAAATTGCTCCGGGCAAAAGGCGCATCAGTTTTGTCGGCGACTCTTTTACAGCAGGACACGGCGTCGCGGACGTCGAAGATCGTTTTCCCAACCTCATCCGCGCCAATAATCCGCGGTGGGAAATTCACGTCATAGCCGCCAACGGTCTGGAAACTGTCGACGAACTGCAAGTCATCTCCAAGCTCGACGGCGAAGGCTATCAGTTCGACGTTCTGATTTTGGTCTACGTGATCAACGACATATCCTATCTCGTTCCGGAAACGGAAGCGGTTTACGAAAAAATCTATGCCTTTGGCGACGGACTCGGCTACCTCGGCCAAAACAGCTATTTTCTCAACACCCTACATTTTCGTTCTTTTGCAAGCCGAACTCCGGAAATTTCCAGCTACTACGATTTCGTCAAAAACGCTTACTTTTCGCCGATTTGGGAGCGGCAGGCGGCGGCGCTCCGTCACATCGTGCAATCCGGCAGACAAAAGGGACGTCGCGTCGTCGTCGTGACCTTTCCGTTTCTGCATGATTTGAGCGGCTACGCATTTACAGATGTTCATCAAAAACTGGACGCTTTTTGGCAATCGCTGCAAACGCCTCATCTCGATCTCTATCCCGTTTTTCTGCAACACGCCCAGGAAAATCTGGTCGTCAACGCCTTCGACGCTCATCCGAACGAACGCGCCAATCAAATCGCAGCGGAGGCGATTGAGCGTTTTCTGAAAGAACATTAGCCGTTTCACAACAGGGCGTTCGTGTGCAGCGTCTCGACGATTAGCTCGGTAATTATTTTGTGGCCTTGCTCTGAAAGATGCGTGTCAAACGGCAAATAAACCACTTCCCCAGCCGCGGCTGCGTTTCGCAATCTTTTTGTTGAATCAACAAAACGGATTCCCAAACCTTCGGCAAGAGCCTCAAGATGCGCGGATATGCTCTCTGTTTTTGTTATCCGGTCAAGCCCGGCGATAAAAGGTCTGGCGCTTTGGTGCAGCTTCACAAAATCTCGCATTACATTGTATTTTCGCGGGATCAGCAAAAGAATGAGTCTGATCTCTCGCTTTTCACACCAGGCGCGGCCGGTACGAACGGCGTTGGCTAAAAACGGCCATCCCGGATGAGCGTCGGCGACAAGCTCATGGGCTGGTATCGGCAAAAACCTCATCTCATATGATCGCGAACGGGCGTCGACAAAAACGCCTGCAAAAGGCCACTGTTTTTTCGAGTGCGCTTCATGTCGCGGCCAAAACTTGTAAACAATGGAACGCCGTCTCCACGAATCCGCTCGCGAGGTCTTGCCGCGTTTATCAAAGTCAAAAAAGGGCGGACGACCAGCGTTTAACCACTCCCGGAACGCGACCTCTTCCGCGAGATCATTGGATTCGGCAATTTGCCACACGATAATTTTGGGGCGTACTGGAAATGCGTATTTTTCCAACACGCCCAGTTCCGTGGACGCGGAATAGCCGGCCCGGCCCAAATTCCGCGTTTGAACGCCCAACTGCTTCGAGGCAAGTTGAACGAACGTCTTTTCTTCCGGAATATTGCCTGCTTCAGTATAAGAATCGCCAATAAAAACAATCGCGGCGTTTTGGACGTCCGTACTATTTCGAAAACCGTCTTTGTCCGTTTGAAACGAAACTTCAGTCGCGTAGGGATCGGGATCGTCGTTCAGGAGCGCCAAATCGCCTCGAGATAATCCTTGCCATTTTAAATGCGGCGGACGTCCAAATGGCAAATCGTCCGTTCTTGATACGCCGCCGCCAGCGGCAAAATACCAAGGATTGTCCATTTGATGCTTCGGCGGGATCAAGTATGCGCCGAGCTCAAACAGCAGCAATCCCACAAAAGCGCCCAAAAAAACGGCGGTTATTTTGAAGCTGAACTTTCGTTTGTTTCGGTTTATCTGTTCTTCCGGTTTCATTCTCGGAATTTCATCCTAAAATCTCAAATTTCGCCAAATTCGCATCTACACCGGATAATTTATAAACTGTCACTTTACGCTCAAATCCCAAAAACGTCATACCCTTGCAGACGGGTATCCATAATTGCACCTAAGTCGATAATTCTACTGGATTCCCGCCTGCGCGGGAATGACGCTTGTGAATTATCCAGGCTACTATTCTTTGCCTCCCGACGCGGTTGAAACAACCAGTGCTTCATTTTTTGAATTTTGAGAAGTGAGTTTTGCAGCGTTTTGCGTGCGCTCCAGGGCGAGCAAGCGCGTTTCCATTTTCGCCAACAGCGTTTCGTAGGTCGCCAGACGTTTTTCTTGCGCGACTTCCTTTTTTTGATAGTCGTCAATTTGTGCGTTTTGAAGCGCGACGCGCTGCTCCAGCACCTGCACTCTGGCGTTCAATTCCTGCGCCGACTTCACTAGCGAAGGCACAAATTCAGCGTAGCGCACGCCGTAAACGTCCTTCTCATGCTTCGGCTTGTCAACCCCGCTGAAATCATAACCGACCGTTTCCGCCGCCTGCTCCACCTCCTGGGCGATAAAGCCGGTGTAGCGAAGCTGGTCTTTGTTCGACTCCGGCGCGCTCGTTCCTTGAAAATCGTTCAAAGCCTGCGCGTCGTAATTGTAGGTGACCGGACGAAGTTGCTCAATAAAGATCAAGCCCGGAACGTCTTCCTCAACGTTCTTTTTGAAGCGTCCGTCCGAGGTCGCCGTCCAGTTGACAATGCCGCCAATGGAAGAGATCGCACTATTGCCGAGATAGATTTCATTCGCGACGGTGACGTTGGCGCGATAGCCCAAAGCCATGGCGTTGGCGGCGGAAGCGCTGGCGTCCGGTCCCAAAGCGGTTGCATTCGTTCCAGTCGCAGCCGCTGAATCGCCGACGGCAAGCGCGTTTTCAGCCGTTGCATTCGCCCGACTGCCGAGAACAACGCTGTTGGCGGCGCTGACCGTGGCGTCGCGCCCAACGGCGATGGAGAGCGTGCCGTTGGTGATGTTGGCTTCCCGGCCAATGGCGATAGCGGAAGGACTGCCGGAGGCGACGCTGGCCGTCCAGCCGATGGCCTGTGCATTCACGGCTTGAACGCTGGCTTGGTGTCCGATGGCGATTGAGTGATCGATGTTGTTGCCGATGGTTGCGGCGTAGCCGATGGCGATCGCGTCGTTACCCTGGTTGTCGGAAGTCGAGCCGATGGCAATCGATTCGGCTTTGTTCGCCCTGCTGCTGTAGCCTATAACCACAACATCGTTGTGCCAGGGATCGGTTTCCGAGCCCAAAAATGTCGTGCGTGAACGCAGCGTATTGTTGAAATCAGCACGATAGCCCATACCGGCATTGTCTTCACCTGCACGGTTGGTATAACCAGCCTGAAAGCCGACGTAGGTATTGCGATTAGCGTTTGTTTGGTCGTTGTTGCGGTTGTTGTCGAATCCGGCGTAGGCGCCGACGAAGGTGTTGAAATGGGCAAACTCTGTTGCCGCGCCAGAACCTGCGCCGATATAGGTATTGTAATTGCCTCGGCCATTATCAGTGCCAGCCGAATCGCCGATAGCGGTATTATGATGAGATGTGTACGGACCACCCGTGCCGCCGCCAAGGTCATACAACGCTTCGTTACCGACGGCGGTGTTGCGGTATCCGGTCTGACTCGTACGTCCGGCCGTGTTGCCGATAAAGGTGTTGTCGCCGCCTGTGGTGGTATGGTAGCCTGCGTCTTCACCTATAAAGACATTATCGAATGCTGTGGTCAGGTTGTACCCTGCCTGTTCGCCGACAATCGTTGCATCCCCGGCCGTGGTCATATTTCGTCCTGCCTCGACGCCAATAACGGTGTTGTCCGTTCCCGTGCTGTTGTATCCGGCGAGGTTGCCGATGAAGACATTGTCGATACCGCTGGTGCTGAGGAATTTGGCAAATGCACCAATAATGATGTTGTCAGTATCGTTGTCAAGATTGAATCCCGCATTCTTGCCGATGAAGATACTGTTCGATCCGCTGCTGTAGTTTGTCCCGGCGGAATCGCCGATAAACGTGTTGTTCAAACCGGTCGTAATGCTGACCCCGGCGCCTTGCTGCGGCGAGGCCTGGTTTACGTTGCTCTGCGCCAGCAAGACGCTGTTGAGTCCAATAACGCAGACAATGATCGATAAAATTGAAAAGCGACATTTCTTCATAACAAAGCTCCTTTTTCGCCATGATTCTTTTCAAATAAAAAATCAACATGTATACTTGCCCCATTCGTATAGAACCGCTCCAATTTGTCATTTCTCATCTACGACTACACGAGCGTTCTGGCGCGCCAGTGCAAAACTGGAAAATGATAACCATGACGAAAGCAGCGTGCAAGGCGACGCTTTTCCAAGTATGCTCACATTAGCAACGAATACGTTACCTTGGAGAATCGCTGTTTCGATCGGATTTACCTCGCTTCCTTTTCTTACCGTTATCGATCATCTCGACGCTCGGGCTGATTGGCGTTTCAGATGAGGTCACTTTGAGTCGCGGTTGTTTCTCATCGCCATGTTCGTTTTTTTCCAAGGCGACGAGGCGATTTTGGATATGAGAAAACATCTTTTGGTAAGAAGCGAGGAGTGTGCGCTGGTCGGCTATCACGGCTTGCTGTTCGGTGATCATTTCTTGCTGCGATTCAACTTTCGCGTTCAGTTCCTGCACGGATTTCACTAGCGACGGCACAAATTCAGCGTAACGCACGCCGTAAACGTCCTTCTCATTTTTCGGCTTGTCAACGCCGCTAAAATCATAACCGACCGTCTCAGCCGCCTGCTCCACCTCCTGGGCGATAAAGCCGGTGTAGCGAAGCTGGTCTTTTTTGGATTCCGGCGCCTTCGTTCCTTGAAATTGGTTTAAGGCTTGCGTGTCATAGTTGTAGCTCACCGGACGCAGTTGCTCGATGAAGATCAAGCCCGGCACGTCTTCCTGCACGTTCTTTTTGAAGCGTCCGTCCGAGGTCGCCGTCCAGTTGACAATGCCGCCGATAGACGTGATCGCGCTGTTGCCGAGATAGATTTCATTCGCGACGGTGACGTTGGCGCGATAGCCCAAAGCCATGGCGTTGGCGGCGGAAGCGCTGGCGTCCGGTCCCAAAGCGGTTGCATTCGTTCCAGTCGCAGCCGCTGAATCGCCGACGGCAAGCGCGTTTTCAGCCGTTGCATTCGCCCGACTGCCGAGAACAACGCTGTTGGCGGCGCTGACCGTGGCGTCGCGCCCAACGGCGATGGAGAGCGTGCCGTTGGTGATGTTGGCTTCCCGGCCAATGGCGATAGCGGAAGGACTGCCGGAGGCGACGCTGGCCGTCCAGCCGATGGCCTGTGCATTCACGGCTTGAACGCTGGCTTGGTGTCCGATGGCGATTGAGTGATCGATGTTGTTGCCGATGGTTGCGGCGTAGCCGATGGCAATAGCGTCGTTGCCCTGGTTGTCTGAAGTCGAGCCGATGGCGATCGACTCGGCTTTGTTAACCAGTGAGCTATAGCCGATGACGACGACGTCGTTGTGCCAAGGATCGGTTTCCGAGCCCAAAAATACAGTACGTGATCGGTTTTCCGTGTCAAAATCAGCGCGATAGCCCATACCGACGTTGTCTTCGCCATCGCGATTGAACAGCCCTGTCCTGTATCCGACATAGGTATTGCCGTCCCCAGTGGTTGTACTATTGTTGCGGCCGTTGTTAAATCCCGCATAGGCGCCGACGAAAGTGTTGAAATCTGAATACTCATTGGCGGCGCCGGCGGCGGCGCCGAGAAAGGTGTTGTAATTACCCCGTCCGTTGTCAATGCCCGCTGAATCCCCGAGGGCTGTGTTATGATGCACCGCGTCGCCTGCTGCGCCAATATCGAACAGCGCCTCATTGCCAATAGCGGTGTTGCGATAGCCGACCTGGTTCTGGCGCCCGGCCTGGCTGCCGACAAAAGTGTTGTCGTTGCCCGTTGTAGTGGTGTAGCCGGCGTCTTCGCCGATAAAAGTGTTGTCATTTCCCTCTGTCAAATTATAGCCTGCCGCCTCGCCGATAATTGTAGCGTCGCCTGCCGAGGTCATGTTGCGCCCGGCCTCCGCGCCGATAACGACATTGTCCGTCCCTGTACTGGCTTCCGCGACGCGAGTACCAATGTAGACGTTATCGAAACCGGTGGTGGAGAGAAAGTTGGCAAAAGCGCCGATTATGACGAGATCGTTTTCATTGTCTCTGTCACGCCCGGCATTCTTGCCAATAAAGACGCTGCGCAGCCCCTCGTCGAAACTCGTTCCGGCGGAATCGCCGATAAAAGTGTTGTTCAAGCCGGTCGTAATGCTAACCCCGGCGCCTTGCTGCGGCGAGGCTTGATGGACGTTGCTCTGCGCCAGCAAGGCGCCGCCAATTGTTGTCAGCCAAAAGCTCGTCAAAAAAGCTAAACAGTTTCGTTTTTTCATTACAAATCTCCTTTCACATTTTGCGGCGTCACTTTGGTTTTTATCTGATCCGACAAACCGTTGTCGTAACCGGCGTTTTCCGATTTGCCGTGATCTAATGATGGGCTTAAGATAACAACATAGAAGCGCTTGAGCTTTGCAGTAAGCGTCAATTCTCATGCAGAACGAGACAACGCCGTGCAGAATTGGCCGTCCATCGTGCAGAATCGGCCATTCCGGTTAACTGGCATTACGCATCGGTCCTAATCTGGACAAGCCAGAAACCCCAAACGTCAAATCCCAATTTCCAAATAAATCACAAACTTCAAATTACAATCTATTGCCAGAACAAGGCGAAGCCGCACCATTTGAGTTTTGAGATTTGGTGTTTGAGGTTTATTTGTGATTTGGAGATTGTCGTTTGGAATTTAAGTTTTGCCCAAAATTGGCAAAAAATGACTCAACAGACACTAAAATACGAAATTGATTGTTTATGTCATTCTGAACCGGCAAGTTTTTCGCTTTTGGATGCGGCCAGCCTCGTCGACTGCTCTACCTGATTCAATCGGGACTCCAGCCGAGCCAACATTTGCTGGTAATTGATCATTTGCGCTTGCTGATCTAACAGCAAGCGATCATAACGCGCCGCTTGTAATCTCTGTTCGTTGATGACGGTGCGATACTCGGCGATTTCCGCGCTCTGTTTGCTGATCGTTTGTTGATGCGACTCAACTTTCGCGTTCAGTTCTTGCACCGATTTCACCAGCGACGGCACAAATTCAGCGTAGCGCACGCCGTAAACATCTTTCTCATGCTTGGGCTTATCGACGCCGCTGAAATCATAATCAACCGTCTCAGCCGCTTGCTCGACCTCCTGGGCGATAAAGCCGGTGTAGCGAAGCTGGTCTTTGTTCGTCTCCGGCGCCTTCGTTCCTTGAAATTGATTTAAGGCTTGCGTGTCATAATTGTAGCTCACCGGACGCAATTCTTCGATGAAGATCAAGCCCGGGACGTCTTCCTGCACGTTCTTTTTGAATCGTCCGTCCGAAGTGGCCGTCCAGTTGACAATGCCGCCGATGGAAGAGATCGCACTATTGCCAAGATAGATTTCGTTGGCGACCGTCACGCTGGCCCCGTTGCCCAAAGCCATGGCATTGGCGGCGGAAACGCTGGCGCTTTTGCCGACTGCGGTTGAATTGTCGCCGGTGACCTTGGCCAAATGCCCGACGGCGACGGCGTTGGTGTTGTCGACGTCTGTTTGATAGCCCAAAGCCACTGCGTTGGTCGCGCTGACGTTGGTTTGATGACCGACAGCGACGGATTGATCCTGATCAACGCCGATGACAGCGCCGTAGCCGATGGCGATGGCGTCATTCCCCTGGTTGAGTGCAGTTGAACCAATAACGATGGATTCATTTCTATCCACTTGGACAGTGTAACCGATGGCCACGACGTCATCAGCGCCAATGCGCGCTTGCGAGCCTATAAATGTAGTGCGAGAGCGGTCTCTGTTCACGCCGTTCGCAAAATTGAAAAAATCAGCGCTAAAACCCATTCCGGTATTGTCGCCGCCGCTGCGTGCGTTCCAGCCAGCGTAAGCGCCGACGTAAGTGCTGTTATTGGCGTCCTGCCCGTTGACGCGGTTGTTATCATAGCCGGCATAGGCGCCAATGAAAGTGTTAAAATCAGCATGTTCGTTTGCAGCGCCGGAAGCCGCGCCAATAAAAGTATTGTAAAGCCCCTCGCCGTTGTCGATGCCGGCGGAATCGCCGACTGCGGTATTGTGATGAGCGTTCGTATTATTAGAACCTCCAAGATCGAACAGCGCTTCATTGCCGACGGCGGTGTTCCGAAAACCGGTCGTGTTTTGGCGCCCGGCCGCGTTGCCGAGAAAGGTATTGTCTGAGCCGGTCGTAGTGTTATACCCCCCGTCTTCACCCAAAAAGACGTTATCGCTGCCGGTCGTACTATGATAGCCGGCGTCTTCGCCAATAAAGACGACGTCTGTACCAGTGGTATGGTGGTAGCCGGCCATATTCCCGATCATGACCACGTCTGATGCGTTGTTACCGTATCCAGCTCGCGCCCCAATAATAACGTTGTCAATGCCTGTCGTGCCGAATCGATTGGCCCATGAGCCAATAATGGTGTTATCCGTATCATTATTAAGGCTAAATCCGGCGTTTTTACCAACAAAAGTGCCAAACCAACCGCTGGACATGGTCGTGCCGGCGGAATCGCCCAGAAAGGTGTTGTACATACCGGAGTTGACACTTCTGCCTGCGGCATATTGCGGATCGGCATGGTGTACGTTGCCATTCGGCGCCTGCGCCAGCAAGGCGCCGCTCAATCCGAGTGTGCAAGCAATTGTGAACAGAATTGAAAAGTAACGTTTTTTCACGGCAAAGCCTCCTTGTTTGCGATTCGTTGTTAAGCGGGCTTAATCGTAGAAATCTTGCGTTCATGCAAGAAGCAGGAAAAATTTCGGGCGGAGAGAGCGGTTTTGGGCGCAAATCTCCTCTTCCTTTTTTGATTCAGGTTTTCATTGACGCATAGTTCAGTTTGCCCCTGCCAAGCCCCTTGGCAGTCATCTGGACTTATGGTCATTTCGCCTTCGATACAAATGAGAAAGAGAAGCAGGCCGCGTGGTTGGAGGACGCTCATTGTTTTAAGCGTCTTAAGCGGCAATCTTTCGTGCTCCGCGAAATGAGCAAAGATTGTATTGAAAAACTGAGGGAGAGCGCTGCGGTTCCAAAATCGTTTGCCTGAGAACTGCCAAAATACGGCGCGCTCAAAGAAAGAATACGGCAACGGCCGTATTTTGCAGACCAAGCCGCAAAAATAATCTGCGAATTCTGCGCTGAAACGAATCTCCCCAATCATAGGCTAATCCTCCTGATAGTGCGGGAGCGACGGCGTGCTAAAAATTTCGCGAGCCGATCTTTCCTTGATTCGATTGTGCGGCGCTCGATAAAATGCTAACGTCTTTTGAGCAAGTTGTCAATCTCCAAAGACCAAATCAATATTAAGTTTCAATATCTCCACAAATCTTCGCCATCGGAAAACGTCTCCGCACGTTATTAGGGTAAGTCGTTCATAATCGTCAGCAAGTTCTCGATCTACGATCATATTCCGTCCAAACGCCTTGGTCTGCACATAACCTTCGGGCAAATGCCGGAAATAGTGCCCAATTCGCCAGCCTGTTTTGGAAGGAAGTCCGAAGCGCCAGCCGGAGTTCAAGTCTGGTTTTAAGCGCGATAAAAAAGGATCGCCAAGCCCGAGATGATCGATCAGGTAAACTTTTGGCCCGCTAAAAAAACCGATAAATCCTGCATTGCCAACGACTCGGACTGGCTGCTCTCGCCATTCTTCTCTGTACTTTTTACCCCGATTTTCGAAAAGATATTGGTTGTTGATCGGGCGTTTTTTTATCTCATCACTGACGAGCAGACCGGTTCCCTGATAATACCAACCGCGCTCATCGGCAATACCCTTCTCGCTGATCGTCCGATTCTGAAAATCCCTTCCAGCCCTTAATGGACTGACAGGGTTCAGTAACCCAATAAGCAAAATCGTCACAAAAGTCGGCGGCGCTTTTTTCAGTGTGAGCGCGCTTGAAATTTGCATCACAAGAATAACAACCGCTGCACAAAACGGCGCAGCCAAAAACCGCCCGCTCATGAAGTCTCCGCCAATCGATAGAACGTAAAAAAGATAAAGCAGAACGCCTGAGAAAGCCGCCAGCGCGCGTTTTTCCCTTCGCATAAAAACCGCAATCCCGCAAATCAGAATCGCGAGCAAAGTCAGCGGATCGCGCGCAAGCGAATCCAGGAAATAATGCAAGCCCTGAACAATGAGCTCGTTGGTCGCAATGCCGCTGTTGAGCTTGGCGTAGGCGGTATTTGGAAAAAGGAAGCCGTAATAAATCAGCGCAAACGTCTCCCACAGAATAAACGGGATGAAACCGGCGAGCATGCTGACCATTCGGCGTTGACGTGATGATTTTCCAGGGTTCGAAAAAACTTGCCAGAGCAACGCGGGCGCAAAAAGCAAAATTGCGTCCATCCGTGTCGTTACCGCCAGAGCCGTGATCAGGCTAAGTCGAAACAGCTTGCGATTATCGTTCTGGCCGGTAAGAAATTGCAGGAAAAACAGGATAATAAAAAGATGCAGCAATGGATTTTCAAGGCCGGAAGTGGAAAAATCAACGAAGGCTTTTGACGAAAAAAGAAAGAGCGCGCCCAAGACCGCCGCGACGATATTTTTTCGCCCCGTTTTAAAGAAGAGAACGCCCGCGCCAGCCACAGCTACCAGCAGCGCCAAAATGATCGTCGAGTAATAAGCCTCGCGGGTAAAAAAATAGACCGCTGAGAGCATCAGCGTCCAGAGTGGGTTGGTGAAAGTTTGCACGCGCTCCGCAACGTTCCAACGAAGGCCGTGACCGTTGACGAAATTATCGACCGTGCGCAACGAAATGTAAGCGTCGTCGCAAATCCAGGCGGAGTTTAAGACAATTGCGGCGAAAAACGCTGTCAACAGAGCCGGGATAATGGTTGTCTTTGTTGGCCAAAAGTCATTCTTCATACTTTTACCGCCGTGTCGGGCCGTTTTGGCCAGCTTCATAAATCTCAAACTTCGTCAGCCCAAATCGTTGTAACAAAAATTTTAGCGACGTGCTTAGGACGCCAAATCCATACCGCACGCTCTGCCAAAAATCGGTTGATGACGCTTCCGGGAAATAGCGGGTGGGGCAAGTGATTTCGGCGATTTCGTAACCGGCGTAAAAGATCTGCGCCAGAAGCTGGTTGTCAAACACAAAACTGTCGGCGTTCGCTTCGAAATTCACGCGTTCAAGGATTTCGCGGGAAAAAGCCCGATAGCCGGTGTGATATTCGGAAAGTTTCTGAGACATGAGAAGATTTTGGATGAGCGTCAACGCGCGATTGGCAAAATATTTATAACGCGGCATTCCACCTTTGACCGCTCCTTTCCCCAAAATCCGCGATCCCAAAACCACCTGATAAACGTCGGCGGCGATCAAGTGCACCATCGAAGGAATCAACTTTGGCGTGTATTGATAATCCGGATGCATCATCACCACAATATCCGCTCCCAGACGCAGGGCTTCCCGATAGCACGTCTTCTGATTTCCGCCGTATCCCTTGTTTTCCTCATGCCGAAAAACATGCTTGATTCCCAGCGTTTTAGCAACTGTCACTGTATCGTCACGACTGAAATCATCGACCAGAATAATATCGTCGACAAGATCGAAAGGAATTTCATGATACGTTTTTTCCAGCGTGCGGGCGGCATTGTAGGCCGGCATAATGACAATTATTTTCTTATTCTTTAGCATCTGGCGACGGGAAATCGGTGGTGATTGTCAAATGAAAAACGTTCTGAACTTCTCAGTTTCTCAATCGCGTTTGCGGTTTGATCAGGAAGTAATTTCGGAGTCAAACGCCAAAGCATTTGAGCATGGTCTGCCGCGATTGGCGACGATAAATCGCCGCACTCCGAAAATAGTCGCTCAGAAGCGCAGCGAATTCAAGTATTCATCACCTACGGGATAGCCGAGTTCGCGCGCTCGCAAAGCGTCTTTCTGAGCCAGGTCAAATTGCTTTAAATCAAAATAACCAATTGAGCGCCAATAGTAAGCTTCAGCATAACCGGGGTTCAGTTCAATCGCTTGACCAAAATCCGCCAGCGCTTTGACATGCTGATTCATCACGCCGAATAGAAATCCGCGATCTTTGTAATAGATTGGTTGTTTCGGGTCCAGCTCAATCGCTCGATTAAAATCAAAAAGCGCCTGCTGTAAGTTTTCGAGGCGTTGGTGCGCCAGCCCTCGATTGGCGTAATTGGCGGCCGTTCCAGGGGCCAGTTCGACGGCTTGCTCAAAATCATCAAGCGCCTTTTGGTACTGTTTCGCAGTGAAGTAAACCAGGCCGCGATTGGCGTAACCGAATACAAAATCAGGCTTTATCGTAATCGATTGGCCAAAATCGGCCAAAGCCAGATCATACTTTTTTGCCTGCAAATAGAGAAAACCGCGATTGTTGTAGCCTTCATAAAAATCAGGGTTCAATCGAATGCTTTCACTGTAATCCGCGATTGCCTGGTCAGTGTTTCCCTGCTCCGTAAACCAGGACGCGCGCCCGCGGTAGCTGAAGTAATGCGTCGGATATTTCTCAATGACATCCGTCCAAAGCGTTTCGCCGTTTTGCCAAACCGCGCCGCGCTGAAAAGTGACAATGCTTATGATTCCGAGATAGACAATGATTGCAAGGCAAACAACTTTTCGAACCCCCTTCTTTCCCGCCGGAATTTTTTCCAGCACTCTCGCTCCGCCAACGACTAAAACAAAAAAAAGCCCGACGTAGGAAAGATAAGTGTACCGCTCGGCGATAATCGCTTCGCCAATCGGCAAAAATTGCAAAACCGGCGCGATCACGATCAAGAATAACATCACCCCAAAAATGAGAGCGGGAAAACCTTTTCTAAACCGAAAACAAAAGTAGAACAGCACAAGAACCGGCAAAATTGCGCTATAAAAATACCAGGGTTGCGATTGTTCGGAAAGGACGGGATAAGGATGAAACGCTGAAAGTTGGAATGGAATCAGCGTTTTTATGAAGTAAACCGCCAAACCATAAAAACCGGCAAAAAAAGCTTCGAAATAATTGATGGCTTGAAAATCTTCCATCGCCTTGCCAGACTGCTGGCCGGCGACGGCGACAATGCCGAAAATGATACTGAGTACAAAGAAGGGCGTTTTTTCTAACAACCTTCTCCCCCACTGTTCCCGCTTAAACCAATAATCAATCGCTAACATCGCTACAGGGAGTGTCATCGCCACGCCTTTGGAGAGCAGCGCGAACAAGAACGAAACGAGGCATAATGCAAAAAGCCGTCGCCGACCATCATCGTTCTTTAGAAACTTTAAATAAGTGATCAAACTCGCCAAATAGAAGAAGGCGCATAACAAATCTTTGCGCGAAGAAATCCAGGCGACGGGTCCAAGATGCATTGGATGAATGCCAAACAAAAGCGCCGTCAATGCCGCGATTTTTGCTCGACCGCACAAAAGATAGATAAACCAAAAAACCAATGCTGTATTCGCCAGGTGTAGTATTAGATTTACTGCATGAAAAAATTGAGGGTTTGGGCCGGCGATGGAATAGTCAACCGCCCATGAAAGGAGTGTAAGCGGGTGGTAAGCGCCCTGCACCTGTAATGTCGTAAACATGTCAACGATTGCATCCCATGACAGGGAATGCACGAGCGCGTTGTTGACGACATACCCCGGATCATCCCAGTTCACCCAGCCGTTTTCAAGCGTCGGTGACATAACGATGAGCGTCAATACCAGAACCGGAAAAAGCTGGCGGAGCGCTTCCGGCGTCAGGATGTTTACAGTCTTTTGGGTGTTTGTGTTCTCTTTTCGCAAAATGACATCGGTTTTTCAGATTCAAGGCACATTGATTGACAAATGCCAGAATGATCTCAACTTGAGAGCGGCCTGTTCGCCTCGTGCAAACAGGAATTTCAGTTCTTCTACATTCACATTTTTTCCAGGCGCCAGTGACCGTTCGGCTCTGTTCGTCGTCGGGAAAGCCGGCAAGATATGTTTTGCAGAGTTTCTCCGCGTCAGCGCAGAGCCCGGCTTCTATCGCGCAATGAATGCCGAAAGGAAGCGTCCCTGCCGATAGATGCAAATTTACCCTTGAAGCCCTTGAGCAAAATGCCGTTTGATCTGGCTTGTGTCAACGCCGTCTGTAAGTTCGCGGTGAACGGTTCGAATCAAATTGTTCTCCGGCCAGCGCGAGAGATAATCTTCACAATGTTTTAACGCTTCAACGCCCAAGCCCGCTTCGATCGCGCAGTGGATCGCAATACGCAATGATTTTTCGGGATTGGCGTTTAGTTGCAGCAGCCTCAGACTCTGAGCGTACGCCCGATCAAATCGTTTTGCCAGAAAATGCGTTTCGACGAGCAATACAATGTTTTCGACGTTTGCCGGCGCATACGAATCGGCTTCATTCGCAAAACGCAGCGCTTCGGCAATGTTTTTTTCGCCGCGCAACTGATAAAGCGCAATGCTGTGCAAAAGTGCGGCATACTCAACGTCGCCGCCAGGATTGGCGTATGGTCTTAGCGTTTCCGCCGCTTTCGTGTACCGCTGCAATTTAAGCGCGTTGTCTTCGGGCAGAAGCTCTACGCCGAATTGAATCCCAGCCGTGGCGCGAATCCAGTAAGTCTCGAATGTGCGCAAACCGAGGCTTTCCAGTCGATAAGACAAAGGCTCTTTTAGAACATTGACCGGAAAAATCGGCGCTGTCCAAAGTGTAATCGCCAGGCTGGGGGCGAGCAGTTTTTTGGAAAATTCGACATCCTTGATCTGGGAAAATACCGCGACAAGAAAAGCGAGCAGAATCGGCGCAGGGAGTGAATACAAATCCCAGTCGAACTGCATGCCCAGCAAGGGGTTAATCATGAAAAACAACGACGCGTATAAAATCAGCGAAACGCCGCTCACTAAAACCGGCGGCGCGTTCCAGTTGATTTGTTTTCTTTTGTAAATTACGACAGTCAGCAGGAACAGCGCCGCCGGAGACCATAGCATAAGAACATTTAAATAATCAAAAACGTGGTTGAATCCGAGCAGCGTATAGCGGTCGTAGGGCGGCTCCGGTGATAGAATTGGCAGGAACATGCGCTCGTGGATGGTGAAATTTGTAAAGAAAAAACGCGGGTCGTTGTAGTCCTGGTAGTAGAAAAAATACATCCCCGCGCCGACAACAAAAATAGGCGCGAGAACCAGCAAAGCGACCTTTTTCCAATTGAAGTATTTCTCGAGATTCAGACGATCTTTGAAGCTGTGATAAACAAGTGTTAGTACAAAAGCCGGGAGCAGCATGAACGCTGAAGAGTGGACTTTTAGGCAGAAATAAAGCAGCAAGGCCGCCAACCAAAGGTAACGCGCTTTCTGTGTTTTGAAATAGACGAACAGAGTGAAAAACCAGGCGGTCAGCAAGGCAATCGAAGGCGCGTAGATTTCGACGTGTCCCATGAAAAGGACAAGAAAGGGCGCAGTCAATCCGACGACGCCGAAAATGATTCTGGCGGTGTTGTCCTTCACCATTTTAACGACCATCGAAAGCCACAAAAAAGTGTAAATTGCTCCCGAAGCAGCGCCAATAATCTGGAACGCTTCCCGATGCGTCAGGCCAAATTTCCAAGACATGAAGAGCGCCGTCCCGAGCACGGATCGCTCGCCGTTACGCGGATGCAGGAAATTGAAAGAGAACAAATGGTCGAGGTAAATGTCCGGCCGCTCAGTCGTACGTTCGCCAAAAGCGTTGTAAATACGCACAGCGTCGCCGTAAAAATCCGCATAAATTGGGAAGCTATAAAAAAGCCACGCCATCATCACGGCGGCGCCGGCAAGCAAGGCGTAGGTCAGGCCGGGATTCCACGATTTCTTCACAACCAGGAAATCTTGTTTTGGCGACCAATATTGCGGCAGAAAAAAAAGTAAAACGCCCCCGGCAATAAATACGATTTGCAAAGACGTTGGCAAAAAGGCTGTTGCGTGGATTCCCCACCACGCATTCGGAAACAGCACGCCCAAAATAAAGAGCGTCAAAAAGCATCCGCCGGAAATCAGGATTGCCGACGAGAAAGAACGTAGGTTCATCAATTTACAATTCCATTTCATTATCTATTCAGCTAACCAACCACGCTTGATGTCTTGATGAAGGAGTAATTCGGAGTCAAACGTTTCAGCATTTGGGGGCAGTCCGCCGTCACAGGCGACGATGGATCGTCGCACTCCGAAAAGAGTTACTCAGAAGCGGCCGCCCACGCTTGCGGTCTTGAGCGAAAAAACAACTCCGGAGTCAAACACTTCAGCGTTTGCTTCGGAAAGTAGGGGCTGTCTTAAAACATAAAATCTTTAAAACGCTACACAACATGTTGTAGGGGTTCAAGATTTTGAACCCCTACCTGCGGCATATCTTTTATTCAGAAGCTATGCTTTTGGACAGTCGCACCCCGTGCGAAAGAGTTGCTCAGACGGTTGAAGGGAAGGAACAACGGCACGGAGCTTTGTTCAAAATCTCAAGGTCGAACACGGCGATAAAAGCTCGACGAGAATTTCGGGTCAATGAATTTTTCGAACGCGTCGATATTCGGAAAAGAAGCGCGAAACGTCTCCGGCGACATGCGCGCGTCCTTCGCCGGATAGATGCGTCCGGACGCATCGCAAATAATCGCGTCAAGATCGTCAAGCAGCTTAAATAATGGTTTTCCAACATTGGGAAAATCGAGCGCCAACGTGACGCCGGGCGTTGGAAACGACAGCAATCCTTCAGACGGCTTCTCACCAAATTCTTTCAGAACGGCCAAAAAGGAACCCAGACCGCTCTGGCTGATTTTTTTCAAAACGGCGCGTAAAACGTCCTGCTTTTTCGCGGGCGGGGCGACACATTGCCATTGTAAAAACCCGCGCCTGCCGTAAAGCCGATTCCAGTCGCCAATTTGATCCAGCGGGTAAAAAAACGGCGCGTAATGCTGATTTTTTCGGACAATTTTCTCGCGCTGACGGTGATAATAGAGAAAGTTAAATAGCTTCAACGTTGGTCGGGAGAGCAAAAACGAAGGCGCGTTAAAAGGGACTCGCAGTTTTCCAGACGTTTGCGTTAGAGTTTCCTTCGGTTCTTGTTGACGACAATGGTTCCCGCGCAGAAAAACGCCGCGCCCGCCGTTTTTCTGAATATTGTTGCAGTCAAGCCAGGCGACCGTGTACTCAAATTTTTGCCCGGCCTGTGATGATAATTCGAAAAATTCTTCCGGATTCTCAAATTTCTCGGTCTCAACAGACAAGAATGAAGATTCTATTTTCTTTAGTTGAATTTCCGCCCGCAAGATTACGCCGGTCAGCCCAAGACCGCCAACAGTCGCTTGAAACCAGTCGCCGTTTTGATCACGGCTGCACGTCAAGCGGGTTCCGTCGGAGCGGAGCAGTTCGAGCCGCTTAACGTGGTTCCCAAAACTTCCTGCCTGATGGTGATTTTTCCCGTGAACGTCATTTGCTATCGCGCCGCCAAGCGTGACGAATCGCGTGCCTGGAGTGACTGGAAGAAACCACCCGGCCGGAATGATGATTTTGAGTACTTCGTCAAAAGAAAGTCCTGCTCCGCAGCTCAGGACGCCGGTTTCCTGATCGAAAGAGACGGATTTTTCAAATGCGGACGTGAGCAGCAGCGCACCGTCTTCATTGAGACAAACGTCTCCATAGCTGCGCCCCAAGCCGCGCGGCAAAACGGACGAAGCGCACGATTGAAAAATCTCGTCGAAATCGGCTGGCTGCGCCGGGCGATAGATTTTTGCATGTTTTTGCCTTGGATATTGCCCCCAAGAAAGCATCTCGTTTCGCCCAGATCGTGCGAACATATTTATCGAACCATTAAAGCAAACACGGTTATCCACATTATTACGGCGGCAAGAAGCTGTTGGTCTCGGAAGAGTAAACTTGCAGGGTCTTCCCCGCCTCGGTTATGCAAAATTATATGTAAAAACCGAAAAACGCCGAAAATAACAATTGGAACCGTGTACATTAAGTGAGAATGACCGCGCATTTCGATTGTGCTCGGACTTAGCGTGTAGAGTGCGTAAGTCATAATCGTCGCGGCGGCGGTGATTGCAATGAAAATACGCAGCGCCTCAACGGAATATTTCTTAAGAACCTTTCTGGCTTTTAAAGAATTCGAATGATTCGACAATTCCGAATAGCGTTTGGAAAAGCCGATGAGCAGGCTGACGAGAAAGCCCGTTAACGTCATCCAGTCCGAAATTTGAATGCCGACGGCGACTGTTCCGGCAAGCAAGCGAAGCATAAAACCGAGCGCTATTTGAAAAACGTCGATGATTGACCTGTTTTTGAGCAACAATGAGTACAGCAGGTTATTTAGTAAATATGCGGCGACAAAAAACGCGCTCAGGTCGCTGATTCTGCTCGCGGTTACCAGCGCAGCCAGCGCCAGGAGGATGGAAACCGCAATCGCCCAGCCGGTTTTGATCGTGCCCGCCGCCAACGGTCGTTTCTTCTTTAGCGGGTGTTCCCTGTCTGCTTCGACGTCTAAAAAATCATTGAAAATATAGGTCGCTGAAGATGCAAAGCAAAACGCGAGTGCGACGACCACGGCGTCCAAAAACAATGCATGGTTGCCGTAATCGCCAAGCGCAAAAAAGCCCAACAACACAAAGCCGTTTTTGTGCCATTGACGAATCCGGGTAATGTTGAGCCACTTGGTTAGAAATTGCACGCGATCTATCACCTTTGATCTCAACTAAACGAAAAACAAGGCTACTAAAGTTTTGTCGCGAAAGCGAGGGTTTCAGGCCATTTTGCCACTACTTTGTCAGTTTTTAATTGGCTCAAACCACCAATGCTTCAATATTCGTACTATCGTTTTCGTGACGGTTCACAATGGCTTGTCCTGTCAGCATTTGCCGTTCTTCGTTCGAGGTCGAGGTCGTTGACCGATTTTCAACAACTCCTTTCGGAGTGGGACTGTCCAAAAACATAAAACTTGCAGAGCGATATACAACATGTCGTAGGGGTTCAAGATTTTGAACCCCTACATATGGCATGTCTGCCATTCAGATGCCTTGTTTTTGGACAACCCCCTTGCATGTTCCAAATCAAACGCTAAAACATTTGACCCCACATTTACTTTTCGATAGACGCCGCCTATGCGGTTGCTTTAGAAAATTCCCATATTCATTTAACCAAAGGCGTGATCATGAAAACAAAAGCATGCTCTTTTTTGTTGGCCATTCTGTTTTGCGCAACACCGCTTGCGGCGCAGGAGGGAGAATCTCTCATTTCAAAAACAAATTTCAAGGCGCTCAAGCTGAGGAATATTGGCCCGGCCTTCACCTCCGGGCGCATTGCGGACGTTGCGGTCGATCCCAACAACCAAAACGTCTGGTACGTCGCCGTTGGCTCCGGCGGCGTTTGGAAAACCCAAAACGCCGGCACGACCTGGAAATCGATTTTCGACGGACAAGGCTCGTACTCGATTGGCTGCATAACGATTGATCCAAATAATCCTCACGCGATCTGGGTTGGTACGGGAGAGAATGTCGGGGGGCGGCACGTTGCCTATGGCGACGGCGTTTACAAAAGCATGGACGGCGGTAAAAGCTGGAAAAACATGGGTTTGAAGGAGAGCGAGCACATTTCCAAAATCATCGTCCATCCGAAAAATCCGGACATTGTTTGGGCGGCGGCGCAAGGGCCGCTTTGGAAATCGGGCGGAGAGCGAGGGCTTTATAAATCGACCGACGGCGGCAAAACCTGGAAAAAAACGCTGGGCGACGACAAGTGGGTCGGCGTGACTGACATCGTGACGGATTCTCGAAATCCGGACGTCATGTACGCGGCAACCTGGCAGCGTCACAGAAACGTGGCGTCCTATCTCGGCGGCGGCCCGGGTTCTGGAATTTATAAAAGCACCGACGGCGGCGAAACCTGGGCTGAATCTAAAAAAGGAATCCCAAAATCAAATCTCGGCAAAATCGGCCTGGCCGTCTCATACCACAATCCCGACCACATTTTCGCAGCAATTGAGCTTGATCGGACGACGGGCGGCGTTTTTATGTCGGACGACCGCGGCGGATCATGGACGAAGATGTCCGACGCTGTTTCCGGCGCAACCGGCCCGCATTATTATCAGGAACTTTATACAACGCCGCACGCCGCAGGACGTTTGTACTTGATGGACAATCGCGTCCAAATTTCAGATGATTTCGGCAAGACGTTCCGCCGATTGAACGAAAGAACCAAGCACGGTGACAATCATTCGATCACTTTCCGTGAGAACGATCCCAATTATATTTTGATGGGGACGGACGGCGGTCTTTTCGAGAGCTATGACAACGCCGCAACCTGGCGATTCATTGAGAATCTTCCGGTGACGCAATATTACAAAGTCGCCGTTGATGACGCAGAGCCGTTTTACAATGTATTTGGCGGTACCCAAGACAACGGTTCTCACGGCGGCCCCTCGCGCACGGACAGTCGCCACGGCGTCCGCAGCGCCGACTGGTTCAAGACCTTGGGAGCGGACGGTCATCAATCAGCGGTTGAGCCCGGCAATCCGAACATTATTTATGCCGAAACGCAGCAGGGCGGTTTGCATCGCATTGATTTGGTCACCGGCGAACAAGTGCCGGTTCAGCCTCAGGCGCGAAAAGGCGACCCCTACGAGCGATTCAATTGGGACGCTCCAATCGTGATCAGCCCGCACTCGCCGTCCACGCTCTATTTTGCATCTTACCGCGTTTGGAAATCGACCAATCGCGGCGATAGCTGGGAGCCGATTTCCGGTGATTTAACTCGCAACCAGGATCGTTTTGAACTACCGATCATGGGCCGCGTGCAGAGTTGGGATAACTCCTGGGACGTGGGTGCAATGTCAAATTATAACACGATCACTTCATTGGCCGAATCCCCAATTGAAGCAGGGCTGATTTATGTCGGCACGGATGACGGAATCATTCAAATCAGCGAAGACGACGGCGGCGGTTGGACAAAAGTCGAGGTCGGCGACATTAGCGGCGTCCCGGCGACGGCTTTCGTGAACAATCTTTACGCGGATTTGCACGACGCAAACGTGGTTTACGCCGCTCTCGACAATCACAAATACGGTGATCTCAACCCGTACCTGGTCAAGAGCTCGGACAGGGGAAAAACCTGGTCTTCTATCGTTGGAAATCTGCCTGAGAGAACGCTGGTTTGGCGCATCGTCCAGGATCACGTCAAACAGGACTTGTTGTTTGCAGCGACGGAATTCGGGATTTATTTCACCGTTGACGGCGGCGGCGAATGGACGAAAATCGCATCTGACGCAACGATTTCGTTCCGCGATATAACGATTCAAAGAAGAGAAAACGATCTGGTCGCCGCTTCCTTTGGACGAGGCTTTTTTATTCTGGATGATTATTCGTCACTCAGGCAAGTCAGCGCTGAAACGCTTGCACAGGACGGGGTTCTTTTCCCCACAAGAAAAGCGTACTTGTTCCGTCCAAGAGATATTGCGGGCGGCTCTCAGGGATCGAGCTATTATGCCGCTCCCAATCCTGATTTCGGCGCGGTGTTCACTTATTACTTAAAAGAAGGTTCGACCACCAAGAAGGCGGGACGCAAGAAGCAGGAAAAAGAGGCCGGTGAGAGCGATATCCCTTTCCCGGGCTGGGACGCTTTGGAAGCGGAACGCGATGAAGTTGCCGATAAAATTGAAATCGTCATTCGCGACGCATCGGGAGACGTCGCCAACCGCGTAAAAGGCAAAACATCGAAGGACTTTCATCGCGTAAGTTGGGATTTGCGCTACATGGCAAAAGGACTGATCGAGCCGGGAGAACGATCCGGCAATAACGGCTTTTTGGCGACGCCGGGTACATACACGGCGACTTTAACGAAAACCTCTAACGGCGTCGTGACTAAATTGGGCGAGACGATTAGTTTCGAGGTTGTTCCTCTGCGCAAGCCAACGCTCGAGGGCGCTGCACCGGATGAGATTGTCGCGTTTCGCAAGGAAATGGAATCCTTGCAAGTGCGAATGTCAGAGTTTTCCAAACTGATGGAAGAGCAAACGCAGAAAGTGGAAGCGATGCAAACCGCGCTTGCTCGCGCTTCACGCCCATCGAACGATCTCGCCAAGCGTTTGCATGACGCCAGAGAATCTTTGCTGGCTTTGCGTCAAAAAGTGAGCGGTCATCGCGTCAAGCGTGAGGTCGGAGAGCGCAACCCGCCTTCGCCGCAATCACGCATGTTTGTCGGTTTCCGCGGCTTGAACACCACTTACGGCCCCACGGAAATGCACAGGGCAACGGTTGAAATCGGGAAAGCGGAATTAGCAGAGGTTGAAGCGGATTTGCAGAGGTTTGTGAATTCGGTCATGCCTGAATTGGAAACCGCCCTAGAAAATGTTGGCGCTCCGCCTATTCATTCTCGATAGACGCAGCTTGTTCGCCGTCCAAAATGTTCTTTTTGAGCTCGGACGGCGAACAACAATATTTCTTTCGAAATAGCTCGGCACATTGAAGCCGGTCAAGTAGGCGTTTGAACTTCGCCGTCAACCGCGTTGGCGGTACAATTGCGGATCGACGACCGCCAGCATTTTGGCGTCGTCCATCGACTCGCCGAGGAACGATTTGATTTTTGCTACATTTCGGGCGGGGTTTTCCAGCATATCATTGTAATTAATGAAGGCGACTTCAAAATTTGACTGTTTCTCCAACCAAAAATTGATTTGCGTCAAGTGCTTCATGAACCGCTGGGACAGTTGTTTATCACTGACCTTGTTTGCTTCTTCGCCGCGCCGATCGAGCATCTTTTTCTGCGAGGCGAGAATCTCATTCATCTTCCGACGCATAAAAATGACTTTGTAAGTTTCGTTCGGCGGCAAATCCTTCAACAGTGCGGAAATAACTTTTAACGCATTCCCGCGCGCCTCAACGATCCACGACGCATCTTCGGCCATTTCCTTGACTTTCTCAAATTCATAATATCCTTTCGGATTATCCGCGTCGGCTTCCCGCTGGTGGTCAACGAACGGTTCAACACCGCCCGCTTCCAACATTTTCATCATCATCGAAGTGCCTGATCTCGGCAGTCCTGAAACGATTATGATTGGTTTATTTTGCAAAATCATATGCTCCGAATACGGTAAAACTGATTATCGACTTCAAGTATAGAGATATGTAACTGATTTTACGCGCCAGCTTCATAATACAGCAACCTTTTATCAAAATCATTCGGCGGAGGCGCCCTACCGCCAACCTAATTTCGAGACGCCCAAAATTCTCGTTCCCAATCTCGGGATTGGGAACGCAATTGCACTCGAAACTCCAGTTTCGACTGAGGGCTTTGGTTCGAAACTGGAGTTTCGCGCCCATTTTCATTCCCAAACCGGAGTTTGGGAACGAGCCGCAATGAGATGCTGCTTTCGGTTGAGTCTCGGAAATGCTTAACTGCGCGTAACATCAGATATGTAAGGACAATTTTCGATAGTGCGAATAATTCAATCTTGCGGGAACATCATATTCCGGCGGGCGTTGTGACAGTTTGGGTGCAGAAATCGATTTGTTGGAAAAATTTATGATAGGGTTTTTGTTAGGCGGCGCGTATTTCGATACGAGGAATTATCAGCGCCGCTCACGCTGTTACTTTATAGAAATGACTTGCGTCTTTAGCCGTATCTATTGATATTCAACGCGTTAATTTAAATTTAACATTGCTTTCGACACAATGTCTCCTCTTCATAGCAACAAGAAAGCCCGCCGATTGTTCACGCCATCTTTTTATGGAGGTTTCCGAATGAAACGACTGTTTCTCTCCACGATAGTCGCCTTACTACTTATGAACGCGTCCGTATTCGCCCAGCGATACGGTCAGAATAAAGTTCAGTATAAAAAACAAACCTGGAACTATATCCAGAGTGAGCATTTCGATCTCTATTTTTATGAAGGCGGCGATTATATTGCGGAGATGTCGGCGGCAATGGCGGAGTCGTCCTATACGCATTTATCAAAGTCCTTCAACTATCGCCTGCGAGACCGCATTTCGCTGATTCTTTATAATTCCCACAATGACTTTGAAGAAACCAACCTCTCCTTCCAAATTCAGAACGAAGCGACCGGCGGCTTTACGGAATTCCTCAAAAACCGGGTCGTTCTTCCCTACGAAGGCTCTCTCGAACAACTTCGGCATGTGATCCACCACGAAATGACCCACGCCGTTATGCTGCAATTCTTTTTTGGTACCGGGCCAGGCGCAATCATCAACGGCATTTCCCGCCTGCAACTGCCGCTTTGGTTCGTGGAAGGGTCTGCGCAATATGAATCGCTCTACGGCATCGATACGAAAGTAGACCAGCAAGTTCGAGACGCCGTTTTGAACAATTACCTGCCGCCCATACAAGCGCTGCAGTTTATGGCCTACAGCGCCGGGCCAATGGTTTTCTATTATATCGAACAGCGTTACGGCAAAGGCAAAATCACTGAGCTTTACAGCGCCGTTAAGTCAACGCGCAGCGTCAATCGCGGATTTCAAAAAGCGCTTGGTCAGGATTTGGAAGGCTTCTACAAAAAATGGTCGAAATGGCTGCGCGAAAATTATTGGCCTGAAGTGAAGCTGCACGATGAACCGGAAGAGATCGCAACCCAGCTCACCGACCACGAAAAAACCAAAAATTACATCAATAACGCGCCTGCGCTTTCTCCAAAAGGAGACATGCTGGCGTTCCTTTCGGACAAAGGCGGCTTTTTTGACATCTACTTGATGTCCACCCTTGATAAACGCGTTGTCGCCAAACTGGTCAGCGGCCAACGAACGGCGGCGGTTGAAGAACTTAAATTTTTGCGTCCTGGAATTAGCTGGTCTCCGGACAGTAAAAATATTGTGTTCGCGGCAAAAGCCAGCCGCTCTGACGTCCTGCACATTGTAGAAGTGCGGAAATCAAAAATCCGCCGCACACTGCGTTTTGATCAGCTCGACGGTGTGTTCAGCCCGTCCTGGTCGCCAAACGGGGATGACATTGCATTCGTCGGCATGATCAACGGCCGCTCCGACTTGTACAACTACAATTTGAAAACGGATGAATTAACACACCTCACGAACGACCAATTTACCGATCTTGAGCCTGACTGGTCGCCGGACGGCAAAAAAATTGCGTTCACTTCAGACCGCGGCAGTTATCTCAATCCGAATACGCCCGAGATGGACATTATGAGCCATCACTTCGCCAACACCGATGTTTACGTCTACGATTTGGAGACGAAGAGCATAACGCGCGTGACCGATGATTTGAGTCTGGAAAAATCTCCGGCCTGGTTTCAGGGAACGAACACATTGCTGTACGTCTCAGACAAAAACGGCATCTTCAACATCTATACACAGGACTTGACGACAGGCAATGAGAGTTTCCTGACCAATCTCATCAGCGGCGCCAACCAATTGAGCGTTGCGCGCGACACCAAGCGCCTGGCCTTTGCTTCCTTTTACAAAGGCGGCTACGATATTTTCCTTTGGAAAAATCCAATGGAAACCATCGACACGCCGGATACATTGCGCTTGACCGAATTCATCAAGGCAAAACAACCGTACAGTTCTGACGCGCCTGAAGAAGAATCGGTTTTCGCGGCTTCTAGTGAAGACAATGAAACAGGCAGACCCTATAGACATTATGTTTTCGGCAAAGAGTTCGCCGAAGGCCGTTTCAACGCTCGCTCCGACTCAAGCATAGCCCTCTCCCCCACCGACTTCAAAACAGCGACGGGCGGTTTTAAAAAACGCAAGTACACGCCGAAATTCTCTGTTGATTACGCCGGAGCGATCGGCGGCTACGACACCTTTTTTGGCGTGCAGGGCGCAACGCAGCTTATTCTCTCCGATTTGCTCAGTAATCACCAGTTTATGATTTCCGCGAACATCATTCGCAGCATCGCGAACAGCGACATGACGGTTGCTTACGCAAATCTGGCGCGAAGAATGGACTTTTCCGTCGCCGCTTATCACACGGCCAATTTCTTCCAGGCGCTTCGAAACATCACTTTCCCGGACGGCTCCGTGCAACGACGCGCAACCATTGAGCGTTTCAGAAACTACGGCATCGGCGGATCGATAAGCTATCCATTCAACCGCTACAAACGTGTTGACCTTGGCGCCAACTGGTTCAATATTCGCGAAGACGAATTGCTCTACAATGAACCGTCCACGACCACCAGCACAGTACTTTTGACCGCAGGCTACAATTTTGACAACGCCGCTTGGGCGTATACTGGCCCCTTCGACGGCAAGCGAAATTTTCTGGGCATAACTGCAAGCCCGAAACTGGGCAATAACGGCCTTGGCTTTGTCACTCTTAACGGAGACTTCCGCAAGTACAAAATGCTCAATCGCGAATACAGCATTTCATTCCGATTGGCGGGCGGCGCAAGCTTTGGCCCAAATCCGACGAGCTTTCTCCTCGGCGGCGTTTCAAGCTGGATTAATTATCAATTCGCCGACAGTATCGATTTTGAAGACATTCGCAACTTCTACTTCAGCCAATTTGTAACGCCTGTGCGCGGCGCGGATTACTATGAGCAGACCGGCAGCCGTTATTTTGTTGCAAATATGGAATTCAAATTCCCCTTGGTGCAATACTTCATCGCCCGCTTCCCGCTGCCCCTGTTTTTCAGCAACATTCGCGGCGCCGCTTTCTTCGATGTTGGGTCTGCGTGGAACGGCGCGAATTTCGATCCGTTCGACATTCGTGACGGCAGGTTCATTTTTAAGGACATGGTCGGAGGCTTTGGCTGGGGCTTGCGAACACCGTTCCTGATCGGGCTTTTGCGCATCGACCAGGCTTGGCGAGTTGACCAAGACGGCATTGGCGGATCGCGTTGGTATTTCTCATTCGGTGTTGATTTCTAACGCTCGCTGAAAATTTCCTTTTTAAATTGTGGCGAAGTTTTTAAATGAAAGTTCTTCCGCTCAAGAACGACATTTGAGGATTTCGCCATTTTTATGCGCAATACAATCTCAACAAAAGTGCGTCGCCTCTTGCCATTTTTCAAGGCGCCGCTTTTTTCCGCTTCACTATTCGCTCTATCTTTCTCCTGTTCTCCTCCGGCAGAAACAACTTACACTTTTCTTGCTCCTTCGCCAAGTCCTGTTAAGAAGCTGCTCGGCGCTTCTCTACCTTCATGCCCGCGAGACAAGAGCCTTAAAGTCGCGGCGATATTTTTCAAGCCAGAAAACGACGAATTTGAGCTTGGGCAAGTGACTAAAAACGGTTGGCCGCATACAGAGAGCGCACCGCTCTGGAAGGACGATCTTCTCATCGAACGGCGGTTCAATCCGCAAACATACGCTAAATCACTTTCACAAAATCCAGAAAGCTTGACGGCCTTTTTTCACCAAATGTCCGGCGGCAGACTCTGGCTCTACGGGGACGCTTACACTTACGACGGTCCGCCCTTACGAAAAGCAAACGCTCGGGATGCACGCGCTCGCGAGCGAACATGGCGCGAAAACAACACGCGAATTTTGCAATGGTTCGCCGACAGGTATAATCACAAATCTTACGATAATGACGGTAACGGCGCCGTCGATCTTATCATTCTTGTTTGCCGCAGCCGGCCCGACTTCGGCTATCAAGGCATTGCCAAACTGCCAATCAACGCTGTCCGTGTCAAAAACGACGAGCCGCGAATCGTTGGTTCGAGCGGCGTTTACCAGAAAGGCTGCTACAATTTTCACGAGTCGCGCTCGCTCATCGCCCACGAAATTGGGCACAAGCTTGGCCTTCCCCACGATAACGGTCTGCACAGCTTCAATCTGATGTCCGGCCTCGGCCCCAAAGCGCCACGCAGTTCCGGCTCCGCCATGAGCGCTTTTGAAAAAAATCGATTGAGCTGGCTAGAATATTCTGAAATTCACAGCGACACGCAAAATGTCCGACTGGGAAATTTGACCCAAACGAACAAAGCTTTCAAAATCCCGGTCGCAGGGTCACGCGATTATTTCGTAATTGAGGACAGGCGATTCAGCCGACCGTTTGAACCGCGCCCCGGCGGAGACGTTTTTTTCGGCAAAACCCTGCCAGGAGAAGGTCTGCTCATCTATCTCGTTCAAAATCGTAAACCGCACATTCTCCCGGCTGACGGAAAGGTTGCAACCAACATCGGCGGCGACAAAAAATATTATCACGGCGACGCTTCAGACTTGTACGGGGTCGAGAGTGACGCAAAATCCGTCCTTCTCGCCTACCCCAAAACCGTGCGCCAGCGCCCGGGGTTTCAAACTTCAATTCTGGTCGAAAACATTCGTCGCGAAAAACACGAGACGGTTTTTGATATTCGTTTCGGAGTTACACTTCCGCAAAAAATCGAAAAGCCCGCATCGACGCGAAGAATCGTTTCAGTCACGCACGCCCCTGATCCATTTACATGGAAAACATGGATTCGCTACAACCTGCCTCAAGCCGCTCACGTGCGGTTGACAGTTTACGACGAACGTGGAAAGCTGGTCAAAAAACTGGTGGATCAATTTCAAAATGCGTGGGATTACGAGGTGGAATTCGACGGCTACAGCCTGAACTCCGGGCGTTATCGTTACGTCTTTGAAGCGCTGGGCGAAAAGCAGCAAGGTTGGATGACTTTCAAAAGCGCATTAAGGTAGCAGACTATCATTGCGAACCGTTTGATAAGAGCAAAATATCCGCGCCTTGAAAATTGCCGAAATACAAGTCGAGCAATCCGTCACCGTTGAAATCCGCCGCTTCAATGTCAATGCCGCTGCCGGTCGCGCTGGTTGGTAAAAAATCGCCGGTTTTGCGAGAAAACACGCCGCTTCCGTTATTCAAAAAAACGTCATAATCGCCGCCGAAAGCGTTGGCCGCGATCAAGTCAAGGTCGCCGTCGGCGTCAATGTCGACAAAATCGCCGTCCGCCGTGTGAAACGTGCTAATGGGAAGGTTTGTCGAAGTAACGTCGCTGAAAAAACCGCGTCCGTCGTTGAGCAGTAAGCGGTTCTGCGGATTTTTGCCGGGGATGAACATAACGTTGGCGAAAAAAATGTCGAGATCGCCGTCATTGTCAACGTCACCGAAATCCGCTTCGCGCGTTTCTTCCAAACCTGACTCCAAGGGCAGCCGGTCGCTGGTGGAATCGGCGAAAAAACCGCCGCCGGTATTGACGAGCAATCGGTTGTCGTCTTCATTGCCCACCAACAAATCCAAATCTCCGTCACCGTCTACATCACCCAGTTCCAAATCCTGCGTTGTGTCGCGACGCGAAGGCAGGCGCGCCGCAGTCTCATTGCTGAAATTTGCCGCGCCGTCGTTGAGTAGCAGAAAGTTTTGACCATTATTCCCGATCAATAAATCGAAATCGCCGTCATCGTCGAGGTCAGCCGTCAGCACGGCGTTGGACGTGCCGGAAACGCCTAAACGCGAGGTTGCGTCGGTGAAGCGGCCTGAGCCGTCATTCAAATAAAACTCATTTGTGCGGTCGTCTTCACTGACAAAAATAACGTCGAGATCGTCATCGCCGTCAAAATCGGCAATGGCAATGTCTTCGGAATCATGCACGGCTTGCGGCAATCGCCCGGACGCGCCGTTGCTGAATTTCCCCGTCCCGTCGTTGAGCAGCAATAAGTTGCCGCCAAATTCAACGGCGATAATCAAGTCCAAATCGCCGTCTTTATCGACGTCCGCCGGCTTGGCGTCCATGCTATTGCCGCGCAATACGGAAAGCGGCAGATTTGCCGAGGAAACATTTCGAAACGGAAGATTATTTATCGGCGGGGGAATGATATTTTCATTGTCATTTGGCGGGTCGGGTTGTTTTGGGTCGGAAGAACAAGCGGCAAGAAAAAAGCATGGAAGAACGCAAAGTCTTATTTTTTTGAATAGCGAAAAATAATGCTTCATAATCATCAAGATTGTTCAAATGCTCATGATCGCCCCCCTTTGTCAATTTTCTGCGCGATATAATTGTCACGTAAACGATAATACTCGCCAGCGGAAATTTTGATCCACTCCTGAGCGCCGCCTTCAAGCTTCTTCTTGATTTTCGCGGGCACGCCGGCAACCAATGTGCTCCCCGGAATCCGTTCTCCTTCCTTGACCACGCTGCCAGCGCCAATCATCACTCTCTCCCCCACCTCAGCGCGCTCGAGCACAACCGCGTTCATCCCAACAACAACATGAGCGCCGATTTCACAGCCTTCCAACGTCGCGCCATGCCCGATGGTGACGTTTTCGTGCAAAGTCGTGCTTCCCTTTGTCGGGACATGAATCGTAGCGTTGTCCTGCACATTCGATCCGGCGCCGATGCGGATCGGGCCGTCGTCACCGCGTATAACGGCGTTGAACCAGACACTGCAGCCGTCTCCAAGCTCAACGTCGCCGATGATAACGGCCGTTGGCGCGATGAAAACGTTTTTACCAACTTTCGGTTTTTTGCCGTCAAAATCGATCAACATTTATTCACCTCGAAATTCCGGGTTGCGCTTTTCCAGGAATGCGTCAACGCCCTCTTTGTGATCGCCGGTTTTGGTCAAAACGCTTTGCGCCAAACTCTCGATGACGAGACTCGAAGTTTGGTCTGTGTTCGTTGCAGCGTTCAAAACTCGTTTCGCCAAGCCGAGAGCCTGAGGCGCGCGCTTCATGAGTTTTTTTGCAAACGCCATGACTTCGTCCATTAATTTGTCCGCTTCAACAACGCGATTAATCAATCCCAATTGTTGTGCGCTTTGTGCGTCCAACATTTCCCCGGTAAAAATGATTTCTTTTGCTTTGCCAAGCCCAACAAGTCGGACTAACCGTGAGCATCCGCCGACAGCGGAAATCAGCCCAATATTTTGCTCGCGAAATCCCAGCTTGGCTTCAGTTGAAGCGATGCGGATATCGCACGCCAACGCGAGGCCTATGCCCGCCCCTGTCGCAGCGCCGTTCAGCGCGGCGATAACAGGTTTTTCCAGCGCTTCCAAATCATCAAAAAATTTGGTAATTTGGCGCAATTGCGCGCGGTATATTGGCGTGAGCAGCTTTTCGTCAAATTGTTTTACGTCTCCCCCGGCGGAAAATGCACGGCCAGCGCCAGTAAAAACCACGACGCGGATGTCGTTGTCGTAAAAAAGCCGGTCGGTCAGGCTGAACAACTCCGCGCGCATTTCCAGGCTCAAGGCGTTCAGAACTTCGGGGCGGTTCAGTTCAATAAGCGCAAGCCCGTCTGAAACTGAAAAATTTAGCGTTTTCATATTTTTCAGAAGAGTTCCGAGTGCGTTCCCATGCGAACAAAAATGATTTTTGTTTTTGTAATTTTATAAATTACCAGCAGATCGCCGGCAAGATGGAACTCGCGATATCCGCCCCATTCAAACGACAACTCGTGATCTTTGTAGCCAGGATCAAGCAAACGCCCTGCGGCAAGCTCATCAGCCAAATAAGCTATTTCTTCCGGGTCTACCAATTCCTTTTTTCTTGCAGCCCCAAAATCACGCTCAAACTTTTTCGTCGATACGATCTTTTTCAACTTCACGTTCTAAATGTTCCACGAGTTCTTTTCCACTCTTAAAAGGCCCGGACAATCCTGCCTCCGCTTCAGTTTCCTCAATTGCTCGAAGGGTTTCGGCATTTGGAATCTTGACCGGAAAAGGCAAGCCTCCGTGAATGATAATTTGTCGATAGAGCAGATTTATGACCTCCGACTCTTTCAACCCCAATTGCCGCATTATGGCAACCGCTTTCGCTTTTATTTCAGCATCAATTCTTTGATGCACTACTGCTTTCATATTTGATCTCCACCTGGTCAATCTGTCTTTCAACACGTGGTGTAAAATACAACACAAAGTACGCACGAAAAAATCTACAGCCAAGAACAATTACTTTTTGCGCACCGGCGGTTTGCTCGGTTTTTGCCATTTCACCGCTTCAAAAACGGTTCGACATTTTTGACAGTAGTATTGTGAGGTGAGTAAGTTTTGCCCAAATAGAGAAAAAAGTTCAACATCCGTTCCGGCGCAAAACGGACACTGGGGGAGCCCTCGGGATTTATCGTCGGCGTTTTTATTCGGCTGTGACAATTTCGCGACGCTCCGATTGCCAATTTTGCCAATCGATCGTCAAAGTTGGCTGTTCAAGTCCATTTTGCAGCAAAGTCTTTCGGACACTTTGCCGCCAGTCATCCGCACATTGCGCAGGAAATTTCGCCAAAATTCCGTTTTCAACCAACGGCGCAAAGGCTTGATCTGATTCCGGGCCAAACCAGGCTTCCGCGGCGCCCCAGGAACGTGACAGCGATTTTTGAAAAAATTCTTTCATTGCTGCATTTTCATGGGCCAGCCGCATGGCCCAGCCGTCAGCGAACATGCGATGGAATTGCTCCTCCTGTAAAATCTTGGCGACGCGCTGCTTCAACGGCTTCAAGCTAGATTCTGAAGCCGTTTTGATCACCGTCGTCAAAGCATGATCCAACAAGAATAGTGTGGCGATCACGTCCGTCCAACGGGCAAATGAGTGCTCCAAAAACGAAGGGCTAAAATATTCCGTTCGGGACAAATCCGTTTCCGTGTTTAGCTCGGCGGGCGCTCCTGGAAGATCACGAATCATGGCAAACAAGCTGCGAGCGTGACCCAATTCTTCCTGCGTCAAATTCGCCGCCGCCACCGCCGCTTCCATAGCCGGGGCCGCAGTCACCCACTCGGAAAGCCTGCGCCCCATCATGTGTTTTGTGTCGGCGAAGCACATGACGAACCGCACGAGAGCATCGGCGGCATCGCGATCCAATTCGTCGACGCTGTTGAATTTTATTTCTGTTGTCTCGCTCATTTCTTTCGTCCTGACTCAACAATGTGCAACATTTCGGAGCGCGGAATAGAGATCATTTCCAGCCATTCCTTTTCACTAAATTGATTTAAAGCTTCCGTCTTCGCTTCAACAGCGCCCGGCGCTTTGATTGATGCGATCTTTTCAAGCGGTTGATCAAAAACTTTGCGTCCGAAAATCACAAATTTTTGCATTTTACTTGGTCTTAATGATGTTATGAATTTTATCACGCGGCACGATAAACATTTCGCTCCACGTCCATTCGTCATACAATTTGTAAGCGTACACTTTCGCCAATTCAATATCGGAAGCGATGACCGTCCCGATGTTACGCAACGGTTCGTTCTTTTTGAATTTGGCAAAGACTTCGTACACGTCGCCGTCAGTTGTTTTTGTCGGAACGCTCATGCAGCAACTCCCCAAACCGCGAGTTTCGCCGCGCCGGAAGGCGACAATCGCTCGCTCGTCCACGGCGGATCCCAAACGATTTCAAGCTCAACGTCGTCGACGCCCGGCTCTTTCTTCAGCCGTTTTTTGACGTCAAAGAGCATCATTTCCATGCACGGGCACCCCATCGAGGTGAACGTCATCTCGACTTTCGCAATGTTCGCGTGTTTCTCCACACCATAAATCAAGCCCATTTCGACAATGCTCATTGGAAATTCGGGGTCTTGCACTTCGTTGAGCGCGCGCCAGAGATTTTCGTTTTCGCGGTTTATTTCGCCGCTTGCTGAATCCACGCTTGCGCTTTCTTTCCCGCGTGTGAAAACGTCCGCTTTTTGCACACAAGCCATCAGTTCACCTCAAAACTTGAGATCAGTTCCTTGCGTCCGCGCTGAACGGCTTCGACAAATTCCTTGTTTTTCGGCCCGCGCGCTTTCCAGCGGATGAGTACATCGTCCCATGAAATAGCGCCTTCCTCAAACAGCCAACGTTTTTCATCGGAAATAAATCGGCTGGGAAAAGGAAAATCCAGCACGTACTTTTTTTGTGAATTGTCATAGTGCGCGGGGACTTTCAAATCGAGTTCCTTGCAAAAAGGAATCGCCGTGCTCATCCAAATTTGGCGTAATTCGTCGTTGCTGGAGCCTTTAAAGCCGTAATCGATCTGAACTGTGTGTCTCTTCAAGTCGTCCGGCAGACCAAACCACTCCACGGTCAGCGGGAACATCCAATCGAGCGCTTTTTGGAGTTTTTCATGGCCGCCAGGCTGTTGGTTGATTTTGCGCATCCACATTTCGCCGTGCCTGAGATGGAACGTCTCTTCTTTGTCAACTTTAGCCAAAGCGCGTTTCCACGGACCGAATTTGCCATGTTTGAATACATCGCCCAGCAAAACAAAACCAGCACGATCATAAAATGCGTTGGCAACAACGAGTTCAATCCACGTATCCAGCGGTACATCGAAAGCATAGGGATACTTAAATTGTTCCGGACGGCGGCCATAAATGAGCTGATCCTTATTCACGCCCAAGTCCTCCAAAATTCGATACGCGATATGCGCATGCCCCAACTCGTCCTGAATAATGCTCATCGCCGAAACAAAGGCGTTCAGCGAAGGCGCGTCCTGGGCGGCGTGGTAATAGGCTGGCGCGCTGATCAATTCCGTATCCGCCGACACGGTCAAAATTCTCTTGATGCCCTCAAGATAAACCGGGCTCATCTGCTCAATCGTTTCGACGAGCTTGCCGTCGCCAAGTCTCCCCTGCAACTCTTTTTCTGAAGTCAATTGGACATTTTCCATTATCTTTCGCCAGGGTTTTCTTTTCGTAGTTTTACAAAGCCGAGCGCATAATTCTTAAGCGCAACGGGTTCAACGGAATAAACTCTTGATTGAATAAGCCAATCAGCGACAATTTCATGCAATCGGCACAGTTCTTTTACATTTCTCTGAGATTCCTGAGAGTCGATTGTCAACGGTATAATTTCCAAAACTCTCAACAAAGAACTTCTGCGATGTTTTTCATCACCTTCATTCTCAAAACGAATCGCCCGCGAAATCTCGCTGGCGATATTGCCCATTTGTTCCGGAAAAGAGAACTCGTTCCAACGATCAGCGTTTACCATAGTTTTTTACTTTTCCAGATAGTTTTTGAGCGTTTCCAATGCCATGGGCCATGCGTTTTTGACAGCCTCATAGTACCAATCCCAATCTTCGCCTTTCTGGTAGCCGTCTTGTGTAACTTTCAATTCCGTGTAGTTGCTTTTTTGCGTTGTTTCGAGCGTCAAAGACATCGGGCCAAGAATGGGCTTTTCGGGATTGATGTAGACAAAGTCTCCGATCAACAATCGTTTTTCAGGCTTGTACACTTTCATAATTCCGGTCGAAACAAAACCGATGCCGTTTTCAGTAATTTGCCATATCAGCGTGTACAGTCCGCCGGGCTTTAATTCAATCAGCTTCCGCTCAACGCCCCACCAGCCGTGCAGATGTTCAAGTTCCGTAAAAGCGGAAAAAACCGCCGCGGGGCTGGTGCGGATTGCGATTTTGGCTTCAACTTGTTGCATTCATAAAGCTGATTTTCAGCCTATCTCTTTTCTTAAAACTTCAAAAAGCCTGTTTGCCCATTTCGATGCATCGGTGACTTTTTGCGGATCAATATTCTCAAGAATATCGAATGAATGAGCGCCTTTTCCGTATTCGCCTTTTTGGGTTTTCTCAGACGCTTTTTTCAAACTCTGAATAATATCCTTTTTTGAAAGACTTTCTATATTTTTGCTTTTAGGCAACTGCGCTGATTTGAAATCTTTGCCGAAGAAGGTTTCCAACTCAGCAACGTCAGCAAGAAACCAGGTTTCCATGACTTGTACCATCAGGTGAGCTTGCGTATCCAGCACGTCTGAGAGTTTTGTCCATCCGTCCTGTTTTTTCAAATGCGCCCACGGCTGATTTTTGTGGGAAGCGCTGACGGGAGCTTCTGAATCGACAAGCAGGAAAGGGAATTCATTTGCAGCAGAAGTTCTGATTGCCGTGCAAAAATCATCGTAAGCGTTACGCCGCGAGCCGCAAGCAACAATTTTTGGCATCTTTCCCTTAAATCCGGCTTTTTCGAAAAATTTTGAAAATGCACGACGGCATTTCGTTTTCAACTTTTTTTGATCCCCGCCTCCCTCAACATAAATTTTTGCACTCACCAGCGATTTCCCCCAATCTCACCTTTGCGCCACAGTTCTCCGAGTGAATATTTTTCGAGCCAATCTTTCAGTGCGTCTCTTTCAAGTCTTTTGAACTCTGTACACCCGTTGTTTTTTTCGCAAACCAGGACAGATTCGGGCGTGTCCGAAAGTTCGTCTATCAGCGCTTCGGAATGCGTCGTTACGATCAGTTGCGTGCGGGCGGACGCTTCTTTCAGAAGCTTGGCAAGCGTCGGAATAATGTCAGTATGAATGCCAAGCTCCGGTTCTTCAATGCAAATCAAAGGCGGCGGTTTGGGGTGGCACAAAATTGCAAGCAAACAAATATATCGTAATGTTCCGTCGGAAAGCCTGGTGGCTGGGATAGCAAAATCTCCTTCAGTTAAAAAGAGTTGTACTGATCCGCCTTCGATAATTACATCAAAGTCTTCAATTCCTTCATAAAATTCAGCGAGAAGTTTAAGAATTTGCTTTTTAACTTTTGGTTCTCTCTTTAGACTATTAAGAATCAGCCCTAAATTTTTACAATCTTCGGTTAAAAAATCATTTGGCGCGTCTGGCTCTTGAGATTGGCGTAGCGGCGCTTGTCTTCCGAAAGACCATTCACGATAAATTCTTACTTTGTTAAACTGTTCTCCTAACCAAGTCAGTTCAGGGTATTGATCCGGGTCTTTTCGCTGAGAAAGAATTGATTTGTCAGGCGTCACAGACTCCCTTTGCAATCTTCTCTCGCCAGCCTTGACATTCAAGACCGGGTGATTATTCTCGTATCGATAATAGAAGTATGGAGCGTCTTCACCTTCTTTGGGTTTGGAATTCTCAAGTTGCTCGTCGACTAAATGAAATCTCTGACTATCGGAAACAAACTTCATTGAATATTTCAACGACTGTTTTTCTTCTCCATAATATTGAATCATCGGGCACTCAATCAAGGCTTCGACTAAAGCGGTTGAATCTTTGTCGCCCTTCCATATCCAATCTCGTACGCCCTTGATTGGCGAGGTTTGATCCTTCGGCAACGCTTGAAACAAACTAATAATTTCAATCAAGTTCGACTTCCCTGATCCGTTAGCGCCGATCAACACATTAAGCGGACTTAAAGGGATGCTAGCTATACTTGAACCGAAAGAAAGTATGTTTTTTACATTTAGAGTATTAATTAATCTGTCATTCATCTCTTGAATTCCAAAGTTGTTACTTATGGCAGTTCTCTCGTCCAAGGATAGTTCATTCTCCATAAAATTCAGCTTTGCGTTTTTCGACGAACGCGGTTAGACCTTCCTGCCCGTCTTTTGAGTTAAAGAGCGGCTCGACGAGTTGTCGTTCGAGCGCGAGACCCTCGTCGAGGCTCATGGTTATGCCTTGATAAACGGATTTTTTGATATTACCAATTGCCAAGGTTGGGCCTTTGGCGAGGCGGGATGCATATTTTACGGTCTCGTCATGAGCGGATTCGGCGGAAAAAATTTTATTTATCATGCCAAGCTTATGCGCGTCCTCGGGCAGAAGCGCGTCGCCGCCCACCATGAGTTCGAGCGCCTTGTTTGGGCCGACTAGCCGAGAGAGTCGCTGCGTACCGCCGTTGCCGGGGAGCAGTCCCAGCGTGACTTCCGGCAAACCGACGCGATACTTTCCTTCGGCGCCAAAACGAAAATCACACGCTAGCGCCATCTCAAATCCGCCGCCCAATGCATGGCCTTGAATTAGCGCAATGAACATTTTATCGCTTTTTGCCATTTTGCCCAAAGCGCCGTGCGCCACCCCGACCATTTCCATGTTGGCATCGGTCGGATTTGAGGTAAAAGCTTTAATATCCGCACCAGCGGAGAAAAACTTTTCCGACGCGCTTTTTACAATGACCGCCTTCGTCCCCGCATCGCCAATCGCCGCGTCGATAGCGGCGTCGAGATCACGCATGAAATTGATTTCGTAGCTGTTAGCGGGCGGGCGGTCTAGCGTAATAAACCCAACGCCGTCGTTGCTTTCAAAAGTGACTGTTTTTTCTGACATTTATTGTTCCTGATATTGATATTCTGGTCAATTTTAAAATTCGTAGAGACGCGATGTATCGCGTCTCTACCAGGGAGATTATTCCCAATCCAGTCCGCCGAAAACGGCGCTTTTGTTTTCGAGATAATAGTCAACGGCTTCAGGACCGTGCTCATGGCCGAGACCGGAAGCTTTGACGCCGCCGAACGGCAATTCATCGTAGCCATAATGGATTTGGTTGACCCATGTCATGCCAGAATCGATTTCACGAATGGCACGATTGGCCCAGGAAAGATTTTGCGTCCAGATCGAAGAGCCGAGGCCCCATGCGCTGTTATTGGCTTTGGCGATGGCCTCGTCGAGGCTTGAAACTTTCCACACCGGCAGCACCGGACCGAACACTTCCTCAGTCGCGAGTTTGCTGTCCTCGGAAACGTTAGCGACGACCGCCGGGCGAAAGTAGTGGCCGTTGGCGTATTTGTCGCCTTGGGGACGTTCACCGCCGACGAGCACTTCCGCACCCTTGTCAACAGCATCGGCAAGCTGCTCTTCGATTTCCTGGCGCTGGTAGGCAATGTGGAGCGGCCCCATGCGGATGAAGGGCTTTTCAGGCTTGGTAGTTCCGTCGCCGGGTTCGTAATTCGCGACTTTTTTAACCAAGCCTTCCATAAATTCATCGTAGATTTCTTCGAAAAGGAAAAGGCGTTTGACGGCAAGACACGCTTGTCCCGCGTTCCAGAAACGTCCGATAATCGCGCCGCTGATTGCACGTTTAATGTTCGCGTCCGGGCAAACAATCATCGGGTCGGAGCCGCCGAGTTCAAGCGTGATTCGCTTGAAATCCGGGCCTGCTACTTCCATCACGCGACGGCCCGTTTCCGACGAACCTGTGAGCGCCACACGGCGAACGTCAGGATGTGAAATAAGCGTTTCGCCAATTTCACGCCCCGGCCCAGTGACGCAATTGAGTACGCCCGGCGGAAGCCCTGCTTCGTTGAGCAAGCCGATAATTTTCAAAGTGGCCAAAGGCGTTGTGCTGGCGGGTTTAATAATTATTGGACATCCAGCAATCAGCGCCGGCCCGACTTTGGTGCCCATCAAAGTCAACGGGAAATTCCAGGGCACAATCCCGACGCAAACGCCGACGGGGCGACGAACGATTATGCCGTAAGCGTGTTTTCCCAGCGCCGGCGGCAACGGCGATTGCGCGCCGCGAATTTTGCTGGCCAGTCCGGCGTAGTATTCCATGCCGTGCAAAAAGTGATGCAGTTCACCGCCCGCTTCAAACAGCGGCTTGCCTTGCTCAAGCGTCAGCAGCTTGGAAATTTCTCTGGAGTTCTCTTTAACCAGCGCAATGCCTTTTCGCAACACTTCAGCACGGTCATCGGGCGAAGTATCCGCCCAACTTGCGAACGCCGCATTTGCCGCCGCTACCGCTGCTTCGGCGTCTTCAGCAGCGCCGCGCGGGACCGTGTCTACTGTGTTTCCATTTGCAGGATTTGAAACATCCATTGTTGCGCCGCTGAGGGCGTCCTTCCATTCACCGTTGATAAACATTTGCGCCATCGAAATGTGCTCCTTAAAAAAATGAAAACAAGGCGTTAAACCTTGTTTTTATTTCTTGGGTAAAAGTGTTTTTGAAAAATCCTGATCGAAAGAGTATGATTCATGATCAGAAAAAAGATGTGTGCAAAATAGCCGAAAGTCAAGCGAATTGTCTCTCAGCGCAATTGGTCTCGAAGGGTTCGGAGAGCCGTTGAAACGATCAGGTCTTGGCCGGAATCCAAAACGTCTTCAGTGCTAACGGTAATGTCAGGCCGGACGCCAACGTCTTCAATAAATTGACCTTGAAGGTCTGTCTCGATCCAGGTGGAAATACTATAGAGCCAGCCATTCGGCAGTTCTTTTACGACTGGCCCGCCTGAACTTCCGCCGGTCTTGTCGCCGATAATGGTCGCATTGGCAGCCGCGCGCATGGCCAGTGCGAAGCTTTCCGCCGCACTCAAAGTCCAACGGTTGGTCAAAATGATCGTGGGCTTGGCGAATGGAACCTCCGACGTGGGGGCAACATATCTTGGCGTCGGTGCGGTCAAATCATCGTTTTCCGGTCCGTTGCGAAATTGGACGTTTCCGAATGCAACCTTCTCAGACGCAAATTTTCCCGCCAAATACAGCGCCACTGCGTCGTTGCCTCCAATATTGTCGCGAATGTCGATTATGATTCCTTCGAACGCCTCGGATGATTCGAAAACAGCATCAAACGCAAGCGTCCAGCGCTCCTTCTGGTCGCTGGGAAAGCCGCCCAGGTGCATGTAGGCGATTGGTTCAAAAACAGCCGGTCCATTCTGGCTGGTTTGAATTTTTTTGATGCGAAAAAAGAACGGCAGCGGTTCATTTGTTGGCAGAATGGAAGAAACAGTAAACAGCCGCTCGACGACGGGAAAACTAAAATTTCGGGGCGTGCCCGGCTCATTCACGACATGATCAAAAATTCGTGACGGCGTGATCAAACGAACATGACCGTCTTCGAGCTGCGAAAGCATCTCCCATAATATATTTGCCAAGGGGCGGGGAACGCGTCCGTTTTCATCAAACTGGGCGTCAAAGACGTTGTAGACGCTGCGCCACTCTACATTTTTATGGTCAAAGTACGGGTAAACGTTATCAAATTCCTGCCACAGCGTTTCAAATACCTCTCTTTGATTTTCATCTTCGGGCGAGTCTACAACGAGACTGCTACAAGACGCGGCGAGGGTTGAAATTAGCAGAAATAGAAATATTTTTCGATTCATCAAACAGAGCATGTTTTGGGGATAACTTTTAGCGTGAATTTAGAATTTAAGAGACAAGCCGGAAGTCAGTTTTAGCGCAGCAGTTTCCGTCCTATGCAGCCGCGTCAGTCGCTGATAATCACTCGCAAGCCCAAAATTCAAGAATAGATTTTCAGAAACGGCGAGGCCGATCTTTGCAACAAATCCGGCTCCTCTAAATTTATTCACGGTCGAAATATTGCTCTTCAGGGAGCCTTTGACGTAGCGCGGCGGGCGAAGCGAATATCCAACAATGGGGACGTCAAAAAATATCGAAAATAACGACGTTCTCGATTTATCCAGCGCAGCCTCAACGCCAATAACCGCTGAAAGCGCCGCATACATTTCTTCAACGATTTCGCTGGCAATACTTTGATTGAAACGACTGTTTCTTTGGCGTTTAAGCGCGTATCGCGTCGCAAAGCCGCCGCCGCCGCGTATTTTGATTCTCCCGTTTTGCAGGTCGGTCAGTTGGTTCAGGTACTGAAACGCGCCGTGCAATCGTTTGTATTCCAAACGATTGTCAAACGCCGGCGCTTCGACGTCCGAGCTCAAATCAACGCCGTTTGCATATGAAAAGCTCGCATTTATACGCCCGCCGGGCATTTGACGAACGTAGTAAATTTCCAGGGGGATTCTAAATCGCGATCCGGAATAGGTCGCCGCGGAAAGCGCATAGTCTCGCGTTTTCAAAAAAACTGCGCCAAAGTCCGCCCCAATTTCGTGGCGTTTTAACTTTTCAGCGGCTTGCGAGGGGAATGAGAGACAAATGAGAAGACTGAGGCTAAGGAATGCATCGCGAAGTCGGAGCACTTTTTCGGTTCCAAACGAGGTCAAGCGTTTATCAGTAGGCAAAAACAAACCGTCGTCCTGAAATTTGGGGACGGCGGCTTGCAGTAGATTCATTTTTCACTACCTGACACTTTTTGTATAGGCTTTTAAAACTGGTGAAAAAGCCCGGAATTGTCATGCTGGAAGCAACTTTTTTGATCCGACCCTTAAACTTTTGAGCATGATCTGTACTGGGAGGTAACAAAGATTCCTGCAAAATGACAAAACGGGCTTTTCGACGGCTCAAAAATGCAGTTTACAAAAAGTGTCAGGTAGAGAGATTCATTTTAGTTTCTAAGCGCGAAAGCGATGAATGTTCCGCGTAAGAATCAGTGCGTTTTCTTAGCCGTCAGCCAACAAATTTCTAAGATCGATAATCCCGGCGTTTGCGCGCGAAATATAAGAAGACATGACCAGAGAATGGTTCGAGAAAAAGCCGAAATCAGAACCGTTTAAAATGATCGGGCTCCAAATTGTGCGTTGCGTCGCTTCCAGTTCGCGAATAATTTGCTGCAAGCTGCGAACGGCGTTTTTCTTTTCCAAAACTTCCTGAAAATCAACTTCAACAGCGCGCAGGAATTGAATCAACGCCCAGCATGTGCCGCGCGATTCATAAAAGACGTCATCAATCTCAAGCCAAGGAGTCTTCACTCGAACGCTGACCGGCTCTGAAGTTGATTGCCGCGCGTCGGCGTCCCCGGCGAGATTGGTATTGATCCGCTGCTGCCCCACGCTGGCGCTCAAGCGTTGCGACAAGCTGCCAAGTCGATTGCCGACAATTTTCAACCAATCGCGTAAATTATCCGCCCTTGAGAAAAATTGCGTTGTGGTATTGTTCGGGTCTGTGAGTCCGTCGAGGTATTTTTCGAGCGCAACAACGCCTTTTCTATACTCATTTTCGGAAGACGGAAAAATCCAGGACTCGCTGTCCACGTTAAATTGCGGCTCGGCTTTTCTCAAATGTTCATTTTCTTCGGACTGCGTTTGCGCTCGACTAATATCGTTGCGCAACGCTTTCGAAAAGTCACGAATTTGGACGAGAGCGCCGAACTCCCAATTCGGAATGTTGTCCATAAAAACTGTCGGCGGCGTCACATCATTGCTCAAATAGCCGCCCGGCTTGTTGAGCAAGGTATTCGCGACTTCAATAAGCGTGGCCGTCGTGATATAGCCGCGCACAATTTGCTGCTCGCTGCTTGCGCCAATTCGCTCTTTCGCCCTATCGACAACGTCAAAAGCCTCCGGCTCTTGCCCCCAGTAGTAGCTCAATCCAAAAAGAAAGAAAAACACGAACAAAACAATGATCACGATGATCGCACGCACGCCGCCGCGCTCGCGAAACTTCTTCAACGACAATGCGGCGCCGATACGCTTCCAAACGCTCTGTTTTTTGGGTGCTGCAATTTCGTCAAACACAGTATGCCTCCATTTATTTAAATTGGTCTTGTTGTTTCAAGTGCTCTGCTTGCTACGGAGGTCGCTGTTAATAGATACCTTTTTCTTTCAAATTTTACAATGGAGAAAATAGAAACATCGGCGCGCCTGCGCGTCTCGATAAAAAGCGGTAATTTGATAACCCGCTTCCATATATTTTTCAAACGCCGCGCGCGTGGATTTGCGCCAAGCCTTAGCCGCCGTCATTGATTTTTGCTTCAGTTTTTGGACGTCTTCCGGTATTTCAATACGGATTGTTTCCGAGGTCGAATCCAGTAGTTCGCCTGGTAAAAATTCATCATTTTCTACGTTTGAGCCGTTGATGACAGGCGCTTGGTTCAAAAGATTTTCCGAGTATGAGCGTCGCGCCGTCAGCGTTTTCTCAAAACGATCCTCAGCGATATGCCACGCGACAATGCATCGATCCATCGACAAGCCCGCGTGCAAGGCGCCGCCGGACGATTCGTACATGTTCGGCACGTATTCATCGATCTCAACGCCGAGCTTGTTCAAATTAAAATTGGCATTACGCGATTCCAGCGGATCGTATGTCCAGTACACAACCTCGACGCCATTTTTCAGGCAAAGCTCGCGTTGAAAATGTTTGAGTTTTATGCCCAGCCCTTTATCACGAAACTCCGGCCTGACGGCAAGCATGTCAGACCAGTGCACGATTGCGCTGTTTTTAACGCCGGTGAGACCAAAAACAAACCCGATGAGCTTGCCGGAATCATCAAATGCTCCGGCGGAAACACCGCCAATCTTTTGCCCCACCATTTGGATTATTGGCGGGACGCATTCGGTGAAGTTTTCTCCCCAAGTCAATTTTTGTAATTCAACACACGCCTGATAATCAGCGGCGGATTCGAATTCGCGTAGAGTGGACATAGGCTTAGGATGGTTTGTGTTTTTTGCGAATCAGCGTTCAGAAAGCGGCATTTGAGGAAAGCCGTTTCTTATATCCAAGCTAGGCTCGTAATGCTTTGACAAACAAATATTTAGAGAAAAGAGTCGAAAATCAACTTTCCGGAAAAAACGAGCACGGCGGCAATGACGAAGCGGCGAATCCAGTGGTGGCCTTTTTTGACTGCGACATGGGTGCCCGCCCAGCCGCCAATCGCGTTTCCGACGCCCAAAAGAAAACCGTAGAGCCAGTGCACCTGACCGTTGACGACAAATATGGCCATGGCAAGGAACGTAAAAATGCCAACGACGATATTTTTAACGGCATTTATTTTGACCAAATCAAGCCCGGCCATCAAAAGGATGCTAATAATCAAAAACCCGACCCCGGCCTGGATAAAGCCCCCGTAGAGGCCGACAATAAAGAAGCCGATAAAAAGGACGATTCGACGCAACAACGGCTTTTCCGCGTCAATCGCCTTGATGCGTTTCGCCGGATCGAAAAGGATGATCGCGAGCACAAAAAGCATGACGACGCCGAGCACAGGCTTGAATAATTCATCACTCAGGTCAACGGCAACCCACGCGCCGATCCATGCGCCAATGAGCGCGGGAACGGCGGCCATAACGCTGGTTTTAACTGGAAATACTTTGTGCCTGCGGAATCCCACCATGGTCACCAACGACTGCATCAGCAAAGCAACGCGATTCGTGCCGTTGGCGACTGCGCCAGGGAGTCCGAGAAAAATAAGGGTGGGTAAGGTCAAAAGCGACCCGCCTCCAGCCAGGACGTTGATAAATCCAGTAATCACGCCGACTGAAAGCAGGATAGTCGCTTCGAGCCAAATTGACATTAGCGCCCGGAGGTTCTTTTGAGATATTTCAGATAGTCAGAATCGGTTTTCAGAATTACGGTGCTGTTTTGCTTCATGGTTTCGCGGTAGGATTCAAGCGTACGCAGAAAGGCGTAGAATTCCGGGTCGCGTCCGAAAGCTTCGGCGTAAATTTTCGTCGCTTCAGCGTCCGCCTTACCTTGAATTTCTTGCGCCTGACGATAGGCCTCCGACTCGATGCGCTGCAATTCTTTCTGGCGGTCGCCGTCAATTTTTGCGCGTTCCCCCTGTCCTTCCGAGCGAAATTTTTCGGCAATCCGCGTGCGTTCGGAAATCATCCGCTCATACACTTTTTGCTGCACGTCTTTGATGTAATTAATGTGCTTGATGCGCACGTCGAGCAGCTCGATGCCGTATTGCGGCACGACTAGCTGCGCTCGCGTCAAGATTTGCTTGGTGATCAAGGTGCGACCTTGCTCAATAGGCACTGCGTTCGTGATTTCGACCAATTCATCCGAATCTTCGCCGATAGCCATCATGGGGCGATTGGAGTTCCTGACCGCTTCGATCAGCTTGTTTTGCGTAATAATATCGCGCGTGACGCCGTTGATGATATCGTCCAAACGGTTTTGCGCCGCTATCTCATTGTTAACGGATTGGTAGAATTTGAGCGGGTCGGAAATGCGCCAACGGCCAAATGTGTTGACCCAAAGATAACGCTTGTCTTCCGTCGAAATCTGGTTAGCGTCGCCGTCCCATTCCATCACCCGCTTTTCGAAGCGAACGACGTTCTGCACAAAAGGCAGCTTCATGTGCAGGCCGGCGTCGGTCACCGGTTCGCCGACGGGCTGGCCAAATTGTAAAACAATGGCCTGCTCCGTCTCATCGACGGTATAGAATACGCCGCTGAGCACAACCAACACGATCAGAACGACGAGTCCGATTAGAATTTGCGGTAATTTCATTGTCCGCCTCCTTTCTTCTGATTTTGCAGTTGCAGCAGCGGAACAAGGCCGTCCTGCCCTTCATCCACAATAAAAACCTGATCAAGCTGTGGCATGATTTCCATCATCATTTCAAGATAAAGTCGGCGCCGCGTAACGTCTTTCGCTTTCACATATTCATTGTAAACCGACATGAACTTTTCCGCCTCGCCCTCAGCGCGGTTTGTGCGATTGATTGCGTAACCTTCGGCTTGACGGATCGTTTGTTCCGCGCGCCCTTGCGCTTGCGGAATAACTTTGTTGTACTCTTCCAGCGCCTGATTGATAATGCGCTCTTTTTCCTGTTTGGCTTCGTTCACAGCATTAAACGCCGGTTGAACCGGTTTCGGCGGATTGACGTCCTGCAAGTTGACTGTGACGATGTCTATGCCGGTTTCATACTCGTCCAACGTGTTCTGAATCATGTCGCTGACGTTTTGCGAGATTTCCTGACGCGAAGCGATGATGACTTCGTCTACGCTGTGGTCGCCGACGACTTCGCGCATCGCCGCCTCGGTGACGTCGCGCAGCGTTTCGCGGACATTGCGGACGTTAAATAAAAACTGCACCGGATCCTTGACGCGATATTGCACGATCCAGTCGACAATGGCGACGTTGAGATCACCGGTCAACATCAGCGATTCGGTGGAATAGTCGCCCCGATTGAAAGTCGTGCGAACGCCTGGCAGTGCGGTGCGAAAGCCGAATTCGTCTTTCAGCACGCGCTGCACTTTCACTTTCCTTACCGTCTCAACGCCAAAGGGAATTTTGAAATGCAAACCGGGGCCGTTGGTGGAAACGTACTTGCCAAATCTTTGCACAACGCCGACTTCATCTGCGTCGACGCTATAAAACGACGTGTACGCCAGCCAACTTCCGACAAAAAACAGCAGAATAAAGAAAACCACGTTTTTGTTAATCTCGGGAATTTCTATATCCTGGCGGCCAAATTGTCCAGGTCTTTGCGCCATAAATGACGACCTCCTTTAAGTTAAAAAGTATCTTAGGCTGAGAATTTTCAGTCTGGTAAAATATTCGGCTGAACCGAGCGCATCAAGGCGAATCGCCCCAGCTTTTGAATGGGTTTCTGGAATAATGGAATTTTGGATTTTTGGCCTCAATTCTTGCACATTGCGTCTAATGAATTCGTTCTAAAAATTTTTCGACGGCCGCCAACATCTCGTTCGGCGCATCATGATGCACCCAATGCCCGGCGTTGGGAATTGTCAGAATCTCGGCTTGCGGAAAATGGTGTTTAATATCCGGAATGTCTTCGTCAAGGACATAATTTGAACGTTCTCCGCGAATAAAAAGCGTTGGCCCGTCATAAACGTCTGCCGGGCCCAAGCTTTGTTTCTGGCTTTCTCTCAGAAATTGCAGAAGCACATCCAAATTGATTCGCCATTGCAATCCGCTAGACGTGGATTGTAGATTTGTGAGTACAAATTGCCGCACGGCAGGATCGGCGATTGAACGCGCCAGCAATCGATCAACTTCTTGCTTCGATGAAAAATCTCGCAAATTGATCTCAGCCATTGCATTCAAAACAAAAAGCACGCTTGAGCGATGGGGTTTTGGGAAAATATCCACAACGACCAAGCCGTCAACATATTCCGGGCTATGTAGGGCCAACTCAATTGCAACAGCGCCGCCCATTGAATGCCCAAGAATAACGGATGGCTTGAGATGAAGTTTGTTTTGCAATTCAATGACGTCGCTTGCCATATCAAAAACGTGGTGTTCTTTTGAGTGCGGCGACCGTCCGTGGTTTCTCAAATCGGGCGCAATCACGCGCCGTTTTTGAGATAGCGACGATGAAATTGTATGCCAATTTCTGCCTGATCCCAAGAGCCCATGCAAAATCAGCAGCCCGCGATTTCCTTTTCCATAGTCTTTAAAAAACAATTCCATATTCTGAGTATAATCCTTTCCACTCACTTCGCGTGGGAAGCGTATAAATTCAGTTCGGAAGCTTCTGAGCAACTCTTCCGGAGTGCAACTGTCCAAAAACACAAAAATCGTAAAGCGAGACATGAAATGTGTAAGGGTTCAAGATTTTGAACCCTTACGTGCGGAATACCCGTCGCTTGGAAACCATGTTTAGGGACAGTCGTCCTTCGGTAGCGTCGTTTTCCAGAACAAGTGCTGAAGCGGCTATTGGGCACATTTTTTCGCACAAGCCCAACGCTTCGCAGCCATTCCAAACTGATCGTTTGCTCTAAAAAATTCGCGGCGAATATACGCATAGCAGGACAAATTTCATTGGACTTTTTGTAATTATTGCCGTTTCTTCGGGCACAGGAATTTTCACTGCAATCTTACCGGGAGCTTTTGCAGATGACAAACCCGCCTCAGCCGGCGCGCAAGCTTTCCAGAAGTCAAAACTCGAAATCTGAAAGCGTTCCTTCCGAAGCGCTGGAACCGGGAATCCAAAAATTGTTTAGAGTCAGTCTCTCTCCTCTAACATTCGGGTTGAGCGCCCTGTTCGCCGCTCTTGCCGTTGGCGACGCTTTTCTGGCGCCAGAAAGCGCTAATTTGGAGCTGTCTCTCTCAGCATTGGGGTTGAGCCTGTTCTTCTTGCTTGCACGATTTTTCCTGGGGCGCAAAGTCATCCCGGATCAATACGCAAACCTTGCAGGCGCAGCAATCGCGGTTGCGGCGCTGGGTTATTGCTTTGAGCGAATATTCCTGCTCAATCTGCCGTTCGATTCTTCCGCGTTGATCATCTTTATGTTAACCGTCGGCTATGTTTTCCTTTCAACGCGACTGCTTCTGGTTTTGCAAGCAACAGCTTTTGCCGGCTGGCTCCTGACAGCAATCGCCCTCGACGCATCTACATCTGATTTATGGGTTCCGGCGTTAAAGCTGGCGTTCGCTTCGGTTATCTCAATGCTCATTCATGTCGTCCATTTACGATCCGCGAGACGCACGGAAAAATATCGGACGTTAAGCAAAAAAAGAAAAATCGAACTCGAAAGCGCACGCACTACTCTTGAAAAAACTTTAGAAACCACAGAAGCGCTTAAGAAAGAATCCCAAAACGCTATTCGGGAAATGCGCCAGGTTCAGGAACGCTTTAAGCGTTTGACAGAGGCGACTTTCGAGGGGATCGTTATCCATGAACAAGGGAGAATCATCGACGTCAACTCAGCCGTTGTGGAGATGACTGATTATGATCCGGCAGAACTGCTAAAAAGCAACCTTCTCTCTCTGATTGAAGCGGATGCAAGAGGCCTTTTTCAAGAAAATTTGCGGCGGGAGAACGGCGCGCTGTTTGAATCCGTCATTCTGCGCAAAGACGGCGAAACGGTTCCGGTTGAAATCTGCAGCAGACCGTTGCCGTATATGGGAAGAACTATTCAGGTCGCGGCGATACGAGACCTCAGGCAGCGGATGAACGCTGAAAAGGCGCTGCGCCTGAGCGAAGCCAAAAATCGCGCGTTGTTAGACGCCATCCCGGATTTGATGTTCCGCATTGACGCCGGCGGCGTGATTCTCGATTATAATCCCGGCAAACACGGCTTAATTTTGAAGGATTTGCCGTCTCTAATCAATCGCAATGTTTACGAAATTTTTCCGAAAGACCTGGCTCGGCAAATACTCAGCAAAATCCGCCGGACGCTACGACGAAACAAGATGCAAGGATTGGAGTTTCGGCATAGCACACACGGAGAAATTCGTGAGTATGAGGGGCGTTTCTTTGTCAGCGGGGAAAATGAAACGCTGGTCATCGTTCGAGACGTGACTGACTCGAAGAGTTCGACCAAAAGAGCTTTGGAAAATGAGCATTTGTATCGGCAAATGTTTGAAGAAAATCTTGCCGTGAAACTACTCATCGATCCGGAATCGGGAGAGATAGTTGAAGCGAATTCCGCCGCCTGCCGGTTCTATGGCTACTCGCTTGAAGCGTTGAAGTCGAAGAAAATCATGGAAATCAACACCCTGCCTTCGCGAAAAGTGAAAGAAGAAATTCATCGCGCCATGGCCGGCGAAAGTAATTTTTTCACCTTCAATCACAAATTGGCAAACGGGGAAAATAGAAATGTTGAAGTCTTTGCCGGCCCGATCAACGTTGACGGCAGGAAGCTTATTTATTCAATCGTTCACGATGTAACGGATCGGCACAACGCCGAGAAGAAGCTGCGCGAAAGTGAAGAACGATACCGCCGGTTTTTTGAAGAAGATTTAACCGGTGATTTTATTTCCACGCCCGAAGGTAAATTGTTAGATTGCAACCCGGCGTTCCTAAAAATTTTCGGGTTCTCCACTCGCGAAGAAGCGATGGCATGCGACTTATCGGCATTGTACCCGGATGCTTCCGTCCGCAAGTCACTCATCAATGAAATTTTAGAAAAAAGAAATCTTGAAGGAAAAGAAGTCGAGTTTGTCAGCCCTGCTGGCCGCCCTATCCATGTCATCGAAAACGTCAGCGGCGTTTTTGACAGCGACGATAAACTCGTGGAATTACGCGGCTACATTTTTGACGTCACTGAACGAAAAACTTTGGAAGCGCAGCTTTTGCATTCGCGTAAAATGGAAGCCGTCGGTCGTTTGGCGGGCGGGGTTGCGCATGATTTTAACAATTTGCTGACCGCTATTACCGGATACAGTCAATTGATGTTAGACAATTTGGCGAACCCGGAAGCTTTGCGTAACGAAATCGATGAAATCAAAAAAGCTTGCGATTTAGGCTCTTCTTTGACGACGCAGCTACTCACCTTTAGCCGTAGACAAATCATCCAACCGGAGACATTAGATTTAAACGCGGTTGTCGCGGACATGGAAAAACTGCTCAAACGTCTTGTCGGTGAAACCATACGCCTTACCGTCAAGAAGCATGACCGGCCATGCAAATTGAAAGCGGATTTGAATCAGATAAAACAAGTTATCATGAATCTGGCGCTGAATTCCCTCGACGCTACCCCAGACGGCGGCGAGTTAAACGTAGAAACTTTTGTACGAAAATTAGACGGCGCAGAAAAGATAGCCGGGGAATTCGTTGAAAAAGGCGCCTACGTTGTGCTCCAGGTTATTGACACAGGCCAAGGGATGGATACAAATGTCAAATCCCATATTTTTGAGCCATTCTTTACCACAAAGGACAAGGGAACGGGTCTGGGATTATCGACGGTTTACGGCATCGTCAAGCAGAACAATGGTTTTATCGAAGTCAAAAGCGCGCCAAAGGCGGGCACACAAATCACCATTTTTTTCCCGGAGGCGCGGTCTCCTCAAAAGGCGGCGATTTCTTCCGAAGCTAATTCAGTTCCGCTTGTTCCGGGCTGCGGCACGATCTTGCTGGTTGAAGATGAAGATGCGGTCCGACAAGTGACCAGGCTGATTCTTTCGAGAAACGGCTATAGCGTTATTTCCGCCAGCAACGGCGCTCATGCGCTCGAAAAAAGCCGTCGACACAGCGGAAAAATCGACTTAATGGTGAGCGACATGGTGATGCCCGGAATGAACGGTCGTGAGCTGGCTGAAAGAATGAAAGCCGTGCGGCCGGAGCTGAAAATCATGTTTATGTCGGGCTATGTAGCGGATGAATTATTGCAGTCAGAAAGCGGCGTGCGGGAATATTCCTTCTTGCAAAAACCCTTTTCTCCAGAAACTCTCCTTTCAAAAATTCAACAAACAATGCAAACTGACAGTGTGAAACTTCCGGCTTAAATTCAGAATGCAGACGCAGCAAGACCTGATTGGACTCATCCCCGCCGCCGGTTTGGCGCAGCGCCTTCAATCTTTAAATCTCAATTGCAGCAAAGAAATCACGCCGATTGGTTCGATAAGCTCGAAATCCGGTTTAGAGCGGCCCAAACCAGTGTGCGCCTATCTTTTAGAGAGCATGGTCCGCGCTGGAGCACAAACTATTCACATTGTTTTGCGCAAAGGAAAATGGGATATTCCCACGCTGCTCGGCGACGGTTCGGATTACGACGTCTCGCTTTCGTACTTAATTATGAACCAACCGTTTGGCGTGCCTTATACGATTAACCAGGCGCGAGATTTTGCCCGCGGAAAAACGGTTCTATTCGGCTTTCCTGACATTATTTGCGATCCTCAGACCGTTTATAAAAAACTACTCGCCAAGCTTCATAAAACAAAAGCTGATGTTGTACTTGGCCTTTTCCCAGTTTCAAATTCGAGGCAATGGGACAGCGTTAAAACGGACGCCGATGGAAATGTACTGGCAGTCTCACCAAAATCTTCTTCGCAAATTTTTGAATACGCTTGGGCGAATGCCGTTTGGGCTGATCGCTTTACTTCTTCTATCGAAGCAATCACAGGAAGGACAGACTCAAGTTTGGCGGGAAGCGGAGAGTTGAGCGTAGGCCATGTCTTGCAAAAAGGCATTGAAGGCGGGCTCAAAATCAGCAGTTGCTTTTTTAAGGAAGGTTGGTGTATAGATATTGGAACGCCGGAAGGCTTGCGCGCCGCACGGAAAAAGCTAACTGCCGACTTTTAGCGACGCATAAAAAACAAAGGCTGTCACTTGCAAGCAACAGCCTCAAAATTTTCACGATATTTCGGTGAGGACGATTATAACGCTAGGGGGACATTTTCCCGAAACGTCCTATGAGAATCAGACCACTCTCTTCTCAGGAACCCGTGCGGCTTTACCCTTTCTATCTCGCAGGTAAAAAAGTTTGGCGCGTCGCACGCGTCCAAAGCGCACAACATCAATTTTTGCAATATTTGGCGAGTGCACAGGAAAAATTCTCTCAACGCCGACGCCATTTGAAACTTTTCTTACAGTAAAAGTTTCATGTATGCCGCCGCCGCGTCTTTGCAGCACAACGCCTTGAAAAAGCTGAACTCGTTCTTTGTCACCTTCAATAACTTTGTAATGCACAGCGACTGTATCGCCAGGGCCGAATTCTGGAAGCTCAGTTTTTAGTTGATAAGCCGTCAACGCGTCAATTTTGCTCATGATCAAGTCCTTTTCTTTATTGTTTATGTTCTTTTGTTTTCAATAAATCCGGCCTTTTTTCCCGGGTCAGCTTTAGAGCTGCTTCGTGCCGCCATTCGGCAATTTTCCCATGATGTCCAGAGAGCAACACTTCTGGAACAGCCATGCCTCGAAACTCTTGTGGTCGCGTGTAATGCGGGTGATCTAACGTGCCGGACTGAAAAGCGTCTCCTTCCGCCGACTCAAAATCGCCGATCACTCCTGGTATAAGCCGGACAACGGCGTCGATAATCGCCATAGTCACGATTTCGCCGCCTGTCAAAATGAAATCTCCAAGGCTGATTTCTTCCGTAGCGAGAGCCGTTCGAATTCTTTCGTCTACGCCTTTATAGTGACCGCAAATGAAAATCGAAGCTCTTTCAGGGCGCTCAATAAATTCATTCGCATACGCCTGATCAAATTGTCGCCCGGCTGCGCTCGTCAAGATAATTCGCGGGTTATCAAGCTGATGTTTCTGAATGATGTGTTCGACGCATTTAAATATTGGCTCCGGTTTCAGTATCATACCCGGGCCGCCGCCAAACGCATAGTCATCTATCGTTTTATGTTTGTCCGAAGAAAAACTGCGGAGATCATAAACTTCAAATTGCGCCAGCGCTTTTTCCTGCGCGCGTTTAAGAATGCTCTCATTCCAAACAGCAGGGAACATGTCGGGGAAAGCCGTAATAACAAAAAACTGCATTTCAGGCAGGCGCTAAACCCTCAATCATATCAATTACAACTCTCCCTGCTTGAATGTCGACTTTCTTAACAATCTGAGCAACAGCGGGGATCAAAGCTTCCTTCTTACCGTTTTTGACAAGATAAACATCTTGTGCGGGGTATTCTAAAACATCTTTTATGACGCCTACATAGTCGCCCGCCATCGTTTCAACTTTTGAGCCGATGAGATCGAATATATAATATTCATCATTTTCAAGAGCGAGGCACTCATTCCTTGGAATCAAGATTTCGGCGTCCCGCAACTTCTCGGCTGCATCTCTTGAGCCTGTTTCCTTAAATTTCAAAAGCAAAATCCGGTTTTGCTTTTGAAATCTTTCTAACTCGAAAAGCTCAATCCTGTTGTCATTCAAACGCAGTCTAATCGTTTTCAAGAAACGAAAACGATCCGGGCTGTCCGTCGTTGGAAACACCTTAACAAACCCAGCCAGACCGTGCGGGCGAAGAACCTTGCCAATGGTTATAAGTTCATCGGCGTTGAGCATAATGAGACGTCAACTTATTCAAGGATTTCGAGAACGGCGCGCTTCCCGGTTTTTGCGGAAGCCGCCGCAAGAAGGGTACGGATGGATTTTGCGGTTTGCCCGCGTTTACCAATCACCTTTCCCATATCGCCGTCGCCGACGCGTAGTTCATAGACGACCGTTCTTTCACCGTCGACTTCGTTTACCGTGACCGCATCAGGTTTGTCAACAAGATGCCGAACCACGAACAGTATGAATTCTTTCATGATCAAACCCTCCTAACTGGTTTAACCAGAGCGTGTGTCACCTCGCGCTCTGACAGCCTACCGGAGACGATACCTGGACGACGACGTTCAGTTTCGTTGTTCGAAATCGTTTTAAGCATCAACTCTCGGACGAATCTAGGGAAACCGAAGAACAATTCTCGAAATTGAGAGACTATTCCTCGACTGCTTCAACCTTTTCCTCTCCCTGCTCTTCCTGAGAATCTTTTTGTTCTGCTTCCGCAACCACGGGCTCAGATTTCGGAGCTTCTTTCTTTTTCTCCGTCTGCGCGGATTTTTCTTTCTGGATCTTTTCGGCTTCCAAGCGCTTGAAACGCTCTTCCTGCAGCGTTTCCCACTTTTTGACTTCACTGTCTATTTCTTCAGTCGATTTGCCGTTTTTCAGCAAACTGTAGCGAAGCATAACGCCTTTTTTGCGAAACAGGCTTCTTACAGTGTCTGAAGGCTGCGCTCCATTTTGAAGCCAGTATAATGCCCGATCCACTTTGACTTCCAATTCCGTTACCTGAGGAACCGGATTGTAATAACCCAGATTCTCCAAATATTTACCTTGGCGAGCCTCGCGCCCGTCAATTGCCACAATACGATAAAATGGCTTTTTCTTCTTGCCCATCCTTCGTAGTCTTAATCGTACTGCCAAAGCTAAAACTCCTCAAATTTAAAATGATCTACATAAACGGGGAGCGCATCCGCCCCTTTCCGCCTTTTCTTGTTAATTGTTTCATCATTTTCTGCATCGCAAAGAACTGTTTGAGCAACCGATTGATTTCTTGCACGGTCGTTCCGCTCCCTTTCGCGATTCTTAAACGGCGGCTGCCTTTAATAATTTCCGGTCTGCGTCGTTCTTCGAAAGTCATCGAATTGATCATTGCCTCAATTCGAACAAATGCTTTGTCGTCAACTTCCATTCCTTTCATGGCCTTACCGCCCACGCCGGGCAGCATCCCGACCAACTGTGAAATCGGCCCCATCTTCTTGATTTGCTGAAGTTGATCATAAAAATCTTCGAGGGTAAATTCAGCGCGCCGAAGCTTCTTTTCTAAAGCTTTGGCCTTCTCCTGATCAACAGCTTCTTGCGCCTTTTCAACCAAAGTGACTACGTCGCCCATCCCCAGAATTCGCGATGCAATTCTGTCCGGATGAAACAACTCAACGGCATCCAGTTTTTCACCGATTCCGATATATTTGATCGGCTTATTGGTAACAGCCTTAATTGAAAGCGCCGCGCCGCCGCGTGCATCGCCGTCCATTTTCGTCAATACAACGCCGTCAAAATCAAGGTCTTCCTGAAATGATCTGGCCGCGTTCACAGCGTCTTGTCCAGTCATACCGTCGGCGACAAACAGAATCTCGTGGGGTTTAAGCGCGCCTTTGATTTCCGTAAGCTCGGCCATCAAAGCGTCGTCAATATGCAGACGTCCGGCGGTGTCCAGAATAACGACTTCGCATCCTGATTGTCGCGCTTGACTAAAGCCGTTTTTGCATACTTTCAGCGGTGTCAAATTCAAATCTGAATAAGCTTCCACCCCGATTTGCTTGCCAACAGTTCGTAATTGTTCGACTGCTGCAGGACGTTGTAAATCTGCGCCAACGAGGAGAGATTTCTTCCCTTGTTTCTTAAGCAAATTGGCAAGTTTGCCGCAAAAAGTCGTTTTACCAGCGCCTTGCAAACCCACCACCATTACGACGGTTGGAGGGATATTCGCGGACTTCAGAGGCTGAACCGCGCCCCCCATCAATCGAATCAATTCTGAATGAACTATTTTGACGATCTGTTGTGCGGGAGTGATGCTTTTCAGGATTTCAGCGCCAACCGCCCGCTCTTGTGCGGCGGATACAAATTGTTTGGCGACTTTGTAATTGACGTCCGCTTCTAGCAGTACGCGCCGAATATCGCGCATAGCGTCCGCAACCTGCTTTTCAGACAGCTTGCCGTGCCCGCGCAATTTTTTAAAAACATTATCGAATTTGTTGGAAATTTCCTGAAGCATTTCCTGTCGTCTACACAAAAAGAAATCACAGAATTAACCTGTGATTTTCAACAAATGAAGCTGCGATCGTGGTCAAAATAAACTCGGCGAATCTAATGAATTAACAATGTAGATGCAAGTTTTTTATTTATGTAAACTCTGTAAAAATCAGACACTTTGCTTAATATCCAAGATGTCCCAGGACGCATTTTCAAATATCTTCTGAACGCTGTTTTTGTCTTTTACGCCAAGCGGCGTAACGATTTTGTCGATCCAATTTAGAGGGCATTCTTCAAAATAATAATTAAATATTTCGATATTCGGCGCATCCTCGCAAATTTCGGCGGCGGCATGACTCGATTCTTCGCCGAGTTTTACGCTTTCAGGAGCAAATTTGATAATTTCAGCTAAAACGATAACCGGTATTTTCTTTTGGTACGCGAGACAGGCGAGCGATGAAGAACCGATTTTATTACAAACATGCGTTTCAGAAATTCGATCAGCGCCAATAATCACGAAATCAACGTGATTCAAGGCGAGTCCGCGAGCGTCATCCACGAGAAGAACAATGCGATTCGTAAGATCGGACAAAGCTTGCGCCATCATCTTGCCTTCCTGCATCGGACGTGATTCAGAAATCCAAATTTCCCGTTCATCGTCCTGACACGCCCATTCTCGCAAAAAGGCTTCGACAACAGAACTGCGGCTATGCGCCAGGACTTTTTTAAATGGAGCGCAAACCTGAAGCGCCTCACGCACAATTGCGTCCTGTTCTTTTCTCAACTTTCTCTCAACAGCGTGCGGAATTGCTTGAAACGCGGAGGCGATCACGGGTACGTCGAAATCATTTTTCATCATTTGATCGACGTAGTGCGCTAGATTGACCATTGGGGCCATGGAAGGTTGGGCGTTTTTTAGGGCACGGGAGAGCGGCTTTAGAATTTGGCGGGCTTGTTTTTTGGAAGCGGGTAAAATCTCGGCGACTTGCGGAAAGACTTGAAGCGTTCGTCTAAATAATTGTGATGCGCCGCGGATGTGATCTTCAGCGATTTCCTTGATGAGTTTCCGTGTTGCTTGCGGTAGAACGGATTCATCATACATTGTTCAATTTCCAGGTTATTGAGTCCAATCAAATGATTTGGAGCTATTCCTAAACGTACTGATCATCCTGGAAGAATTCGAAAAACGCCTACATGAGAGAGCCGGCCATCTCCTTGAACAAATCAATCCAGCGGGCCGGAAACAATCCGATAAAAATGACGGCGAAAAGTGAGAGCGTGAGCGCAAGGGCTACCGCAGGCTGTTGCTTGGCCATGGCCGGCGCCTCGGAGCTTTTCGGCGCCATAAACATCTGAACCAAAAGATTGAGATAGTAATACAAACTGATCATCGAGCTAATGACGGCAAAAATGACCAGCCAGACATAACCGGCCTTGACCGCAGCGCTGAAAACGTAAAACTTTGCCATAAAACCGGCCGTCGGCGGAATGCCTGCCAGTGAAAACATAAAAACAGCCATTGCAATAGCGGCAAACGGCCTTTGAAAAGCTAGTCCGCGGAAGTCGCTAAAAGTCACAAATTCATGTTTGGCGCTGGATATGTATGACACCACGCCAAAGGCTCCGATATTCATGAACGTATAAATCAGCAAGTAAAAAACGACTCCGGAAGAACCAAGGTGATTCCCGGCCAAAACGCCGATCAACACATAACCGGCATGAGCGATGGAACTATAGGCCAGCATACGTTTAACATTCGATTGCTTGATGGCAATGATGTTCCCGAGCAGCATCGTCACAACCGAAATAATCCAAATCATTTCCTGCCAACCGGTTTCATTGATGATGCTCGAGCTCACAAATAACCGAAGCAGAGCCGCAAATCCCGCAGCCTTTGAGCCGGTTGCCATGAAAGCTGAGATTGGCGTCGGCGCCCCTTGATAAACGTCCGGCGTCCAGAGATGGAACGGGAACACAGAAATCTTAAAGCCAAAACCGACAAACAGCAACAACAGGCCGGTTATGAGCATCTTCGATTCGCCGATTCCGTTCTCGGAAATATAAGCACCGATAGCGTCTAGATTTGCACTGCCAACAGCGCCGAAAACGAGGGCTATGCCATAAAGCAAGAACCCGCTGGCGAAAGCGCCAAGGAGAAAGTATTTGAAAGCAGATTCAAGCGAAAAAATATTGGTGCGCCTAAAACCCGCGAGAACGTACAGCGCAATCGAGAGCGTTTCGAGTCCCAGGAAAATCGTCAGCAGATGCGTGCCGGAGGCCATGAGCGTCATTCCGGCGGTCGCGAAAACCAAGAGCGAAAAATAATCCGAATAAAGCAGGTACGATCCTTCGACGGCATTGATTGAAAGCAGCAAAGTCAGAATCGCGCCGATGATGAACATGCAGTTGAAAGCTACTGCAAATTTGTCCATCACAATCAGGCCGGAAAACGCGGACTGCGATTCTCCCCAGCCGAACAGAGTAAAAACAAAGGCAATTGCAAACCCAACGAGCAAAATCGCTCCCTGCGTTTCGCGATAGAGTTTGGGCGCAACGATTCCGATCGTCAGAATAATGAATCCCAAAACCGATAGAGAAAGAAAAGGCGCAATCGCCATCCAATTGATTTCGCTAGCCGGCATCTATTTTATCTCCTGTCGCCCAAGAATTCATCTACGGGCTGCTGGCGCATCGCCGATTGAGTTTCTTGCATTTGATTGACTAATTTCGTCACAGACGTTTCCATTTTTCCCAGAAAAGGCTGCGCGTAAACGCCGATCCAAAAAATGAACAACATGATCGGGATCAAGAGTCCAATTTCTCGCTTATTAAGGTCGGTCAGCCTTTTGTTCTCTTCTTTTTCCAGAGGCCCAAACATAACACGCTTAAACATCCAGAGCATATAAACCGCCGCGAAAATGACTCCTGAAGCGGCTATAATTGCGTACACCTGATTGGCCTTGAACGCGCCTAACAATACCAAAAATTCACCTACAAATCCGTTAAGACCGGGGAGTCCAATCGATGACAGCGTGGCGATCATAAAAAAAGTGGTGAAAATGGGAATCTGACGTGCAAGCCCGCCGAAGTCGTCGATCATCCGCGTATGACGGCGTTCGTAAATCATGCCGATAATCAAAAAGAGAGCGCCCGTGCTCAAGCCATGGTTCACCATTTGGATCAGGCCGCCCTGCATCCCCTGATTGTTAAATGAAAATATGCCGAGCATAACAAAGCCCAAATGGCTGACGCTCGAATAGGCGACCAATTTCTTAACGTCCTTTTGCACCATCGCAACCCATGCGCCGTAAATTATGCCGATAACGGACAAGACGCAAATCAGGGGGGCAAACTGGACGCTGGCCTCGGGAAAAACCGGCAGGCAAAAGCGCAGAAAACCATAGGTGCCCATTTTTAGCAGCACGCCGGCAAGAATCACGCTGCCCGCCGTCGGCGCCTCGACGTGAGCGTCCGGGAGCCAGGTATGCAACGGGAACATGGGTACTTTTATCGCGAACGATAATCCGAACGCCAAGAAAAGCCAGGTTTGTAAATGCGCCGGAAGGACGTTTTGCACAAAGTTTGTATAATCGAAAGAATAGACCCCGACGTCGTTTCCAATATACAGAAACATAAAAATGATGGCGACCATCATCAGCAGACTGCCAACCATCGTGTAGATGAAAAACTTGACCGCCGCATAAATCCGCCGTTTCCCGCCCCACATGCCGATGAGAAAATACATCGGGATGAGCATCGCTTCCCAGAAAATATAGAAAAGCAAAAGATCGAGAGCCGCAAAAACGCCAACCATGCCGGTCTGTAAAACAAGTAGTGAGACCAAGAAGCCCTTCAGGTTTTTCGCAACGGAGCGCCAACTGCTGAGAATGACCAGAGGCCCCATGAACGTAGTCAGCAAAACCATAAACAGGCTAATGCCGTCAATGCCGAGATGGTAGGTCGCTTTGAAGCCCTCAGCGTCAATCCAGCCGTGCTGTTCTTCGAACTGGAAGGAAGCCAACGCGGCGTCGAAATTAAAATAGATCGGCAAGGAGATGAGAAACGTGAGTAGCGTTACGCCAAGCGCAACCTGCTTGAGCAATTCTTCCTTTTGCTTGTTTATAAACAAGAGCGCCGCAGCGCCGACAAGCGGGAGAAAGATTATAAGTGTCAACAACGGTAAATCGGACATGCCTTCCCTTTAATTAGCCAAAAATCAGATAACCGAAGAATGCCGCCGCGCCGAGGATAATCGACAAGGCATAAAACTGTACAACGCCGGTGTGCATACGGCGCAATCCCGCAGCAAGGAAATCGGTCAATTTCGCGGCGCCATTCACAATCCCGTCGATGATGATGACGTCAACGAACCGGTGAAAAACGAAATCTGAAACGCGAACGAATGGCCGAACAATAAAAAAATCGTAGATTTCGTCAACGTAATATTTATTTGAAAGCAGCGTATAAACCGCTTTAAGCGAATGCACAACTTTGTTCGGCAAGTCTCTGTTTTTCAAGTAAAACAATCGCGCCAGCCAAATCCCCGTCCCCGCGACGACGAGCGAAATCATGGCAAACATGACTTCCATTGAAAAAGAGCCGTGCGCGCCTTCCGGCAAGGTTTGATACTTGGTAAAAACCGGGTCAAGATAGTGTTCAAAATTGGGTGCAAAATGCGGGATATTGATGAGTCCGCCCACGACCGAAAGAACGGCCAAAATTTTGAGCGGGATCGTCATGGTTGGCGGCGATTCGTGAATGTGATGCGCGACTTTTTCATCCACGCGGCTTTCGCCGTAGAACACCCTGAAAATCATGCGGAACATGTAGAACGCCGTCAGCCCGGCCACCATCGTCCCAATCAGCCACATAATCCAGGAATGCTCGTACGTCTTCCACAAAATTTCGTCTTTCGACCAAAATCCGGCAAACGGCACAATGCCGGCGATAGCGAACCCGCCGCACATGAACGTCCACCACGTCGTCTTGATCTTGTCCTTCAGACCGCCCATTTTGTTGATGTCGGTCTCATTTGATAGAGCGTGCATCACGCTTCCGGCCCCAAGAAACATCAACGCTTTGAAAAAAGCGTGTGTCATCAGGTGAAAAATCGCCGTGGCGAAAGCGCCGACGCCAGCCGACAAAAACATGAACCCCAACTGACTGACCGTCGAGTAGGCCAACACTTTTTTAATATCATTGCTCGTGAGAGCAATGGTTGCGGCGATGAACGCAGTGGCCAGACCGATAACGGCGACGACTGTAAGCGCAACCGGCGATAAAACATAAAATGCAGACGCACGGCAAACCATGTACACGCCGGCGGTAACCATCGTCGCGGCGTGAATGAGTGCGGAAACAGGCGTTGGTCCTGCCATCGCATCCGGAAGCCAGGTGTAGAGCGGAATTTGTGCGGATTTTCCAGTAGCGCCAACAAAGAGCAGAAGACAAATAGCGGTGATCGCCCAATCAGGCTTTTCAACCGTGTCTATGCTTGAAAAAACTGTGTCGAAATTGAGTGAGCCGAAATAGTAGAAAATGAAAAACATGCCAATGAGAAAACCGAAATCGCCGATGCGATTTACGACGAACGCTTTCATTCCTGCGGCGGCATATTCATCTTTCTGATACCAGAATCCGATGAGCAAGTAGGAACAAAGGCCGACTCCCTCCCACCCCAAAAAGAGAATCAAGAAGTTGTCGCCAAGCACCAAAAGAAGCATGGCGCAGGCAAACAAATTTAAGAAAGCGAAGTAGCGAAAGAACCCGCGATCCCCGTGCATGTAGCCGATTGAGTAGAGGTGGATAAGCGTCCCGACGCCGGTTACGACCAATACCATCACCGATGAAAGCGCGTCGAACTGGAAGGAAACGTCAACTGAAAAATCGCCCGTCGCCATCCAGGTGTAAGCCGTATTGATCAGAACTCGGCTCTCCGGCGGCAAAGACAGCAATTCAAAAAAACTAAACAGCGCGACGATAAAGGAAAGAAAAATGGCGCCCGTGCCAATCCCGCCTACGACGTTTTCAGAAAATTTTCGACCAAAGAGTCCGTTGACGACAAATCCCAGGAGCGGGAAAAACGGAATCAGCCACAAAAAATCGCTCATATTATTTTCTCAAGGGGAGATGCGATGAAATTGGAATCGACCGCCTTACGACGAATCCGGGGTGAATCGTGACTTGCGGAAAAAACGTTTATATTTTGCATGATAATATTCTCAGAAATTTATGACTATCCTTGCCATTCAGGAACAATTTATTCAACAGACTTTTCGGGGTCAGGCCCAATAGACTCTTCCTGAATGACAGAGTAAGGACAAAATTGTACTATATTCTTAAAGCTATTTACTACCTGATGTTACGCGATAGCCGAGACGCCATAGAAACTCCCGTTAAAGTCATTCCCGCACAGCCCCTGGATTCCCGCCTGCGCGGGAATGATGCAAAAGTGACGTTTCTCAGGTGCTATTTGGAAAATTCCCGAAAGTGCGTAACATGAGTTACCACTTCATCAGGCTGATTTCATCAACCATGACTGTTTCTTTCTGCCGATAAATAGCCACAATCAGCGCTAAACCGACCGCAACCTCCGCGGCGGCTACGATCATCACAAAAAACACAAATACCTGGCCTTCAAGATTTTGCAGCCCGTTGTTTAAGCTCGGCACGTAATTGGAAAGCGCGACAAAGCTCAGGTTGACCGCATTAAGCATCAGCTCGATGCACAAAAAAATGATAATCGCATTTCTGCGGGTCAAAACGCCGAGCACGCCGATGGTAAAAAGAATTGCGCTGACGATGAGATAATAATCTACTGGCATTATTTCGTTTTCTTGAACCTATAAATTTTAAGCGTTCTGCTCGCCGGGAATGCGTCTCGCCAAAATCACGGCTCCGATAATAGCAGCGAGCAACAGAACGGATGCGATTTCAAAGGCAAGGATGTAGTCGCTGAACAAAACTTTTCCAATCGTGCCGGTATCGCCGATCTGCTGGGCAGCGTCGCTTTTCAATGAAATTTCTGAGCTGGAATCCTTGAAAGTCATCGTAAAAAGCAAAACCGTTTCGACAAGAAATACCGCGGCCGCAATAACGCCGACAATCCTGGAAAATTTTCTCAAGCTTAAGCGGTCGCCTTCTTCGCGGACGTCCAAAAGCATAATGACAAAAAGAAAAAGCACCATGATCGCTCCGGCGTACACAATCATATGCACCGCCGCGATAAATGGCGCATTCAGCAAAACGTAAAACCCGGCCACCGAAAAAAGCGTCAAAATCAAAAGCAGAACGCTGTAGACGGGGTTTTTGTGCAAGACCATGCCAATCGCTGACGCGATAGCCAATAAAGATAGAGATAAAAACAATATGGTTTCGAGCACGAGAGACTCCTGGCGGCAATGTAGCCGAATTTTACAAAAATGGGTGCGATTAAATTATTCTAACAAAGCCCTTTTGTCGTTTCAAAAGAATCGATGCGGGCTTAAATATCTGTCATCCCGAAGCACTGGCGTTGATCGACCAAATCGACGTCTCCGACACGACAATTCAAATTTCTTATTTTTGTTGAAGCTCAATATGAGAAGGATTGCGTGAGGAAGGAAAATTATCCAACAGCACTCACACCAAATCATCCCGGCTCAACCGTCAACTTACCAAAATCGTCAATATTTGCGTGCGTTCGGTCACGCTTCGTCAGTTATCCAAATCAGGGCTCAACTTTCGAAACTCGTTGTTTCCCAGAATCGAGGTCGTTCTAAAAAACTTTGCTGAGTCTGGCCGTTTGATTTTTGCGCTATCTTAAATAAATATTGATACTTAGGAAGGAAAGTACCATGTGGCGAAAATCGACCAACCAATTTAAGAGTTCGCCGCAAAAAGTCAAGCGGAATCTCTGCGGCTTTGGTACGTTGAAAATTGCATCTCCTGTCCAAAATCCCAATATAGGCGCGCCGCAAAACGGCAGTAAAATAAAATGTAAATACAGTATCGCAAGTTTTTTCACACTGGCTGGATTCGGGTGCGGAGGGCGAAATGCACATCGTCGACATAAGCATAATTATCGGGTACGTGATTGCCGTCATTGTCATTGGGTTTGTGCTCTCAAAAAAGGCGGGGAAAGATCTGGACGCCTACTTTCTTAGCGGGAAATCGGTTCCGTGGTATATTCTCGGCGTCTCAAACGCTTCGTCGATGTTCGATATTACCGGCACGATGTGGTTGGTTTATATACTTTTCGTTTACGGCGCCAAGGGCGTCTGGCTGCCCTGGCTCTGGCCCACCTGGAATCAAATTTTTCTGATGGTTTACCTTTCGATCTGGATTCGCCGCTCAAACGTGCTGACTGGCGGCGAGTGGATCAAGACGCGCTTCGGCGAAGGCAAGTCCGGCGAATTGGCGCGCCTGAGCGTGGCAATTTTCGCGCTCGTCGGCGTCATTGGTTTTCTGAGCTACGCTTTCAAGGGCATTGGAAAATTCGCCGACGTGTTTTTTCCCTGGGGTTTTTCGCCGGACGCTTACGCCACGGTCATTCTGCTGGTGACTATGATTTACGTCATCGTCGGCGGTATGTACAGCGTTGTTTTTACCGACATTATCCAATTCGTTTTGATGGCGATTGTCTCAATATTCATTGGTTACAAAGCCATGGTTTCGGTCTCGCCTGAACAGATCGCCGCCGTCGTGCCGGAAGGCTGGAGCACGCTTTGGTTCGGCTGGACAATGGACGTTGACTGGTCGAACATCATTCCCGCCGCCATGGACAAAATCGCGGCGGATCAGCTCGACTTGTTCACGATTATTTTTATGATGATGATTTTCAAAGGCGTTCTGGTTAGCGCTGCGGGCCCGGCTCCGGGCTATGATTTACAGCGCATCCTCGCCACGAGAAACGCGAGAGAGTCCGCGCTGATGAGCGGGATCGTCTCATTTTGTCACGTCCCGCGCTGGATCATGATCGCCGGAATCACCGTGCTGGCGCTGGTCTTTTTTAGCCCGGAACTCAAGCAAATGGGCGCTGACATCGATTTCGAAAAAATTCTGCCCTGGATTATCAAAAGCGATTTTATCCCCGTCGGCGTGACCGGGCTTTTGCTTGCCGGGCTGCTCGCCGCATTCATGTCCACCTTCGATTCGACCGTCAACGCCGGCGCTTCTTACCTTGTCGTCGACGTGTACAGAAAATATATCAATCCCAACGCCGATGAGCGTACGAGCATTCGCATGAGTTACATCGCGTCCGTGCTGGTCGTTGTGGTTGGCATTGCCTTCGGGCTGGTGGTGGAATCGATTAATTCCGTCATGCAAGTCATCGTTTCTGGTCTTTGGGGCGGCTACATCGCGCCGAACGTCTTAAAGTGGTACTGGTGGCGCATGAACGGCTATGGTTATTTCTGGGGTATGATCATCGGCGTGGCTTCCGCCATCGCTTCAATCGTGCTTTTTCCCAACGTTAATCCGATTTTTCTCTTTCCAGGCATCCTGATCATTTCGACAATCGCCACTATTTGGGCCAGTCTGGTAACGGCGCCTGACGATGAAAAGGTGTTGCAAGCTTTCTATAAAAATGTACGCCCCTGGGGATTCTGGCGACCGATTCAGCAGCAGGTTATGCACGAAACGCCGGATTTTCAGCCTAATCGCGATTTCAAGAGAGACATGACAAACATTGTCGTCGGCGTCATTTGGCAGACCGCCTTGGTGACGCTCCCAGTCTATTTTATTTTGCAAGACAACATGCCTATGTTTTTTTCATTGGTCGTGGCCGCCGCAACGACCTGGTTCTTGAAGAAGAACTGGTATGACCGCCTGCCGACAGATTGACGGCGGATGCATTTCCACTATTTTTGATTTATCGTTTTTAAAATGCGCTTGTCTAAATTGTCATGTTAACATCAACTATCCAAAATGTCATGCTCGTCCCGAAGCGTCGTAAAAGCGTCAGCCTAAGCTGGCGTTCTCGTTCCAATGCTTCGCGTTGGAATGCAGTTTTCGACGCTTTGCGTCGAGTAGTTTCAGGGAGGCAAATGCGCTTGAATCAAATTCTAATCGTAATGAATGGACGCGGAAGCGTCTAAACTGCATTCCCACGCAAAGCACGGGAACGAGAAAAATCATTCTGTCGAAAAAAACTTCTTTCAATTAGACCAAATATCGTGGCATGAAATTCAGTAAAATTGAGGATGGACAAATGCACTCTAAAATGCTCAAGTTTTTTGTTCTCGGCTTCTTGTTAATCGCGCTCTGCGGCAACGCCTTTTCTCGCGGAGAAGCCCATTTTGAGTTTAACCCGGCTAAAGTTTTGCTCAACGTCGGCGATTCCACCCAGATTACCATCAAGCTTTTTGACGACAAGGGCGAAGTTGACAAACGCCGATTTTTCCTGATTATTCGCGGCGAGAACGCGCGGCGTTCGGTGACTTTTTCCCAGCGGACCAGCGACTCCACCGGCGTTTTGACCACCACGATTCAGGCGCACCGGCCAGGGTCCTTCAAGCTCTACGCCCGCTCTATCGGCACGCCGGAAACGCGTGTGCAAGAATTCATTCCCGTTGAAATCGCCTACCCGCCGCTGCGATCCATCCAAATCGTACAGTCTGCTCCCAAACTTTACGTTGGGACGAACGCCGATTTTACAGGAAAAATTATCGATGAAAAGGGCTTTGTTCGCGACGATCTGAAAATCAGTTGGACCACCGACAAACCTGAGATCGCCAAGTTTGACAAGTTCGGCGTCTTGTTCGCGCAAAAGCCGGGAGAAGTTAAAATCACCGCTTCGGTCGAAAAAATCACCGAAACATTTGCAGTAAAAGTCGCCAAGAATCCGGTTGAAACGATTGAAGTCGGCGTAAGTGGAGAAGAAGCGCGCACCGGAGACGTTTTGCATTTTCGGGCGATTGCGCGCAACGGGGCCGGCAAGCCTGTTGAAGACGCCAAGATTCACTACACGTTTCTCGCCAAGCCGGACGATGACCGCGGGCCAAAAGCCTCTGGTCAAATTATGCCGGACGGGAGATTCGTAGCAGCGACTCCAGGCGTTTACACCATCATCGCCAGTTCCGCCTCCCACTCCGCCCGAAAAACCGTGCGCATAAATCCGCGCAACGTCGAAGCAAATGTCGAAGTTGTGGGCCACGGCCCTGTGCTCGACGTGCTCACTTCTGACCTTTGGGTTTGGGAAGGCGTCGACGGTCGGGACTACGCCGTCACCGGCACTTGGGGAGCCAAGGGAGACGCACTTTTTTGGGACGTCACCGATCCTTCGAACATGGTCTTGATCGACACCATCTCCGTCGACGCGCGCACCGTCAATGACGTCAAAGTTTCAGAAGACGGGCGCATTTGCGTCATCACTCGCGAAGGCGCGTCGAACCGCAAAAACGGCGTCGTTATTCTCGACGTGAGCAATCCCCGGGACGTAAAAATTCTCTCACGCTACGACGAAGGACTGACCGGCGGCGTCCACAACGTTTATATCTACGACAATCACGTTTACGCCGTCAACAACGGCCGACGATTTGATGTGTTGAACATTGAAGACCCGGCCAATCCCAAGCGCGTCAGCAAATACGAATTGGACACGCCGGGGCACGGCATCCACGACGTTTGGATTGAAGACGGCGTTGCCTATACTTCAAACTGGCAGGACGGTGTGCATTTGATTGACGTCGGCGGCGTGACGCAAGGCGAGCCGTTCCGCAAACTCGGCGCACAAGCGCACGACGAAATCGGCGGATTGGAAGCGCTTGGCGGTTCGCCCTCGAACCCGGTTGGATTTGCGAGCTACGAATATCCCAGCGGCTGGAACCACGCGGCTTTTCCATTTCAAAGCCGTTCAGCGAATAAATTTTACGTCGTCGCCGGAGACGAAGCTTTTCCCTACGGCGACAACACCCAGGAAGGCGCGCCAACCATCGCGGCGGGCTGGCTGCACTTTGTTGATTTTACCAATATCAAAGCGCCGCAAGAAGTCGCGCGTTATGAAATTCCTCTCGCCGGTTCACACAACTACTGGATTGAAAGCGACACGCTCTACGCCGCATTTTACAACGGCGGTCTGCGCGTGGTCGATATTTCTGGTGAATTGCTCGGCGACCTTTACCAGCAAGGCCGCGAAATCGCCTGGTTCTTGCCCAGCCACACCAAAGCCAGCGTGCCCAACGCTTCAATGGTCTGGGGCCCGCAGCCTTACAAAGGCCTGGTCTATTTTTCCGATCACCATTCCGGCCTCTGGGCCGTGCGCATCGTCCCAAAACAAGCGGCGGGCGATGACTGATTTTAATCATGTCGTATTTTGGACGGAAAGATGATCGGCGCAAATCCGCCAATCATCTTTCCGTCAAGGCATAAACTCTCATCATTCCCTTGTTTTCTTCTCGATTCGCTGCAAATCAATTCGGATTGACGCGCGGTCGGGCAATTGGCTCACCGCGACTCTGAGATGTTCCAACGCTTTTGGTAAATCGTTCGTTTTTTCAAAAGCCAACCCCAAAGTATGCGCCGGCAAGGGCAGATATTCGCGATCTGCCGCCGTTCCCACAAATTGCTCTGCTTGAAGCTCGCGGGCTTTTTGCGCCAGCGCCAGCCCGCGAGCCGTATCGAAATCTCCCGCAACCAACACCCAGGCCAATAAATTATAGCTTGGAAAAACCGATTCCGCCTGAAACGCTTTTTCCGCGTAAATCAACGCTTTGTTGAATTGCTTCTTTTGAGCGAATAGATAGCCCAGAAATCGCGTCGTCAGCGTATTGGAAGAATCGGCTTGGAATGCTTTGAGAAGATGCGGCTCAGCTTTGTCATATTCTCCCGAACGCATCAAGACGCGCCCCAAACCTTCCTGACTGCTCATCAAATTTGCATTCAGCGTCAAGGCATCACGGAAATATTGTTCCGCTTCCGACAGATTGCTTTGCCGCTGATTGCACCAACCCAAGCCGTCTAAAAAGCTCGCAAATTTTGGATAAGCTCGTGCGCCGTTCTGGAAAACGGGCTTCGCTTCAGCGTACTTGCCTTGCCAAAACAGACTCCACCCCAAACCATCGAGTGAATACAAATATCCAGGTTCAAGCTCCAGAACTCGCCGAAACGACTTTTCCGCTTCGGCATATTTTCTTTGATGAAAATCATTCCAGCCCAACCCGTTCAACAGCAACAGGTGATTGGGATTTTCCTTTAGCCCCGCTCGAAAATTCGTTTCAGCCTCGGCGAACTTTCGTTGCCGCGTTAAACTGCCGGCCAATAAATCTATCAATTCGAGACGGTCAGCGTGAGATGGTTGAATCATCGACAGACCGGTGCGCGCCGCGGCTTCCGCGAGAACGAATTTGTTTTGCCTGAATCGGCTCAATGATAAACCTTTGAAAATATTGATATAGCTGGGTTCGATGTTATCCGGAAGAAAGACAAACTGTGAATCCAGCGCGACGCCTTTAGAAAAAATCGTCTCGGCTTGTGCAAATTTTCCCTGGCGGAATAACGCCCAGCCAAAAGAATTTATAGCGTCAACCTGATTCGGCTCCAACGCCAGGCTTTCACGAAAATACGGTTCGGATTCCGCATTTTTTCCCTGAACATGCAGCGTCGTGGCCAAACCGTTAAGCGTTCTACGGCGGACGTTGACCTCATCGCCGTCGAGCGTGAGGCCGCGCCGAAACACCTTCTCCGCCTCAGCTAACTTATTTTTTCGAAACAAACTCCAGCCAAGCCGCTCAAAATGGAACAGGTTGGTCGGATCTTGTTGCATGATCTCGCGAAAAATTTCTTCGGCTTCGCCAAAGTCGCCTCGTTCCATGAGGCTTTGCCCGAGCAAGAACCGCGCAGGCATGTATCCCGGCAAACGCGCGATGGCGCTGTAGAGAAATTCTTCGGCGGCTTCATAATCGTCCATGCTCAAATAAAAACCGCCAAGCGTCCAGACGAGGCCTTTGTCGTCGGGATAGGTTTTCTGCATTTCTTCGAGAATCTTGACGCCCTTGGTCAAACCGGCTATAGAAAAATTTTCATTGGCGGCAATAACGCCGGCGCGCACCAAGTATTGCTCTCGTTCAGGAATGCCGTCAATAAAATCCGCCGCACGCAGACATTGCGCTGAGACTTCCGCTCGCGGTCTGTCCAGCATGGCGTAAGTGAAGGCTAACATGTAGTGCGCCAAGCCAAAAGTTGAATCGACGGCAATGGCTTTCTTAAACGCATCCCGCGCTTCCGGGAATTTTAGTTTGTCGAAGAGTTCGCTGCCGAGAAAGTAGTGCTGGTAAGCGTCCAAATCTATCGTCGTCATTTCGGCGACGCTGCGGCTCCTTTGTTGGATTTCGGCGGCTTTTTCCTGCAAATCCTTGCGCGTGCGCGCCGCCAGCTTGTCGATCATCCCCAGCACGCTCTCCTGCCCCCGCCCTTGCTCGCTTGTGGTGAAAAGGTGTTCGTCCGCCTCCAGATCGAAGACTTTCATGTCCATGGCGTAGAGCTTCCCCAACTTTCGCACGGAAGCGACCGCCATGACCTGAACGTTGAAATGTCTGGCGATTTCCCGCCCGGTTCGTTCATCGATTTGTGCAAGGCCGCCTTTGCCGATCTCTTGGAGCGCGTCGAACATTCTCGATCGCGTGAGCACGGAAAGCCGCCGCGACTGCTCCAGCGCGGTAATAAGAAGCCCGGACAGACCGTCCAGCTCTTTTTCGTCGGTTTCATTCAGCACGTCAACCACGGCAATGCGGACGCGGTCGTCGCTTTCAGCATCGCCGCTAAAAAGGGAAAACATAACCGCAGCGGCGATGAGAAATACCACAGCGGCGGCGGCCAAAATCGCAGGCTTTTTCCATGAAGATTTTATTGGAGGCAAGCCGTCTTGCACGACGCGCTCGGTCGGCTTCGCGCCAACATCCTTCAAATCGGCAAGCAGTTCATCGATGTCTTGGAAACGCTCGTCTCGATTCTTTACGAGACATTTTTCGATGATTTTCTCTATTTCAGCGGGTAAATCGGAGCGTAAGGCGGAGACAGGCGCAGGCGTCTCATTCAAAATGGCGTAAATCACCGCCTGTTCATACTCGCCCTTGAAAGGTAGTTCGCCGGAAAACATCTCGTACAGCATAACGCCAAACGACCAAACGTCAGTGCGGTGATCGACGTCTTCTCCCCGCGCCTGCTCAGGCGAAATATAAGCGATGGTGCCGACCGTAATATCGTCAATCGTCAGCTTTGTTCGTCCAGATTGCATCGCCAGGCCAAAGTCAGTGATTTTAGCCTGCCCCTTCGAGGTGAGCATGATATTGGCGGGCTTTATATCGCGGTGTACGACGCCGTTTTCATGCGCCTCCCGTAAACCTTCGGCAATTTGAATCGCAAAATCCAGCCCTTCTTCCACGGACAGCAAATTCTGCTGCATCTTTTCTTCAAGACTCTGCCCGTCAACCAAAGCCATCGCTATGAAAGTCTGCTCGTCGACCTCGCCGATTTCATAAATTGTGCAGATGTTTGGGTGATCAAGGCTTGCCGCAGTTTGCGCCTCACGGATAAAGCGCTTTTTATTGTCCGCATCACCGACGACATGCGGCGCCAAAAACTTTAACGCGGCGCTGCGCCTGAGCTGAAGATCTTCACCTTTGTAGACGACGCCCATGCCGCCCTGTCCAAGTTTCTCGAGGATTTTGTAGTGAAGAACCGTTTCTCCGATCATTTTTGAACTTTTTTTGTTAAAGTTCCATCTCTTGAAGTAACCAGTTTTTCAAACAGCCCGTTGAACCCGATGCAAACCGTTCAGGAAACAAAACTTTGGCGCGTACAAAAATTTCATCGTCTGGAATTGTTGAAAGCGACTTTTACCACGCACGTTTTCCCAAAGCACTTGCACGAGACCTATGTGATCGAAATCGTTGAGCAAGGGGCGGACGTGTTTTTCTGCGACGGTCATACTTATACAGCGACGGCGGGAAGCGTGGTTGTGATCAACCCTTTTGAAGTGCATACTGGAAAATCCGCCGGGAAAACGCCGTTGGTTTATCGCAGTATGTACCCTTCGCCGGTTTTGATGCAAGAGATTCTCGCCGACTTGGCCTTGAGCGGGAATGAGCTTCATCTGTTTCAAAGCCGCGTGCGGCATGATCGTAAGTTGTTTGCAAATATGCTCGCTCTCCACCTCGCTTTAGAGCAAAATGAAGAACGGCTTGCCTGCGAATCACTCATGCTGACTGCAATTACGCAGCTAACTCAAGAATATTCAGATGCCTCGAATTCAGCAAAGAAAGCTGATGAGAAAAATCGACCTGCCTGTCGAGCGCGGGAATTTCTGATTGAATGCTCTGATCAGAAAATATCCCTGCAAAAACTGGCAAAGTCCTCCGGCGCCAGCCCGTTTCATCTTCTGCGTTCCTTTCGAAAAGCGTATGGAATCCCGCCGCATGAATTTTTGATCAACGTCCGCGTTGAGCGCGCGAAAAGACTTCTGGCGCAAGGCGCGCCGATTTCACAAACCGCCCTTGAAACCGGCTTTTGCGATCAAAGTCATCTCTCCCGTCATTTCAAGCGCCTCACCGGCGTCACGCCGAAACAATACGCCGACTATTAAAAAAGCAATATTGTCCAAGAATTTCACGCCTCCCAGTCCTACCTTTTTCACGAAAACCGCATCTAGACGAAAACCAAGGAGTGATAGCAAGGCTTGCCTTGCTATCCTCATTTTCTTGGCGGATTCAAAAGCAAAGCAAGCTTTGCGCTCCTTACTCTTTAATCATTTGAGAGGCTTTCTATGTTCAACAAACGACTTTATTTTCTCAGCTTTGCCTTCTTTCTCATCGCCTGTTGTTTTACAACTAATGTTCTGGCGCAAGACAACGCCTACGTCTGCCCGCCTTGCGGATGCTCTGAAGACGGCGAGACTTTTGACGAAGCCGGTTCCTGCACAACCTGCGGCATGGCGCTGGTCGACAAATCGACCGTGCGCGATGATCTCACAAAAGTCGCGATTCTCATTTTTGACGGCGTGCAAATTATCGATTACACCGCGCCTTATGAAGTTTTCGGGCAGGCGCATTTCAACGTTTTTACAGTCGCCGAAAAAACCGAGGCGATTACGACGGCGATGGGCATGAGCGTCAATCCGGCGCACAGCTTTGCCGATCATCCCGAGCCGGACATTCTGCTCGTGCCCGGCGGCGACGTTCACGGCGTACTGGACAGCCCAGGCACGATTCAATGGATTCAACAAAATGCTGAGAAGGCGGATTATGTACTTTCTGTCTGCAACGGCGCGCTTATTCTGGCTAAAACCGGCTTGCTCGACGGGCTTTCGGCGACGACTTTTTATGGTCTTCTTGGCGAGTTGGAGCGCATGGCGCCAAACACTAAAGTCGTCAACAACAAGCGTTTTGTCGATAATGGAAAAGTCATTACTTCAGCTGGACTTTCGGCGGGCGTAGACGCATCATTACACCTGGTCTCTAAAATTCTCGGCAAAGGTCAGGCGCAGAACATTGCACTGCATATCGAGTATCGCTGGCTGCCGGAAGTGGAATTTGCACGCGCCAATTTCGCGGATTACAAGTACTTGCGTGATTTTTCACCTCTGGATGATGATTTTGATGCGACGCTTGAACACACTGGCGGCTCGGAGGATTACTGGAAGGTCGTTTGGCGATTTCGCACTGAATTGACGATCAAACAGCTCGCCCAAACAATCCATGAGAAAATCGAAGCGGAAGGGAAATGGACGCGGCAAGACAACGAAGCATCGAACGGCGTCGCCAAAAGTCTTTGGGGATTTTCAGGAGAAAATGATGAACTGTGGTTGGGCAAGTTGAGAATTCAACCTACAGAAAACGCGGAAAACGAGTTTGAGCTGACGTTAGAAATCGAACGCACGAAAACTTGAAAAAGCAAAGGAGTGCAAGGCTTGTCTTGCAATTTAAAAACAAAGCAAGCTTCGCACTCCTTTCCAAATTACTACTGAACCAAAATCATCTTCTTCTTTTCCGAAAACAACACCTGTCCATCCACCGAAGCTTCCAGCACATAAAAATACACGCCGCTCGCAAGTTTTCTAGACTTGCCGTCAAAGATCGTTTCATAAGAACCCGGCGTTTGCACAGCATCCACCAAAACGCCTGCCTCCCGCCCTGCCACGTCAAACACTTTCAATAAAACGTGCACCTGCTCTTTGAGCGCGTAGCGAATTTTTGTCGTTGGATTGAACGGATTTGGAAAATTCTGCGACAAAATAAATTGATCCGGGATCGTTTCATCGAAATTTTTCACGCTCGTGGCCGTGCCGGTGATCGCTTCCATCCACATGTGCCAGCCGTCCGTTCCGGTTCCGGCTTGCCCCTGATCGCCCGTCCAGGCGTCGGACATGTTCGACCACGCGCCGTTGCTGAACATTTCCCAATCTTCCGTGATGCGCCGTCCTAACAAGTCAGTAGCGGCGACGGCGACCGTATTTTGCGCAGCCTCGTCGTACTGGCCAAAATTCACGGCAACGAAAAAGTTCTTGCCAACCGTCAGCGGCGCTGAGAGTTGATGCCGCGTGGGAGATTCCGAAGTCGTGTTGTCTTCGTCGGCTTGCACATTTGCGAAGGAAAAAGTTTGCTTGTGCAGAGGCGCGCCAGTTGGGCCGCTTAGCGGATTGCCGTTGTAAATTTCGAGATCATAGGTTCCGGTCAAACCGCTTTTTTTGTAAGAAAACCAGACGTTGACTTCGGTCAAATTCGCCTGATTCAACCCGGACGGCAATGTCAGAGCCGAAGCCTTTGCTCGGTCATTGTATCCGTTCCGCCCGTGGATGTATTGATTGTTGCCGTCCGTCCAAAGCAACTGCCGCGCGTGCTGTAGATCGACGTTCGTGAAACGATTTGCGCCGCCCGGCGGGTTGATGACTTCCCCTTCAATTCCCCAACTTGGCGCAGTGGCGTTCTGGGCAAGAAGCCGTTGATCCGTGCCGTCCGCTTTCATGATCCACAAATCGATGCCCAAAACTTCGTAGAATTCTCCAAAGCTGCTCACCTTCTCATAAACGATGTATTCGCCGTCCGGTGAAAAGTCCATTCCACCGACCCACGTATTCTGAAAATCCAAAAAATCGGTAAACTGATTTGTCGCAAAGTCGAATTTCCTGATATTTGTATGCTGCAAAAAATCATAGGCGTTGGCCGTGAGGAAACCGCTGGCGTCCGGCAGCCAGGTCAACCCGAAGAATCGATTGTCAGCGTGAATGGAACCAAGCGATTCCGGTAATTGTGAGTCGCCGACATGACCGGTATAGAAACGAAAGACATCGTCCAAAGGTGTTAAGTCTTCGTCCAGCATGTACAAAAATCTGTCGGGCTCCGACGGCAGCGGCGAAAACTCAAACGCCTTGAAAAAATTGAGTTCCGGAGGACGCTCCGCGAATTTGAGTATGTCAATTCCGTGCGAATTCGGCGCTGCGTCCGCATCGATCATGTAGAAAGCCGCGCCGCCTGAAAATTGATAGCCAATGCTTTGACCGTCGCTGCTCCAGGTCGCTCCGTAGGCGCCGTAATTCTGAAAGCCGTTGACGCTGTGAATCTCAAATCGCGAAAGCGCGGTCACGTTTTCCCCTGGCTTGACATCGACATACGTCGCGGGATAAACAAACGTAAATGGCGGGCTATGCACTGTGATGAACTGATTAACGCCTTCGCCGAAATCGGCCACATTGTCAATTGTTATCGTCTCCGTAAAGCTGTTTGAAAGACTGACTTGCACCACTTCCGGCGCGCCGGCGACGTAGATAAAAAAGACAAAGCGATCTATGAGAAAATTCACGATCTCAAATGTCACGCTGCCTTTTGGGTAATTGTCCAGATCTTCAGGATTTGGGCCGTTCGTCACACGCTGTAAAGTGCCGCCGTCGGATTCTATGGTATAAAGATCAGATTGATAGAGCGATTTGGATAAGTCAAAATCGCTGGTAAACGCGATTCGCGTCCCGTCAAGGTTCCACTCTGGCCCGCCGGTGACCGTCCAGGGATCGTCGGGGTTTGGCACTTGCCAGAGCAAGCGGTCATTTGAGCCGTCGGCTTCGATAAGGCGGATTTGCTTACGGTCAAAAGTTTGAAAAGCGATTGCGCCTTCAGGCGATTGTGAAAAAAGCGAGCTTGTCCAAATAAGCGTCGTTGTCAAAATCGTGAAAACTGCTTTTCCAGCGTGGTGCAAGAAATCAATTGCGTCTGATTTTGTCATAATTTCCTCACTCTAATTGGAAGCGTTTTGCATAAAATGAACGAGGCCGCCCAGATCATCTTTCGCGAAAGAAGCCCGAGCGCCAACGTCATTTGCCGCCAGACGATACTCCGATTCATTACAATGACTCAGAATGATGATTTTAGCGCCGGGATGATTGCGCAAGATTTCGCGGGTCGCCGAAACGCCGTCGAAGCCTTGCAGCCGGACATCCATAATCACCCAGTCCGGCTGAAGCGCTGGATAGCGTTTTACGGATTCAGCTCCGTTTGCGTATTCGTGAAACGTCATGGTTCCGCGAAGCTGATCTTGCAAAACCTTGACGATCATTTTTCGCATCCGCGCATTATCATCGACGATCATTATCTTCATATCCAAGCCTGTGTTGGCTTAGAATAATGATCGGGGCGGGAAAAATCTATCGGGGGGAGTGCGTAAATTAAGGCCGGGAAGAATGCTGACAATTTCTAAGCAGAAGTGCTCAGAAGATGATCATTTTTACATGCAGCAATGGATTGGTGAAAACGAAACCGTCAATATTCCAATAATCCAACACTCCATTAATCCATCATGACGTTGCACCAAGCTATCGACAATTATTGCAAGCGTCTGTTTTTGACGGATCAGTCAATCGCCATGAGGCTTGAGCGGTTTTGCAGGGCGAATTCAAGCAGCTTGTTGTGTCCCCGGAGATTGAGTTTTTGAGAGATGTTGTTGCGGTGGGTTTGCACAGTTCGAAAACTGATGTGCAACGCGGCGGCAATTTCCTTGCTGGTCTTATTGACCGAGAGCAATTTGAGCACGCGCTTCTCTGCCTCCGTGAGCAACGTCAAGCCTTCCTGTTCGTCCAGCAGCTTGCGTGTTTTGGCGCTCCGGCGAACGAGATATTGCGACAAAGCCGGGCTTACGTAGTACTGTTTTTTTGCAATCGCCCCCAGGCAGTTGAGCAATTCGGAAACCGCGTTCTCTTTCAGCAAATATCCCAAAACTCCGGCGTCCAGCGCCTGATTGAGATATTCTTCATCATCGTACATCGTCAAAATCACGACTTTCGTCGGGAGGTTTTGCTCGCGAATTTTGCCGGCGATTTCCAGGCCGTTTAATCCGGGCATGGTGACGTCCAGGATTGCGATTTCAGGCTGACACGATTGAATCTCACGCCATGCTTCGTCGCCGCGCCCGGCTTGCCCGACAATTTCAATCTTACCGTTTTCTTCGAGAATTCTGATCAAACCTTCGCGAAAAATGGTGTGGTCGTCCGCGATGAAAACTTGCATAAGTCTGCTCATAAACTGTTTATTAACTGATGTTACGCGACAGCAGCGACGCCGTAGAAACTCTCGTCAAAGTCATTCCCGCGCAGGCGGGAATCCAAGGGCTGTGCGCGATTGATTGGATTCCCGCCTGCGCGGGAATGACGTAAAAGTGACATTTCTCAGGTGCTATCCGGAAAATTTCCGAGAGTGCGTAACATCAGTTATTATTCAACTGGTGCTTCTATCTGTCAATCAGGAATCAATTTTGACAAATTCAGGGGGTTGGCAAAATAGATTTCTCCTGAATGACATACTCCCGAGGTAGTGAAAAAAGATTTCACGAAACCGGTATTTGCACAAAAACCTCCGTGCCGCGCCCAAGTCGAGAGAGAATTTTGTGCCGACCGCCGAGGATACGCACGCGCTCGGCTAATCCAAACAAGCCAAAACCGCCGTTTATACCAGGACTTTCCGCAGCCTTAAACCCTTTGCCGTCATCGATAATCGTCAACTCAATCCGCTCGGATCGGAGCAGGCAGCGTACCGTGATTTTCACCGCTTCCGAATGTTTGACGGCGTTGCTCAACGCTTCCTGGACAATGCGATAAATGTGAATTTCGCGATCCTTTGAAAGCACATTGTCAATGTTTTCTATTTCCGTTTCGAATTCAATCTTTGAGGTTTGCGAAAGTTTATTGACAATTGATTTGATCGCCAGCCGCAAACCAAGGCTTTCCAATTGGTGCGGATGCAGGTCGTAGGCGATTTGCCGCACATCGTTGACGGCTTCCTGCGTAATCTCGGAAATCTCGCTCAATTCGCCGCCTTCGTTTTTCGCTTTTGAAAAGTCTTTTTTCAAGAACTCCAGCCCGTTTTTGATCAGCAGCAAATCTTGCCCGAGCCCGTCGTGCAATTCCCGTCCAATGCGTTTCCGCTCTTGTTCCTGAACCTCGATTAAACGCTTTGAAAACGCTTCCTGCGCTTGTTTCGCTCGACGCAAGGCGCCTAGCCGCCAGCGAAAAACCGCGGCAATAATCGCCAGAAACAGTAGAACGATCAATACACGAAACCAGGCGCGCTCCCAAAACGGCGGCAGGACGATAAGCTCAATGGCCAGTCCCGTTTCATTCCAGACGCCGTCATTATTCGAACCTTTCGCCCGAAAAACATACTCGCCCGGATCAAGGTTCGTATAAACCGCTGTTCGTCGCGCTCCGCTGTACACCCAGTCTTCGTTATAGCCTTCCAGCATATAAGCGTATTCATTCGCGTCCGAATTGGTGAAATTCAGTGCGGCGAATTCAAAAGAGACGTCATTTTGATCGTAATCCAGCGTAATCGTACGCATCTTTGAAACATCGCGATCGAATTGCATTTTCTTGTCGAACAAGCGGAATTCGGTTAAAACCACCGGCGGCACATACTCGTTCCGACGAACGACGTCCGGTTTGAAATAGGTGACGCCGTCCGGGCCGCCAAAATAGAGCGTGCCGTCGCTGGCGCGGTGATAAGACCGCCGATTGAATTCTTTTCCTTGCACGCCGTCCTTCAAGTCGAAATGCATCGTCGCTTCCGGCTTCGGATTTTGAGGGTCAAAAAGGTACAAGCCGTTGTTGCTGCTCAACCACAACTTGCCGTCGCCGTTGGGCAGGACGCCTTTGATAAATCCGTTCGGCAGCCCGGCGTCTTCAAGGTAATGCGCAAACTGATCGGTCTCGGGGTCGAGTGAGCTCAGTCCCAATTCCGTTCCGAGCCATAGAATGCCGCTCGGGTCTTCATAGAGCGCCCATGCTTCATCGAGAAAACCGGCCTGGGGATTGCGAGATTGACGATGATAAACTTTGAGTGAATCCGTTTTCGGGTCATAGAGCTGCAATACGTCGCTGCCGAACCAGATTTTTCCATTTTGAGAAGGGTGTGCAACGTGAACGTGTCTTTTGTAAACCCGCTCCATCTTAGTCTTTGAAAGCGCCATTATGAGCGCCTGTTTATCAGCGTTTGCAGCGGAAAAATCCGGCGGGAAATCGAACGTCATCCTGACGGCGCCTCTGCTGCCGGTAAACCAGAGTCCGCCCTCCTGATCTTCACACCAGGACATCACGAAATGTTGGCGCAGCAATTGATGATCTTGCAAAAAGTCGTCATCGGCAAGCATAATACCCGCTTCCGGCAGATACACGTTAACGCCGTTTGGCGTGCCGATCCAGACAAGTCCGCGACTGTCTTCATAAACCGACCAAATCAATGCTTCTTTAAATCCCGTAGCCGTGCCCGGCGCTAATTTTCGGTGAGTAAAACGGTTGGTTTTTGGATCCCAGCCGGCCAGCCCGCTCCGGATCGTCCCAAACCACATCCGCCCCCCTTTGCCCTCGGCAATACCAAAAATAAAACTGTCGATCAGACTGTTTGAAACGTTCGGCTTTCGGCGCAGCAATCCAAACGTCGGACGATCAAACTCCAGGCGTTCGAGAGAATTATCCGTTCCAACCCACAATGCTCCGGCGCGGTCTTCTTCAATGGCAAAAATGGCATTGCTTGCCAGACCTTGCGGCTCGTCGACTTGATAGAAAAAACGCGAAAAGTCGTTCGTTCCCGGCTCAAACCTGTTCAAGCCGCCTTGCGCCGTCGCGATCCACAAACGATCTCTGCTGTCTGAGAACAAAAGTCGGACTTCGTTATCGCCGAGGGAGCGCGGGTTTTGTGAATCGTGTCGGAAGCGCGTCATTGTCGCGTCAATCCGATTAAAGCGAACCAAACCATAGCCAAAGGTTGCGACCCACAAAAAATCCGAGTTAAGCGGATCAGGGCGAATATCCTGTATCTTGTTATTAAAAATCCCTGATTCCGGCCTGACGCCGAAGCCAATCTCAAATTGCGAAAACGTTTCATTCTTGGGATCGAAGCGGTTGAGTCCGCGATGCGTGCCAATCCAAATATAACCGTCGATGTCTTCACAAACGCCCATGACGATGTCATGATCGATGCTACGGGGATCATTTTTATCAGCAATGAACGATTTGAACGTTCCCGTTTTGCGATCAAAACGATGCAAGCCATAGGTCGCAGCGATCCACAAATCGCCGCCGCTGTCTTCAAAAATTTTGCGGATTGAGCGGCTCCAAAGAGCTGTAGAATCTCGCGGACTTCTTCGATAACGCACAAATACTTCACGGTCGCGCAAAAATCTGTTCAACCCGGCCTTGCGCGTGCCGATCCATAAGTTGTTTTCTGAATCTTCAAAAAGACACTCCACCCAATTTCCGCCGAGAGAGGTGCTGTCGAAAACGTTGTTTTTATACACGCGGAAGGTAGTGCCGTCGAATTTGTGCAGGCCTTCCATCGTGCCCACCCAGATAAACCCCAAATGATCTTCCAAAATCGCCGTCGCCGTTGCTTGATGCATGCCGTCGTTGACGCCGTAGCGCGTGAATCGCACCGATTCTTGCTGGCCAAAACAGAATGCGCAGTGCGACAAGGTCACAATAAATGAGGTGGTGAGTCGGCTACAAAGGCTTTTATTTGAACACGAAATCATACGCTCAATATAGGTAGAAATCCAACGAGCCGTAAAGAGCCATAAAACAAAACCGATTTTACTGAGCAACCACTCTGAACGTAGGGCGCTTTCTTCTTGCGTGTTTCAAGACCTACACCCAGCTTCTCTCTACGTGACACTTTTTGTAAACTGTATTTTCGAGCCGTCGAAAGGTCTCGTTTTGTCATTCTGCAAGAGTCTTTGTTATCGCCCGGTACTGATCATGCTCAAAAGCTCAAGGATCGGATCAAAAAAGACCTCTCCAGCATGACAATTCCGGCCTCTTTCGCCAGTTTTAGAACCTATACAAAAAGTGTCAGGTAGCGAATCCAGTTTTGAAAGCTTGTAGGTCATCATCGATAATTCCAAGATCTTCGATGCTGCTTTTCAAAAGAACCTGAGCGAAAGCGATCACGGTATTGCAAGCCGAATCGACCGCATAATTCTTCAATCAAATGAGAGCTTCTCAATGAATAAAACCAAACTTGCCTTTGCCCTGGCGCTGCTGTTTTTGACGAGTTGTACAAAAAATGAAAGCGCGAATCCGTCCGCGGAACGCATTGCGGCGATTGAGAACGGCTTAACGCCTTCCAGAATTCTCGCTTCCGACACACGTGAATCATTTAACATTTATGAACGCATGGCGAAGCACAACGTGCCCGGCGTCAGCATCGCCGTAATTCGCAACAATGAAATCGAATGGGCCAAAGGCTATGGTCTGCGTGACAAAGCCGTCGGCGATTCCGTCACCAGCGAGACGCTTTTTCAAGCCGCTTCCATCAGCAAGCCGGTTGCAGCAGTGGGTGCGCTGACTTTGGTCGAAGCCGAAAAGGTGGCGTTGGATGAAAACGTCAACGACCAAATGAAAAGTTGGCGCCTGCCTGAGAATGGTCTGACCGAATCCGAAAAAGTGACTCTGCGACGCTTAGTTTCCCACAGCGCGGGCTTAACCGTACACGGATTTCGCGGCTATGCCAAAGGCGAAAACGTCCCGTCAACAACAGAAGTTCTGGACGGCAACGGCCCGGCCAACTCAGCGCCGGTGCGCGTTGACTTAACGCCCGGCTCTGAATGGCGCTACTCCGGAGGCGGCTATACCGTCATGCAATTGCTGGCGCAAGACGTCAGCGGTGAAGGCTTTGTCGATTTTATGCAAAAGAACGTGCTCGACAAAATCGGTATGAACAACAGCAGCTATGAACAGCCTCTGCCCGAAGCCAAACATGCACAAGCCGCGACGGGCTATCGCGGCAACGGTAAAAAAGTGACGGGAGACTGGCACACCTACCCGGAAATGGCCGCTGCCGGGCTGTGGACGACTCCGACGGATTTGGCAAAATTTGCTATTGAAATCATCAAAGCCAACGCGGGAGAGTCAAAAAAAGTGATCTCGCAAGAGATGACCCAAAAGTTGCTGGAGCGGCAAAGCGGCAATTATGGTTTAGGCGTTAGTTTGCGTGAAAGCGGCGCTTTCGGGCACGGCGGGGCAAATGAAGGCTTTCGCTGCATGTTGATCGCTTATCCTGATCGCGGCGAGGGCGCGGCGGTAATGACCAACAGCGACAACGGCGGCGCTTTAGCGGCGGAAATTTTGAACGCCGTCTCTGCCGCCTACGATTGGCCGGACTACAAGCCTGAAATTCTAGAGACGGCAACCATTTCGCAAGAACGCCTTGAACAACACGCCGGTGAATATTTCCTGGAAGACAATTCGCAAATCACACTTACGCTCAAAGTCGGCGAAAACAAACTGATCGCCAAGGTTTCGATCATGTCGGATGCAATGATCTTTCACCCGCAGAAACAGGACGAATTTTTCACATTGTCAAATCCCGCCCGTTTGCATTTTCCAGCGGAAGGCCCGGACGCCGTCATTCGCGGCATGGGTCCGGAACGGAATTTTATTCGGAAGTAACACTTTTTCGAGCGTCGGCAATGTAACGATCTACTTTCGCTTCAAGCACAACCAGCGGCTTGGCGCCGTCCGAGAGTACAACGTTGTGGTAATCGCGCACGTCAAACTTGTCGCCAAGTTGTTCTTCGGCGCGCTGGCGCAGTTCCCATTGTTTTTCATAGCCGAGCCGGTAGGCGAGCGCCTGCCCTGGAATGCTGGTGGAATAACGCAGCGTCTCGGAGGCAATTTCCACCTCGGAATGAAAAACGTGCTCGCGCATGTAAGTGCGCGCCTCTTCCAGCGACCAGCCGAGCGCGTTCATCCCCGTATCCACGACCAAGCGCGTCGCCAGAAAAATTTCCATGATGTAACGACCGTAAAGATCGTGCGGCGTTTCGTAAAGTCCCATTTCCAAGCCAAGGCTCGCCGCGTATTCCGCCCAGCCTTCCGTAAACGCCGCAATGGAATATTTTTTCCGGAATGCCTGAAGCGCCTCATTTTCGCCCTGCGTCGCCAAATGAAAATGGTGCCCCGGCAAAAGCTCGTGGTAAATCAACGAACCGGCGCCAATCAAACTGCGATTCGCCAGATCAGAGCCGTTGTAATTGTAATAGCCTTTGGGATCGGTCGCCGTCGGGGGATTATAGTACCCGAACGTCATCCCGGCTTCCGCCGCCGGAGACAAGCGCCGCACGCCGTAAGGCGCTTCGGGCATGTACTTGAAGTATTTGTCGAGATGCGGCTCGATGCGCCGGACGTATTCCATAAACCGCGCTTCCACGTCGGCGGGCGTTTCAGCGAGAAAGCGCGCGTCTTTTTTGAGCTGCTGGTGAAAATCCCGCGCCGAGCCGGTAAACTCCAGTGCCCTTCGAATCGCCTGCATATTGGCGGAAATCTCAGCCACGGCCTTTTTACCGCGTTCGTGAATTTCCTCGGGCGAAAGATCGAGCGTCGTGTGCGTCCGGACGCGGCGTTTGTAAACTTCCGCTCCGCTGGGATATTGTCCAAGCCCGACCGTTTCCGGCGCTTTGGCTTCGTAGTCGCCGTCAAACGTTCCCAACAGCGCGTTGAATCCGACGTTGACTCGATTTTCGATGAGTGAATTTAGCGAGTCTTTGAATGCGGTCTTTTCTTCGGCGTTCAGAGCTTCCAATCGCGCGTCCGCCGTTTCAAGAACGGCAGGGGCGGCGGCTTTCATGCCCTGCCATGTGATGCGCACGGAAGGCAGCGCCGGTTTTGGCAGGTAAATTCCGCGTTCGATCTGCCCTTCCACTTTCGCGCGGTACTGGTCGATCATGTCGGCGTATTCGTTGACCAGCTTCAAGTAGTGATCGGCGGAAGCGTCGTTAGTTATTTCGTGCGCCGCCAGCGCTTGCTGCGCAAACTGAAACAGGTACGGCCCGACGTAAGGCGTAAGATCGAAGGTCAGCCAGTAATCATCGTCATTCGCGCCGTCGTCACGAAATTGAAAGGCAAGAATTTCGTAGGTGATGAGATCGTCCCCGGCGAGTTGGGAAGCGTCGATTTCAGCAAGCTTTGCGCGCCATTTTGCCGCTTTCGTCAGATTTTCATGATATTGTTCGAGCGTGACGTCCTCAAACTTTTCGATGGGCAGGCCTTCCTGCAATCGCAGATAGGTGCTGTTTTCCACCATGTCCGCCCAAACATCATCGGCAAGCGTGCGCAACACGCCAGACGCCCTATTTTCATCAGGCGAGTCGCACGAAAACAGGAAAATCGCGACAAAAGCAGACGAATAGAACTTGCCTCTTTTTTTAAAGAAACTACTCATTTTCTTTTCCCGGAATACCAATTCAACAGTTAGTCCATTCTTGGTTTTTGACTGGATTTACGAGATAAACAGGATTGTATGACAAATCGGTTGGTTCTTTAAGCCAAATGATCCGGTCAATCCTGTTATCCTGTCAAAAATTACTCCCAGTAAACCAATCAAAGTTTTTACAAACTCGGCTGTGCTTGCAAGACCTTGATCAGAAAAGCCCATTTATCCGCCTCGCCTTCGATGATTTTTCTGGTCGGTTTACCGGCGCCGTGCCCGGCTTTGGTTTCGATGCGAATAAGTATCGGGGATTTTCCGCCTTGCGCCGGTTGCAGCGTGGAAGCGAATTTGTAAGAATGTCCCGGCACCACGCGATCATCGTGATCCGCGGTTGTGATCAGCGTGGCGGGATAGTTTGTCCCCGGCTTAATGTTGTGCAACGGCGAATATTTGTAGAGAAACTTGAAATGATCCGGGTTGTCGGAGGAGCCGTACTCCGAAGCCCACGCCCAGCCAATGGTAAATTTGTGGTAGCGCAGCATGTCCAGAACGCCGACGGCGACAATCGCCGCGCCGAAAAGATCGGGGCGTTGGGTCAAGCTGGCGCCGGTCAAAAGCCCGCCGTTGCTGCCTCCGGCAATGGCCAGTTTTGGCGTTGAAGTATAGCCTTCGCGAATCAAGTATTCCGCTGCAGCGATAAAATCGTCGAACACGTTTTGTTTTTTCTCCAGCATCCCGGCGGCGTGCCACTCTTCGCCAAATTCGCCGCCCCCGCGCAGGTTGGGCAAAGCATAAACGCCGCCGCGTTCCAACCAGACCAAATTGCTGATCGAAAACCCGGGGGTCATGCTGATGTTAAAGCCGCCGTAAGCGTAGAGCAGGGTCGGATTTTGCCCGTTCATTTGCAAGTCGCGGTGATGGACAATGAACATGGGAATGCGCGTCCCGTCCTTGCTTGAGTAAAACACCTGCTTGGTGACGAATTGGCTGGCGTCAAAATCGATTTCCGGTGCGCGAAAAACCGTCGATTCGCCGCTCTTGAAATCGTAGCGCATGATGGTCGTTGGATATGTGAAGGAAGTGAAGCCGTAAAACATCTCGGCGTCTTCGCGTTCGCCGCTCAATCCCCACGTCGTACCAATGGCGGGAAGCTCGATGTTCTTGATCAGCTTGCCGTCCAGATTGTGAATTGTGATGCGCGATTTTACCGTGTCCAGCGCTGAAACGATGAATTGATTATTGATCATCGTCGTTCCGCGCAGAACGGCGTCGCTTTCCAGAATCAGCGTTTTCCAGTTGGCGCGTTCGGGTTGGTCGAGGTTAATTTGAATCAGACGCTGACGCGGCGCTTCAAGATCGGTCAAAAAATAGAAGTCTTTACCTGTGCTGCCGATAAAATTGTAGCTTGCGTCGAAATCATCGAGCAAGCGCACCATGCCGTTCTTGTCGTTTCGCAAATCTTTGTAATAGACGCGGTTGCGGCGATCCGTGCCTTTTGAAACGCTCACAACAAGGAAATCGCCGTCATCTGTCACACTGGGGAAAAAACCGAATTCCGGCTCATCCGGGCGCTCGTAAACCAGCCGATCATCACTTTGCGGCGTGCCGACGACGTGGTAGTAGAGCTTTTGATTTTTGTTCATCTGCTCGTAAGTCTCGCCTTCTTTGGGCTTATCGTAGCGGCTGTAAAAAAAGCCTTTGCCGTCGTGCTTCCAGGCGGCGCCGCTGAATTTGATCCACTCAAGTTTGTCATGCAAGTCCTTGCCCGTGTTGACGTCCCGCACGCGAAACGTTTGCCAGTCCGAACCGCTGGCGCTTGTGCCGTAAGCAAGGAGACTGCCGTCTTTGTTAAACGAAAGCGAAGTCAGCGCGACCGTACCGTCTTGGGAGAGCGTGTTGGGATCGATCAAAACTTTGGGGTTATCGTCATCGAGCGATTCGGCCATGTAGTAGACGCTCTGGTTTTGCAAGCCGTCGTTTTTGGAGTAAAAATAGCGCCCGCCTCGTTTGAAGGGCGCGCTGTATTTCGGGTAATTCCATAGATCCGTCAAGCGCTTGCGCAGGGTTTCGCGCTCTGGAATTTTTTCCAGATAATCGAACGTCACCTTGTTCTGCGCTTCCACCCACTTCGCGGTTTCTCCGCTGTTGACGTCTTCCAGCCAGCGGAAAGGATCAGCGACTTTTGTTCCATGATAGTCTTCAACCGTCTCGCCCTTTCGAGTACCCGGATATTTAATTTCCTGAGCGGTCGACGCAACAGTTAGTCCGGTTAGAAAAAAGATGGTCAAATAAAAGCCTTTCACATTTGCCTCCCTGCTTTTTCTAGCGTTAGGGTAAATGATTTGTGTTTTTACTTTACAACCGATATTCCGCACACAAGAATTGGAGATGGAAATAATTTCTTTCTCTCATTAGCGCCGTCCTTCAGGATACTGTTGGCGAATTCCAAAGACTGACCCCAAAGGGGTCGAATGTAATAGCGAAGGGCGAAGCCCTGGGGAAAAAACGCCAATTCTCTGGTTTAAGCCCTGAAAGGGCGACATAAAATGGTGCGGCAGGGTCGATTCGTTTATTTCGCCCTTTCAGGGCTTTTACAAAAGGTGTCATTCTTGTGTTTTCCAGGGCTTCGCCCTTCGCTATTACATTTTGCCCCGTTGGGGCAGGAGTGAATTGTCAAAACCAGTCTTCACTAATGAATTCGCCAACAGTATCCTTCAGGGCGGTGACAAGAGCGTCCTTCCCCTTTCCCCCGGCTTGAAAGCCGGGGCTAATGAGAGGCAAAATCTCATCAGGTGCAAAAGACGTCTTGCAGCCGAATTAAAATTGTCGAAAAAGCGCTCTTTCAACAAATGATTTCAAATGCGACAATTGACGTACGGAATGTTGGTTACAAAGCAAAAGCTCGTGATTCTGACAGCGTTTTTCCGCTAACCGAACAACCCGTTGAGCAGAATGACGAGCACCGCCAATGGAATAACCCATTTAATGACTGGCTTCCAATATTCTCCAACTTTCATTTTTTGGCCGCTAGCAAGTAAATGTGTTTTGATTCTCTCGAACCCAATTGCGAAAGCGCCGAATACGACGATCAATAATCCGCCGACCGGCAACATGATCGTATTTGTCAAATAATCGAACAAACCGAAGACTGTCATTCCAAAAAACCGCACCGGATTCTCGACATAGGAAAAGACGACGGGGATTGAACCGGCCGTCACCATTGTGGTGACGGCGACCAATGCTCGAAACGGCGTCAGTTTGAATCGTTCTTGAAAACTTTGCTTTAAGCCTTGCAACGACGCGATCAGCGAAGTGAAACCGCCCAGAAACAGCAGCAAGAAGAAAACTGCTCCCCAGAAAGCGCCGTTCTCCAGGCGGCCAAACACAGAGGCCATCGTAACAAAAATGAGATTCGGCCCGGAGTCCGGCGGCAGACCAAAGCTAAACAAAGCGGGGAAAATCATCAATCCTGCGAGCACGGCAAAAAGCGTATCCGCAATGACGATCCAGATGACGCTGGTCAGTAAATTTTCCTTTCGACCCGCGTACCCGCCAAAAACAAACGCAATGGCCATCCCGACGCCGACTGAAAAAAACAATTGGCCTAATGCGCCGAGAATAACCTGAACGTTTATTTTTGAAAAATCAGGGTACAAATACCAGCGGTAGCCCGCTCCCGCCCCGTCCAGCGTGGCCGCCCAAACAGCCAGACCAATCATGATTACAATCAACGTCGTCATCATGAATTTGGCGTAGCGCTCAAGCCCTTCCCGTAAGCCGCGACTCACAATGAAAAACGAGGCGACCATGATCCCCAAAATGACCAAAAGAATTGTTGGCAAATCTGACGCAATCGTCGAAAAATGATCTTGCAAATCATCTGTGGACAGCATTGAAAGGCGCCCGGAGACGCTCTGTCCAAAATAGATAATGATCCAGGCGAGAATCATGACATAGTAAAAAAGAATGATCATGTTCGCCGCGACGTTCAGCCATCCCACGCCGTTCCAAGCCGCCTTGCCGCTGAGCTTGCCGAAACCGGTCAGCGGCGTTGCTCTCGACATTCGCCCGAGTACGATTTCAATTGTGAGAATTGGGATTCCTATAAGAAAAATGAGCAGAAGATAAATCAGCAGGAATGCGCCCCCGCCGCCTTCACCGACAGCGTAGGGGAATCGCCAAATGTTGCCGAGTCCCACGGCAAAAGCGGAAGTGGTGATAATAAAGGATAACCTGTTTGACCAACGATTTGCCATGCCCAATAGAAGCAATTCCGCTGGGCGTTCGCAACATTATTGAGACAGGGGGCTCTTTCAAAGCCGCTTCGTTTCGGCCTAGGGCAAGTTCACTTCTCTGCACAACTACGGCGCTGAAGGTACTCTAACCTGTATTCCCCAAATCTCTTATGTCTTGCTGCTCACGGATGAGCGCGAGCGTGTTTTGCAGTACTTGATCGTACGAAGGGACTCGTCTTTTGAAATTCTGTCAACCGGAACCGATTTTTAAACGACCGCTTCGGGAAAAGTACAATGACAAAACGTTCCTTGCCGACGCTTGCCTTGCTGGCTCTTCTGACATGCCCGCTCTATTCTCAAACCTATGATCTGCAATTTTCTCTCGTCAACAACGATGCATCGGTTAACGGCAGTCTCGAAGTAACCGTTCAAATGCGCGCCGCCGACTTTGATTTTAAAATGGGCTCGGGCAATTTGGTTCTTGCTTTTGACCCCAATTGGCTGAGTAACCCAACGCTGAATACGGTGCATAATTTCAGCGGCGGCTCTTATCAAGCGGCGAGTTTGACTGAGCCATTATCTGGAGCAGCTTCTATAAATATTGAATTTGGCGGAGCTTCGGGCAGTGGAACAGACGTTACAACCGCATTCATTAACGTCGCAACGATTGGATTTACGATTGTGGATCCAGCGCAGGCGGGCGTTCTTTCGTGGCGATCCAGTTCGCCCAATGCCGTCAACGTTTTCTCGGATAATAATGCGTCGTTGCTTTCGGCCAATAGCTTCGCAGGCGTCGATCTTTCTCCGCCGCAAGTCGCTTCATTTGCTCCTGGCAGCGGAAGCATTGCTACGGAAGTCACTCTCAGCGGAAACTATTTTACGGACGCCATTTCAGTCGAGTTCAACGGCGTTCCAGCAGCCCAGTTTTTTGTTGACTCAGATCAACAAATTCGTGCTGATGTTCCAAGCGGTGCAACGACGGGCAGGATTCGCGTAACAACCCCCAACGGCTCAGGAGAAAGTGCGACGGATTTTGTTGTGCTTGGAACTACACCGGCATCACCTTCCAATCTCACCGCTTTCGCTGTCAGCTCATCAGAAATCGACCTCTCATGGACCGACAATTCTTCGGATGAAGACAATTTCAAGATCGAGCGTCATTCGGGCGACGGGAATTTCGCTGAAATCGCCGCCGGCGGCGCGGACGTGACGTCGTACAACGACACGGGACTTGCGGCTTCCACGACCTACACCTATCGCATCCGGGCCTCAAACGGCGCGGGCGATTCCGGTTATTCCAACGAAGCGTCGGCAATCACGGACGACGTGAGCTGCACGCCCGACCAAAACGTTGCTCCCGGGAAAACCGCCAGCGCATCTACGCAGGATCCTGATGATCCAGCGTCAAACGCCATCGACGAAAACGAAGGCACCTACTGGCGCAGCGACGACGTTGTCACCGGCGTGCCGGAATGGATCAAAATTGATTTAGGCGAAGTTTTCGAGGTCGACAGCGTAGTCATCGATTGGGAGAGCAAGGATTACGCAACGATTTATGAAGTGCAGACCTCAACCGATGACGTCAATTGGGCGACGGCGGTCAGCGCGACCAAGGACGACAAGGGCGTGGACACGCACAAGTTCGCTTCCGTTTCAGCGCAATATGTACGCGTCTTCATGACGGAAAACAATAAATCGACCTATCGCATTAATGAATTCGAAATCTACGGCTGCTCTGACGGCGGAACGCCTACTCCGCCTGCTGATCCGTCTGGCTTGACCGCGACGGCCAATGGAACGGCTGTCTCTTATACACATCTGACGCTGCCGACGAGCTTCTTGGTGTAG
>CAXHAT010000005.1:0-87225 GCA_964014485.1 uncultured Deferribacteres bacterium
ATGAGACGAGATTTGCTTTAAGACTCAGGATGTGCGTTGCCGCGCGTAACATCAGGTCGTTACAGGTTCCCGGCAGGAGCATTTCGCGATGCGTCCTGCATTATTTTTACAATCAATTATTTTCGTCAGGCAAAGCATACGCGATGACGGCGTCGCCAAGCGTTGTGCCTGCGCGTCCGTGGCCGCCCGCCGCGATGACGACGTATTGCTTGCCGGTCTTGCTCAGTCGGTACGTCATCGGCGTCGCTTGTCCGCCCGCCGGCAATCGTTCTTTCCACAATTCGGCGCCGGTTTCAATGTCAAAGGCGCGAATATAATCGTCGACCGCTGCGCCGATGAAAATCAATCCGCCGGCGGTAACGAGCGGCCCGCCGAGGTTTGGAACGCCGAATTTGACTTTCAAAGGAAGCGGGGAAATATCTTCAATTGTGCCGAGCGGCTCTTTCCAAAGAATGTCGCCGGACTTGAGATCGACCGCGACCAGCAAGCCCCAGGGCGGCGGATTGCACGGAATTTCCAACGGCGACATGAGCACTTCGCGGTGCATCGCGTAGGGCGTTCCGTCTTGTTTTGAAATTTCAGCGCCGGGATTATCTTTGCGCGCTTGAGCGTAATCTTCGCCAGGCAGCAGAGTTACAACCCAGGCTAAATCCATCACGTTGGCGATAAGAATTTGCCGTTCCGCGTCCACGGCCACGCCGCCCCAATTTGAACCGCCGGCGTTGCCGGGATACATCAGCGTGCCCTGCCCGACGCGCGGCGGCGTGTAAACGCCTTCGAAATGCAACGCTATCATTCGTTCCCAACAAGCGTCGCGATCAATCGCGGTTAGGCCCCAGGCTTGCTCAGGCGAGAGCTCGTGCGGTACAAGCGGCGGCGGTTTGACTGGAAAAGGCTGCGTCGGCGAAGTGTGCTCGCCGGGTACATTGGTTTGAGGAACGGGGCGTTCTTCAATCGGAAAAATTGGTTCGCCGGTTTCGCGATTGAACATAAATAACAGGCCCATTTTTGTCGCTTGAATCACCGCCGGAACGGATTCGCCGTTTTTTGAAATCATCGTGAGCGTTGGCTGCGCCGGAACGTCGAAATCCCACAAATCGTGGTGCACGGTTTGAAAATGCCAGACAACTTCGCCGGTCGAGGCTTTGAGTGCGACGATGGAACTGCCGTAAAAATCGATGTTGTTGCGCAAGCCGCCGTAATAATCCGGCGTAGGATTGCCCGTCGGCACGAAAACAAGGTCGCGTTTCGCATCGACCGCCATCGGCGCCCAGACGTTTGGCGAACTAAGCAGGTAATTCTGTTCCGAAAAATTATCGGCGCTCAATTCCGTTTCGGGCGGTCGCAAATCCCAACTCCAGACGAGATCGCCGGTACGGGCGTCGTAAGCGCGCACAACGCCGCTGGGCGCCTTAATCCGGGCGTTGTCGGAAATGGCGGAACCTACGATCACCAAATTTCCGGCAATCGCAGGAGGCGAGGTCACCTGATACTCGCCCAGCCACCACTGCTTGCCCACGCCTTTGTTGAGATCGACTTCGCCGTCTTGACCAAAATCCAGGCACGGCTTGCCGGTCTGCGCGTCGACGGCGACGAGACGAGCGTCATTCGTCGCCATAAAAATGCGCTTTTTGACCTTGACTGTGTCCGCAGCTTCAGCCTGCCAGAACGAAACGCCGCGACAAATCAATTGATTGGCGTAGCGACCTTTCAGGTCAATTTCCGGATCAAAAACCCAGCGTTCTTCGCCGGTCTCGGGATTGAGCGCGATAATACGATTGAACGGCGTGGGGAAGTAAAGCGTGCCGTCGACGAGAATTGGCGTGGCTTCAAACGCCGTGTTTGTCGGGATTTCATTCGTGCCGTGAGAGACGTCGCCTGTGTTGTATGTCCAGGCGACTTCAAGGCGGCGGACGTTTTGCGGCGTAATCTGCGTGAGGGGAGAGTAGCGCTCACCGTTGTTTGCGCCGCCGTAACTCGGCCATCCGGCGACCGGGCCGCCAAAATCGATTTCGAGCGGTTCCGGCTCCGAGGCGCATCCCATAAAAAAGCAAAAGGCCGCCAAGAGCCTCACAAATAGATTACTTTTTTTCATCAAGACATGCGGCGGGTTTGATGGTGAAGGATTCAGCCGGATTCGTCACTTCGCAAGGCCGCGATCCGACGAAGTGATTTTTCTTGAGAACGCACTTGCACTCGAAACCGGAGTTTCGCGCCCATTTTCATTCCCAAGCCGGAGTTTGGGAACGAGCTGCAAACTTTTTTTCGGAGTGCGACGATTCATCGTCGTCCGTTGGCTCTTAAATCAAACGCTGAAGCGATTGACTCCTCGGATACTTTTTGATTCTCATTAGCTCCGTTCTTCAGAGCGGAGGTTTTTGAAGAGGCCCTTCCTATCCCTTCCGCAGCGCCAGCGCGGCGGAAGGGATGAAAATGAGCGTCTTGCACGTCATTGGGCTCAAGCCCGGTGCTAATGAAACCATGTTCAAGTCTGAGCAACAGGCGATGTATTGGCGCGCGTAACATCAGTTACTTAAGCTTTTAGGAATCAAAAGTATAGCCGTCGTACCAAGGATATTTTTCCATCCGGCGTTGAACATCGTCAATCAAATCCTGCGACCATGCAAGCTTGTTGCGCGTTTTGTTGGGCGATTTGTAGACGATGCTTGCGCAATCGTTTGCAAACGCGTCATCCGTTTCCAGATCAAGAAAACCGCAAAGCGTTTGTGCGCCTTCGAAAGCGCGGTCGATCACGTCTTCGTGCCGAATGTCTAACACTTTGTCGGCAGGAACGTGCTTCTTGACGTTTTCAACGGCTGCGCTTAACGAAAAATAACGCTCGATATTCGCGTGCAAATCAAGATTGGTGCGGATAGCCATTGTCGTAATATTATCAAAAGGATTGCGGATGACGTGAACGAATTTGAGATTAACGCCGGAGAGTTTTTGAAGCTTTTCGATAAGGCCGGGTTCCGCGCTTAGGCGTTCAGCAGTGCGCGTGCCTTCCTGATCGCTCATCACGAGCAGTTTTGAAAACCTGCCGTTGAATTGGCCCGGCACCTCGTACTTGTAATTTCCGGTTAACACGCGCCCGTTTTTGGAGAAACGCTCGGAGTTTTTGAAAATCATGTAGGCCAATTGCTGCTTGTTGAACCCGGCCTGGAAAAATTTTATCGAGTCCAGGCGATGAGACGCGATGGCGTTCGGGTGAGCGTCGATGATTGAGCCAATCAAGCTGTGGCCGCTGCGCGGGTACCCGATGAAAAGACAGTACGTTTGCACGCTGTCAAAATTTTCGTTCAAGCGAGACCGCTGCACCGTCGAGCCGATGCGGTCGAGCAACGTGGTGGAGGAGACTTTGAACCACGGCCCAAGCTGCGCTCCAAGCGTTCCCGCTTTAATGTATTTTATCAAAGACAAAGTTTTCTCCCTTGTACGGATAATTGAAGGCGGGAAAATAATTGGGCGGCTATGTAGTCGCAAGCGATACGATCCCAAGAAACGAGGCGTGCGTTTGCATCGTTGCCGAAGCGCATTTTTTGAAATCAAATTCTTCGACAAAAAACTTGAGAAAATCCCTTGACATTCAATTTCTGATTTATATCTTTTCTCCGAATTTTTTAAGGAGAAATGTTTCCCGAGACTTAATAATCGTGTATTTTTTCTGTGAATTCGTTTGTGATGGATGTCTTTTTGAATTTTAACAGATGTTGCGCATCACCTAAAACAAAATGTGGCATTTTGTCTTTTTTGCAAGCCGTGACTACGGTTAGAATTGGAATCGAGCAAACCCCGAAACGCTAGTTTCGGTCATTCCCGCGGATGCGGGAATCCAGAAAATGGCGCCGAATCCCTAGATTCCCGCCTCCGCGGGAATGACGTAAAAGCAATGTTTTTATTTAGTTGCAGCGTAATATCAAATTTAAACAAAACTGAGAGGAGACGAGAGAATGACGACGACAATTCAGGATGTCATGAAGCTGGCCAAGGACAGCGGTTCGAAAATTATAGACCTGCGGTTTATGGATTTCCCCGGACTCTGGCAGCATTTTTCCATGCCGATTTCAAGCTTGAAAGAAGACGTCTTTGAGGACGGCTTCGGCTTCGACGGCTCAAGCATTCGCGGCTGGCAGGCGATCAATGAAAGCGACATGCTCATCAAGCCGGATCCGACGACGGCGTTTATCGATCCTTTCATGAACCCGACGACGCTGGTGCTGGTTTGCGACGTATATGACCCGCTGACGCACGAAAAATACACGCGTTGTCCTCGCAGCATTGCACAAAAGGCGGAAGCTTATCTCCAGTCCACCGGCGTCGCGGACATTGCGTATTTTGGCCCCGAGCCTGAGTTTTTCATCTTCGACGATATTCGTTTTGACCAAAATGAGCATTCCGGTTACTACTACGTTGATTCCGTCGAAGGCCGATGGAATTCAGGGCGGCCCGAAAATCCAAACCTGGGGTACAAGCCGCGATACAAGGAAGGCTATTTCCCCGTTCCGCCTTCTGACGCTTTCCATGATATTCGCAGTGAAATGTTGCTCACGATGGAACAAGCCGGCTTGACCGTTGAGTGCCACCATCACGAAGTGGCGACGGGCGGGCAGTCCGAAATCGACCTCAAGTTTCAGCCGCTGGTAAAAATGGCTGACCAGACGATGCTTTTCAAGTACATCATCAAGAACACGGCCCACAAACACGGCAAAACCGTGACGTTCATGCCCAAGCCGATTTATAATGATAACGGCTCAGGCATGCATGTTCACATGAGTTTTTGGAAAAACGAGCAGCCCTTGTTCGCCGGTTCCGGTTACGCCGGCTTGAGCGAGATGGCATTGCACGCCATCGGCGGCATTCTGAAACACGCTCCGGCTTTGATTGCGCTGACCAACCCGACGACGAATTCATTCAAGCGCCTCGTGCCTGGCTATGAAGCGCCGGTCAATTTGGCTTATTCTCAACGAAATCGCAGCGCGGCTTGCCGAATTCCGGTTTACTCGCAAAGTCCAAAATCAAAACGGCTCGAGTTCAGATGTCCGGATCCATCTTGTAATCCTTACCTTGCTTTTAGCGCGTTGATGATGGCCGCGATTGACGGCGTGCAGAACAAAATCCATCCCGGCGAACCGCTGGACAAGGATATTTACGATCTCTCGCCCGAAGAATTGGCCGACGTGCCTTCAACGCCGAGCTCGCTCGCCGCAGCCCTGGACGCTTTGGAGAAAGATCAGGATTTCTTGCTGCAAGGCGACGTCTTTACGCATGACGTACTCGAAACGTGGATTGCTTACAAGCGTGAAAATGAAGTAGACGCCTTGCGTTTGCGCCCGCATCCCTATGAATTCGCGCTTTATTATGACATTTAACTGATGTTTCGCGCCCCGCGCAGTGTTTGCAATATTTGTAGAGACGCGATGCATCGCGTCTCTACAGGGGGGAGCGGACGACGCAACAATCCAAGCGCGTTTATGTGCAACATCAGATTTAACTTTCATTGCAGGATGATTTCACACAAGATTTAGATGTGAAGCTCCACTACAAATGCCTGGCTGTCGCGAAAGACGGTCAGGCATTTTTTGTTTTAGAGCATATTGGCGTTTCTCCTTGCAAAGGCGTAGGCGGGAATCTGCTTGTCTTCGCCTTACTTTATGCGCTGTGACTTGCCTTTTACAGAAATAGGATTTTATTCTTATTTCACACAATGGAAGAGGGAAATGCCTGCCGACAAGCCGAAAATTTTTATCAGCCATTCCTGGAAAGACAAGGAAGTCGCGCTGAGACTCGAACGTGATCTCAAAGCGGCGGGCGTTCAAGTTTGGGTTGACCACAGTGAAGCCCGCGCGGGCGATCTGATTACCAAGCGTGTGAACGCTGCTTTAACCTGGTGTGACACGCTGATTCTTCTATGGTCGCGATCCGCTGAGAAGTCCATTTGGGTCGAGCATGAGTGGGGCGTCGCCTTTGCCAACCATAAAAAGATCATTCCGTGCTTGCTGGACAATACAACGCCGCCGATTCTGTTGAGTAACAATGTCCGCCTCGATTTCCGCGATTACGAACGCGGCGCTTCGGAGCTGCACAAAGCTTTTGGCATAGAGCCGCCGGTTCTGAAGCAACCCCCAAAGCCCGCCCCGCAGCCGGAAAGGAAAACAAGCCAACCTCTAAAACGCCCGGCGCCGCCTCAGCCAAAGCAAAAAACGAAATCACAGCCACGACTCACGCCAAAAAATATGCTAACGATTGCATTGACTGCGCTTGTTGTCGTCGCGGTATATTTCGGCGTTCAGAATTGGATGCGAAGCTCGCCTGACACAAGTTTGTCGGAAAAGAGCGTTCAGGACATGCTGAAAAAACGTGGATTTTATGACGTAAATAAAAACCCGAAAGGCGAAGGGTTTGCGAATGTTTTCGAGAAGCAAGCCAACGGCCAGATCGTTTTTGATGCGGCGACCGGACTGTACTGGCAGCAAGGCGGCTCCTCCAAACACATGAATTATACAGAGGCTAAGGACTACATCGCAAAGCTCAATCGCAACAAATTCGCTGGCTATGATGATTGGCGCTTACCGACGCTGGAAGAGGCCATGTCGCTGATGGAACCGGAGAAAAAGAACGGCGACCTGTACATCGATCCGGCATTCGACAAAACGCAACGTTGGATCTGGACGGGGGATAAGCACAACGCGTCGTCGGGCGCCTGGAGCGTTGATTTCGATCTTGGCGGCTGCTATTGGAACTTCCTCGACTTCGACGACTACGTTCGTGCAGTGCGTTTCTGACAATCTTGGCTCTTTGGCGCTTTGAGTCATTTGGCTCTTTAGAGGGTGGAATACGAGACGAAGCGATTCTCAAAAAGCAGAGCTTTGATTATTCCACCCCCTGAAAAAATCGTCGTCGCGTCGTGAATGCGCCCATGTGCAAGGCCGTCCCAAACAAAGAATCGCGCGCAGCGCGCCTCGAATTTATCCGCCATTCTATAAAACATGAGGTTAAAAAACTTTGGCCTTCGAGTTTGACGATCTTGTTTCGACGGAAACAAGCGGCCTGATTCTTCAATCGCTGAATCATCGCGATATTCGCATTTTTGCGGACAAAGTCCGTGGGTGGCGCTTGCGGTTTGCGCACGAGCAGCTCAAAAAGTTCATCGCTGATCTCGTCCCGGCCTTAGCGAATGCAGCGAGCGTCGAACGCGCTCTGATAAATTTTGAACATCTCTTTGATCGCAACCCGACTCCCCAAAAACTATTGAAAAAGCTGGTTCGTGAACGGCGCTTGCTGAAAATGCTCACCATGCTTTTTGCCGGGAGCCAATTTCTGACGGAAATCGTGTTGCGCTATCCGGCGGCTTTGGCGCTGGTCGGCGAGCGTGAAAATCTAAAGCGGATATTGTACGGCGAGCAGTTTTACGACCGGGCTTTGGCGGCGGCGCGTTCTGAAACCCGGTTCGACGACCAACATGACGCGTTGAGAAGATTCCAGCAACTCGAACTTTTGCGAATTGGCTGCAGCGATCTGTTTGGTTTTTCGTCGCTGCCCATCGTCGTGGCGCAATTGTCGAATCTGGCCATTGCGTTGGTGCGCGCTTGTCTGATGATTTCAAAAGAAAGTCTCAAAGCGGAACCTTCCGGATTTGCCGTGATCGCTCTGGGCAAGCTTGGCGGACGCGAGCTAAACTATAGCTCCGACATCGATTTGATTTTTATTGCCCGCTCGACGGACGTCGTTTTTCAACGCTTGGGGCGCAAGTTGATCGACGCGCTTTCAAGGACGACGGCTTGCGGTTTTCTTTATCGCGTGGACATGCGGCTTCGGCCCTGGGGCGGGGTAGGCAGACTTGCGCCGAGCCTCGAAGAAGCGCTGAGTTATTTTAAAGACCAAGCGCGGATTTGGGAAAAACAAGCGCTGGTCAAAGCGAGAATGATTGCCGGAGACGACGAACTGGGCGTGGGTTTTCTGCGCAAAATGCGTCCCGAAATCTATGCGCTTGAGCCGGAAGATGTTCGAGCGCAAATTCGCGAAATGAAGGAAATCATTGAAGCCAGGCTAAAGAAAAAGGGCGTCACGGAAGGCGAAGTTAAAAACGGCCCGGGCTCAATTCGGGACGTCGAATTTGTCACGCAATACCTGCAATTGCGCTACGGCGCAAGGTTTCCTGAAGTGCGAAGTCGGAACACTTTGGATGTGCTCGCTCGGCTTTCGAACGCGCATCTGCTCTCGGAGCAAGACTATCGAACGCTTTCCGAAGGCTACACTTTTTTGCGAACTGTCGAGCATCATCTTCAAGTTCTCCAGAATCGCCAAATCCACACGCTCCCCAGAAACAAATCGGAAACGATGTACCTCGCGCGGAGAATGGGTTTTGCCCAGACAAACGGCGATGCGTTGAAAAAACGCTACAAAAAACACAGCCTGGCGATTCGGGACGTCTATCGTCGATACATTTTGGCCGACGCTCCTCCCCGGGCCAATACGCCGGGCGTGCAAAGAACCGCAACGGCTGATGAAATGGTTTCTCGCCACGTGAGACGGATGAACGTTTCCTACGCGGCGATGTTTGCGTCGGAAGAGATCGCGGAACATGCTCGACTTGCCGAGAAAGTCAAAGGCTCGCATCTTGCGGTTGTTAAAAATGTTCTGTTGCCAAGCGGAAACTGGCGTTTAACCCTCGTCGGCTATGATTATCTAGGCGCGCTCTCCCTGATTTGCGGCTTGCTCTATCTTTACGATTTCGACGTGCTGGACGCGGCGATTTTTACTTATGAACGCGATATTGAAAAGGAATTCTCGAGCAGGCAAGATCAAACAACTCGGGGCAAGAAACTGAGCTCGCGACGCAAGCTGGTGGACGTTTTCACTTTGAGACCGGTGAAAGAAAAGTGCGCCGAGAATGTCTGGGAGCGCTATACTTCGGATTTGCGTTTTTTTATGAACGAACTGAAAAACCGCAAACACAACCAGGTTTACGGCGCTCTGGCCAAGCGCATGGCCGCGAAGTTTCAGCGTGAAGAAAAACCAACGGATGCGCTTTCTTTGCTGATTGACGTCAGCGTTGACAACACGGCCTCAGAAAAATATACCATGCTGCGAATCGACGCGCCTGACACGGTCGGCTTTCTCTACGCGGTGACCAATGCGCTTTCGCTAAACGGCGTTTATATCGCGAGGATGAACGTCAGTTCGAAGGCGAATCGTGCGCACGACACATTGTTTGTAACCGACGCGGCGGGAGCAAAAATCAGCGATCCGACCAAAAGACGGCAATTACAATTGACGGTTGCGCTGATTCGGCATTTCTTCTACTTGCTGCCAAATTCGCCCAATCCGGAATCGGCGATCCTTCATTTCCGGGCATTGATTTCACAGCTTTTTTCGCAGGAAAAATGGGTGGAAAAAATGGCGTCGCTTGAGCGCCCCGAAGTGATGAAAGCCCTGGCGCGACTGCTCGGTGTGAGTGATTTTTTGTGGGAAGATTTTCTTCGGCTCCAGCATGAAAATTTGTTCCCGGTGCTTAACAACATCAAAGCTTTGAAAAAGGCGAAATCCAAAGATGAATTAGATTCGGAACTCAGCGCGGCGCTGGAATCGTGCGAAAACTTGATCGAAAAACGAAAAGCGCTCAACGCCTTCAAGGATCGGGAGATTTTTCGTATCGATATGCGATACATTCAAGTGCTGGCGCAGGATTATCGGCGATTTTCAACTGAACTTTCCGATCTCGTTGAAGCGGTTGTAGAACATGCTTTTCAAATTTGTTTTGCCGAATGTTGCAAGGAATTGGGCCGCCCGACACTTGCCGACGGAAACGAAAATTCTCTGGTAATCTGTGCGCTCGGAAAATTTGGCGGCAGAGAAATCGGCTGCGCCTCCGACATCGAGCTTCTGTTTATTTATCGTGGAGACGGCGCGACGGAAGGGCCGAGAGTCGCGTCAACTTCAGAGTTTTACACGCACTTCGTCACAGAGTTTAAGAAAACCATCCAAGCCAAAAAAGAGGGCGTTTTTGAGCTTGATCTGCGCTTGCGTCCCTGGGGGCGTGCGGGGAGCTTGGCAATTCCGCTCAACCTTTTCGAATCGTACTACGGCGCCGACGGCCCTGCGTGGCCCTATGAAAAACAGTCGCTCATAAGGCTGCGGCCAGTGAGTGGAGACAAAGCGCTGGCAAATGAGATTGTCGCGATAAGAGATCGATGCGTTTACCAAGGCGACGCGTTTGACGCCGAGGGTATGTACGCGATGCGCGAAAGACAATTACACGAGCTTGTGGAAGGCGGGACGTTTAACGCGAAATTTAGCCGCGGCGGACTCGTTGACCTGGAGTTTCTTGTTCAGGGCTTACAAATCAAACATGGCGGCGCCATGCCGGAAGTGCGGCAAAACAATACTTTTCTGGCCATGCAGGCGCTAAACAAAGCAGGCGTACTTTCCCAGGAACAGTTTCAGGAACTTTCCGCGGCGTATTTGTTTCTGAGCAGGCTCATAGAAGCTTTGCGGATGGTTCGCGGCAATGCAAAAGACTTGGCCGTTCCGACCGTCGGTTCCGAAGCCTTTTCTTTTTTGGCGAGACGGTTGGACTACTTTGACGATCAACATTTACAAGAACATGTTCTTATGCATACGCTGAGCGTCAGAAGAATGCTTGCCGCCTTTTTTCCGGAAAGTACTCAGGCAAAAGTTTTGTGATCGCTCAAATCAAGGTTTGGTAAATAAAGGCGCCGCCACAAAGCCAAAGCCTAAGCTCAGCCCCAGGGGACGCGTGGAAACGCCGCCGCTCCAAAACGTCTGTTGGTTGATAAACCGAAGGCCGCCAACAGTGAAGCCGATCCCGTCTCTATCCGGCTTGTTCGAAGCAACGTAGTAAACGCCGCCAATCCCCCGCGTCTCTTCAGGATCGTATAATGCTTGAAATTTTTCCGAATGCGTCACGCCTACGCTTGCCGTCAGATACGTTTTAACCTCGAGGCGATACAAGACGCCGGCGTACATGCTTGTTGTCTGCATCTTAACCTCCAACGCCCTGTGTTTATATTCGTTTAGCGCCGTATCAAGGGAAACGTCATCGTAGAAGTTTTTTTGCTTCGAAAGCCTGCGGCTGCCCGACCAGCCCGCCGAAAACCCGAGGCGCGACTGGTTGAGATATTCAAATTGAAAACCATAACGTGCGGCCGGGAGAATCGCGCTATATTGCACAAGCCACACGCCATTGTTGGCGTAAATTTGGTTTTTTCGCTCTTCGTACCACTCCAATTTTGAGCGGCCGTTCTCTAAATCGAAAGTCACCAATCTTCCGTCGTCGCCGACGATTTTGTCTATTTCAGAAAGCTTGAATACAAGCGTATCTTTTTCTGTTGAAGCTTTTACGACATGCCGTTGTTTGGATTTGAGCAAGTGCGCCTTCACACGGTCGCCGTTTTTGAGTATAAAAGTGTCTTGTGCAAAAACGGCTAAGGGAATCAGGGAGAAGAAAATAGTTAGAAGTCGCATAAATTTTTTTGACGCGAACAAAAATGAGATCGATTTTGAGAAGGCTTTTCTGGTTCAAATATTATAAGGGCGCCGTCGCGTATTTGAGAAGTAAAATTCTGGTCATTCAATTGTCGATTCGTTGAACAGGTTAGTGAAAATGTATTTGAATCTCGCTATATTTTTCAGTAGGTTAGCGCCATCTTCTTGTCGTCGGCGACAACCTGCAGCGCAACTGATGAAACAGATAAAATGATTTAATTGCCGCTTGTTCTACGCACTGCTTTTGACTATCCGGTAAATGAAAAACAGGGGGTTTTCAAACTGCCAAACAACATTTGGGGCACTGTTGTTGTCATGAATATCAGGAAGATTTTCAGCAGCTATCTGATGACGGAATCTGGATTGCACCTTTGAAAACGTTTATGATTCGTTTTGCCTTGCAAAGGATTTGTTGAAAATGATAAGATTCTTCAGTTTTTCTCGATCCCGCTTTGCTCATCGCCCCCTTGCGTTCTGGGCCGCCGCCTGTTTCTGCTTTGCGCCTTTTCCCGCCAAGTCTTTCCAAGACTCCGACTTTTCACAGACGTTCCCGACGCCTAAAATTCTGGAGCCCAATGTTGAATTCTGGAAAAAAGTGTACGGCGTATATGACGAAGATCAGGTGATGATTCATGACAAAGATGACCTCGAAGTCATCTATGAAGTCGTAAATTTTGAAGACTTGATTCCAAATCATGAATCCGTCAGTATGCGTCAAAAATGGAAGCGAATTGCGGAAGTTAAGAAGGGCTATGCAAAAGCGATTCGCTCATTGGCGGGAAAGATTGACAGCAATGGAAAATTGAATGTGATGGAGCACCAGGTTTTGCAGGCGTTCGGCGGCTCGGTGACAAAAGACCGCCTATTGCGCGCCGCTCGGAACATCCGAGGACAGCAAGGCTTGAAACAAAGATTTCGCAAAGGAATAGAGCGCGCCGGACTCTACATGGACAAGATACGTAAGACGTTTCGTGAATACAACCTGCCGCCGGCGCTTGTCTACTTGCCGCATGTTGAATCGTCTTTCAATTACAAGGCTTACTCCAAAGCCGGCGCTGCGGGCTTGTGGCAGTTTACGCGCAGTTCAGCACGAATCTACAAAATGAAGGTCAACTACGACATCGACGAACGCTTCGATCCAGTGGCGGCGACGGCTGCGGCGGCAAGGCACTTGGTCGGCAACTACGAATTGCTGAAATCATGGCCTCTTTCAGTAACGGCGTATAATCACGGCCCAAACGGCATGCGAAGAGCAAAACGCCAGTTCGGCGACGATATGGGCACAATCGTCAGGCGATACAAAAGTCGCAGCTTCGGCTTTGCATCACGAAATTTCTACGCTGAGTTTTTGGCGGCTTATGAAGTCGCGACTAACTATGAAAAATATTTTGGGCCGGTCGTGCCGATGAAGCCTATCAAGTACCTTTCGTTCAAAACGAAAAAATACTACAGCGTCAGCACGCTCATGACAAAATTCGCCCTTACGAAGAAAGAGTTTCAGCGTTTTAACCCGGCGCTTCGTCCGCCGGTTTTGCGCGGGCAAAGGCGAATTCCGCGAAACTATACCCTGCATGTCCCGGACAGACCGATGATCGATGAGAAAGCGGTCTGGGCGTCACTTTCGCCAGCCGAAAGTTTCGATGCGCAAGTGCATACGGATTGGTACAAAGTCAGGCGCGGCGACAATTTAGCGGCGATTGCACGACGCGTCAATTCATCGATTCCGACGCTCATGGAATACAACAATTTGGCAAATGCTCATCGCATTTACATCGGTCAAATCTTAAAAATTCCGCCGAAAGAGAATGCCCGAAAACCTGAACCGAAGCCGTCGGTCGTACTCGCGGACATATCGCCGGTTAGACCGAAAACTTCGCCAAAGCCTGCCGTGACAAAAGCGCCAGCGCCAAAAGTTACCGTTAGCGACAAGACCGACGTCGGTTCGTCGCCGAGCAAAGCCGCATCGAAGAGTGAAAAATCCATTGAAAAGAAGCCGGTAATCGTTGAACTGCCGGAACTCCTGGAACCGACAAACGGTTTGGCGACGCCGATAACAGAAATCGCGCCGCCCAACATGCGACTTGAATTGGCGGCGGGAGAAAAAGCCGGTTACATTTTGATCGCTTCAGAAGAGCCGAGAGAAGAGGTTCGAGAAATAGGCGCGAAAATTTTTGTTCCGCAGCCCGTCTCGGAATGGATCGCCGTAGAGCCGGAAGAAACGCTTGGACACTACGCCGAATGGCTGGAAATTACCGCCCGCGAACTGCGACGCATTAACAATTTTGCTTCAAATCGAGAGATTCAAATCGGGCAGAAAATTCATTTGAGCTACGAAAAAGTCAATCCGGAAGAGTTTCAGCGCCGCAGATTTGAATTTCAGCAAAGCATAGAAGAAGATTTTCTGACCTCTTTTTCAATCGAAGGCGTTAAGACGCACACCGTCAAGCGCGGTCAATCGATTTGGTACATCACGAATCGCCTTTACGATTTGCCTTTGTGGCTCATCGTAAAATACAACCCCGGCAGAGAGTTGCGAGAATTGCATATCGGCGATCAGGTCAATATTCCGGTCGTTGTTGAAAAGCAAGAGCCGCAACGAGGCATGTAATCCGCCCTTGTCAGTGCATGGCATGGGGGCGTCAGCTTGAAGTCAGGAAGTGATGGTAACGCCGACTAACGTCGCGTCGTCCGGCAGGATTTTATTGGCAGTGAAGCTTTGCGCCGCATGAATAATGTGTTTTGGCCTTGCTTGCAGATTCAAATCAAGAGATTCCAAAAACGCTTCATGTAATCGATCCTCGCCAAAATCTTCATTTTCTACATTGTGCGGTTCCAGAATGCCGTCGGTGTAAAGCAGAAAATCATCCCCCCTGGAAAATGGTTGTTCAATCAAAGTAAATTCAGTTTTTTCAGTCAAGGCGACAGCCAGATTTGGCGAACGGTGGTGCAAAAGCCGCTTTTCCTCTTTTTGAAAATGCAGCACCGGAGGGTGCCCCGCCGTTGCAATGTGCGCGATTTGGGTCTGGAAATCGAACAGAATCGCCGCGAAAGTCACGAAGGTTTGTTTGTCGGAAATGCCATACAGCGTTTTGTTCAAGTTCGCCAATAGGGCGGTCAAGCTGGCGCTTGTCCCGATTTGGCTGCGCATCACGCCCTTGGTTGTGGCGGCCATAATGCTCGCACCCACGCCATGACCCGAAACGTCGGCGATGGCTACCAGCACTTTGTCGTTTCCAATTTCAACAATATCAAAAAAGTCGCCGCCGACCGCCAAAGTTGGTTTTGTCACGCCGTAAATTTCACACCATTTATTTTTGAACGGCTTTGCGGGTAAAAGTGACTGCTGGATTTTTCGCGCCACATCCATTTCGATTTCAAGAGATGTTCTTTCTTCCACCTCGCGATTGACCACGCGCAAAAATACGGCGTACCCTGAAGCAATAAATGCCATGGCAAGAAAAGCGGCGACTTGCCTTCTGGTTCTAATGATCCCCTCGGCGTCAATGCCTGTTAGAGCGGCTTCAGCTTTATCTCCGGCAAAAAACGAGATTATTTCTACACGCGTCAGCATGAGCGCAACAAAAGCGATGGTGATCCAGGCGATTTTGTTGCGCTCGTGTCCATTTAACAGCAAAGCTGCGGCAAATCCGCCGGCGAGCAGCGTCAATGAAACCAGGTCTACCCAAAACAGATCGGAGTTCGCGCTCTGAATGAGCACATTAATTGGCCCGAAAGTCGCGAAAATGAGTGCAACGGCGAGGGCAAGGCGACGCAGCGCCGGTCTGCCCATATTGCGCCAGATGGAAAAATCCGGGTTAAAGTTTTTTTGAAAAAAGCGTCTCAGAGATGACTGATGGGGAGGCATTTAAAAAGCTGCGTTGGATATGTGGAACAGGCGACCGCCCAAAATCTCAAGGCAGCGGTACGTTACCGCGCCTGAGCAAGACTTGCTTCAAAATCAAAAATCGGTTCTTTGTCCAAATTCAGGCCCAGGCGAAACAACAAGACGTCGCGCGCTGAAGTAAAACGGAGCATCTCGCTTTTCGCAATTGGATCGCCGGAGCTGGATTTCATCCGCAACGGGTTGATCGGCTTGCCGTTTTGGTACATCGTATAATGCAAGTGCGGGCCGGTGGAAAGCCCCGTGGAGCCGACGTAGCCAATAACTTGATTTTGCGAAACTTGTGCGCCTGCTCGCAGTCCGCGTGCAAATCGGCTCAAATGGCCGTACAACGTCACGTATGTTCCGTTTTTGTGTGAGATTTTGATGCAATTGCCGTAACCGCCGTTCCAACCAGCGGAAATGACTTTGCCGTCCGCTGATGCGACGACGGGCGTACCGCGCGGCGCTGAAAAATCCACGCCGGTGTGAGCGCGAACGCGTTTGAGAATGGGATGAAATCTGCCGTAGGAAAAATAGGAGCTTATGCGGCTATAATTCAGCGGTGATTTGAGAAAAGTCTTTTGGAAGCTGCGGCCTTGCTCGTCATAATAGCGCATAAATCCTTGTTTATTGGGAAAGCCGTAAGCTGTGAGCGTCGTATCGCGCTTGATATAAGCGCCCGCCAGAATATCGCCGTACCCGACAAAAGTGCGCTTGCCGCCCTGTCCGTCGCTGACAAATTCTTTCTCAAACAAAATCGCGAAACGATCGCCGACGCGCGGGTCCATCAGGAAATCGACGTCCCATTGGAAAATGTCAGAGAATTTTGAAATGAGTTCCGGACTTTCGCCGGTTTTTAACACGGCTGCGTAGAGCGAAGTCTCAATCTCGCCAAATATTAGCCCCGTATCAATCATTCCCGGGAGCGTATCGACGCTCGCCGTGAAATTATCCAAATAATCTCTTCTAACGATCACCGTCGTGCTTGCTGACGGCTTGTACTGGACTTCACGAACGCTGCCGTAATCGTCCCGCGCCAGCTTGATTCTTTCGCCTGCTCTAATCTTTTTGGGGCTGAAAACCTTCCGCATCGCTTCAATGATGCCGTAAGCCTGCGCGGAAGCAACATCGTTGTTTTTTAGCAGGGATGACAGCGTTACGCCCCGCTTGAGCATGATTTCTTCAAATTGGACTTCCATTGAATTTGTGGCTGGCGCGGCGGGCGGGACAATGCTTGCTTTTACAACTTTTTTTTCGCTCTTGGGAGCGTTTGAGTTGGCTCCCACAAAGAACGCCATGGCCGACAAAACTAGAACAGGCGGTAGAACAAACAGACTTCTTTTAAAACTCATGAGATTGTTGAATTAGATAATTTCCTTGCCCACACGAAAGACTAAATAAAGGATTTACTCCGAAACGCGCTTTAAAACGTGTACAATACGCTACATTCTGAACATTCGCGAATCTCGGCTTGCTAACGAAGCAGACGAACGGTCGGCCCGGCGTAATTCTGCAGGGCAGTACATTTATGAAAGAATCATGTTAAACACATTTCAGCGCTTCACGAGAGAAGAGAATTTTTCCAAATCAATATTCCCTCCGCTCAAAATTACGGCAATTTGGGCGTCACGCTCGCGCTCGGCGATTTTTCGCGCCGCCGCGACAGCCACCGCTGAAGTCGGCTCGATGATTTGCTTTATTTCATCCGCCGCAAAACGCAAATTTTCGACAATGTCATCTTCAGTGACCAGCAGAATCTCGGCAACGTATTTCTTGATAATTTCAAAAGTCAACTCGCCGATAAGCGGGACCTGCATGCCGTCGGCGATTGTTTGAGGAACGGGAATTTCAACACGTTCGCCTTTTTGCAGAGAAAGAAATCCGGCGTTCGCGCTTTCCGTTTCAGCGCCAATGATTTTTATTTCCGGGCGCTGCGACGCAATCGCCGTTGCAATTCCGGAAATGAGGCCGCCGCCGCCGATTGGCGCAACGACATAATCCAAATCATCGCTTTGTTCGAGCAAATCCAGGCCAATTGTACCTTGTCCGGCGATGATCTCGGCGTCGTCAAACGGCGGGACGAGCGTACGACCTTCCGTTTCACAAATGTCCTGCGCAATTTGGGAGCGATCTTCCTTGTAGCGATCGTAGAGAATGATTTCCGCGCCGAGTTTCCCGGTCGCCGCCAATTTGTAGGCCGGCGCGTCTTTTGGCATGACGATTTTGGCATGAAGACCAAGCAGCTTTGCCGAAGTCGCAACGGCGCGCGCGTGATTGCCGCTCGAAAAAGCAACGACCCCGTTGCTGCGCCGCGACTCTGGACTATTTGATATTTTGTTATATGCACCGCGCAGCTTGAAAGCGCCGCCTCGCTGCAAATTTTCACATTTAAAGTAAAGATCGGGATCGCCCGGCTCGCGCTCATTATTCGAAACGAGTAAAGGCGTTTTTCGCACGACCGCCTTTATCCGCTTATGGGCGCGTTCAACATCTTTGAGTTCTATGCTCATGAGAATTCGATTCCAGAAAAAATGTCAACACCGAAAACGTTGCAAAAATAACCAAAAGCCCCGCGAATGCAAGCGATTACGGATTAAGCGGCGAAGATCAATTTGTGGAATTTAGGAATGATGAGCGTTCAATTAAACAGCCGTTCTTGCGGTCTTACTCAATAAGTCACTCTGGAGTCACACGCTTTAGTGTCAACTCGTTCCCAAACTCCGGTTTGGGAATGCAAATGGGCGAGAAATTCCGGTTTCGAGCCAAGGAATTCACTCGAAACTGGAGTTTCGAATGCAACTGCGCTCCCAATCCAGAGATTGGGAGCGAGAATTTTGGGCGTCTCGAAATTAGGTCGATGGTAATATGCCTCCGCGGAATGACGTGTAGAGCAAAAATTTTAGTCAAATGCCGTATCATTGGCCAGCCTCGTAACATCAGCAATCAATGGTCAGCACAGGTTGCGCTTTACCCTTGCAAATTGTGGATGCAGTGAAATATAAAAAGCCGGCTGCTACGCCTAAGGCGCTGCAACCAGCTTTCATTATGCATGGGAGGTGAGATTAGAGATTCTTCCTATTCAGTTTTCCAACCGCACTTGCGGTTTTGATCTGGAAGCAGTTCACTTCGGAGCCAAACACTTCAGCGTTTGTTTGAGCAACTTTTCATTCATGAATCATCGCACTCCAGCCAAGAGTCACTCAGAAGAAGCCGTGCCGAGTTGAACCAGATCGCCGACGCGAAGCTGAACCGCGAAAGAGCGTTCGTCCTGCTCGCTTTCAAAGGTCAGCATTTGCGTGACGTGAATCGAAGCGCCGAGCAGATTTTCGATCTCGAATAATTTAGCCAGATCTTCAGCCGGAATGGCGAAAGAACCGTCATTCGTTTCCAGCAGGTAGCGTCCGGGACGTTCGCCGTGCTCGTGGTCGCCGCGACCGCCGTCACCGCGCCCTTTGCCGCCGCGTCCGCCTTTGCCTTTACCGCCTTTTCCGCCGCCGCGCTCGCCGCTTTGTTCGCCCATTTGAAAAGCGCTGCGATCGAAAATCGGTCTGATTGAAATTGCAATCGGCTGGTCGCTAACGCCGCCTTCCCAAGTGACGGTTAGTTCCCCGTCTTCAGGAAGAACGCCGTTTTCCGGGCTGGTTATCGCTAAAGGATTCGCCGGAGCAGTGACGGCCACGGAGACTGCATCGAAAACGTCAGAGCCGGAAGCTGAGAAAGTGTAGGTTCCGCCGGGGAGAAAGGGAACTTCCACAACCGGAGTTTCTTCTTCCATGCCGCCGTTGCGTCCGCCGCGCACTTTCTTGCCCAGGCTGTAGAAAACGCCGCCGTTCCGCTGCTCAATTTTCGAAAGTTCCTGTGACGCGTCGTCATAATTTAAGGCGACAGCGCCCATATCGATGCCGCCGCGTCCGCGACCTCTGTTGGCGGCTTCAGCGTCCGGGGCGAGTGCAAACGCTTCGAAATGTGTTTGAATCGTTTCATCCGTCCGATTGTAAAATTCTTTCCAGCCGAGTGCGAAAACAGCGTCTTTACCTTCCAAATCCACGCGACCGCCGATGGAAGCCATTTCTGCTTCAACGGCGGCGGCGCGGGCGAGTTCGGCTTCCGAATCAAGCGTATTTTCATCCACTGAACTCAGACCAAAATTGTTGCAGCCAATGGTTGTGCTCAAAAGACCAATGACGGCAAGCTTTGCCAAAATTAGGGTGCGTTTCATCTTTATGTTTCCTCATTTTTTGTTGTTCGAACGAGCGATCCTTCCTTATTAATTTTGCGCGTTTTTGTTAAATGCATCACCCCGCGCAAATCATTCATCGCTCTTCATCCCGTGATACGTATCAATGCTGCGCCGCCCTTGAAATTTTTGTGAAATCGCTTCGTTTGAATTGAAATTTCTCGAGAATTTACGATAAACAGGCGGGCGAAATACTTTGTCTACCGGACGAAAAGCGCTCCTTTTGAGTAACACTTTTCGAAGTGCCGCGATTTGTCGTCGTCCCTCAGATTCCAAGTCAAATGCTGAAGCGTTTGACTCTGACATGAGTCATTTCTCGATCAAGACCGCAAGCGCTGTTGGGCGCTAGAATATTTCCCGCAAGAAAACTTCATTTGCTGGGATTGATCGACTTGGAAGGCAGGCGTTTGCAGTGTAAAATATCCGCCGACTCAAACCAAATCGGAGAGAGAGTATGAATCTAATGAGTGAGAGTTTTGTGACCGTCTCAAAACAGGTTGGGGCGCTTCTCTTTATTCTAATTTTTACAGCCCCGCTCCTTTCGCAAGAATGGGATCAGTTTCGCGGCCCGAATGGTTTTGGCGTAGTGGAAACCGGTAAATTGCCGTCGGAGTTCGGGCCGGAAAAAAACGTCGTTTGGAAGGTCGAAGTGCCGACCGGATACTCTTCACCGATTTTAAGCAAAAAGTTCATTTTTCTAACCGGCGTGGAAGATGAGAAGCTTTTCACATACTGCGTCGATCGCAAAAGCGGCAAGATTCTTTGGCAAAAGGAAGCACCCCGCGACCGCGAAGAAAAGCTCGACCACCGCAACAACGCCGCTTCGCCAAGCCCGGCTGTAGACGAGAAAAACGCCTACATCTTCTTTCCCGATTTTGGCTTGATCGCTTATAATTTTTCCGGCAAGGAGTTGTGGCGTCTGCCGCTCGGCCCGTTTCAAAATGATTACGGCATGGGCGCGTCTCCCGTCGTGGCCGAAGGCGTGGTCGTGCTCGTTTGCGACCAGAGCACAAATTCTTTCATCATCGGCGTGGACGCAAATAGCGGCAAGGAAATTTGGCGTACGACGCGTCCGGAAGCGACAAGCGGCCATTCCACGCCAGTGATTTTTCGCCCGGAAAACGGTGAAACTGAACTCGTGGTTCCGGGATCATTTTACCTCACCGGCTATTCCGTGAAAACCGGCGAAAAGCTTTGGTGGGTGCGCGGCTTGTCTTTTGAAATGAAGTCGACGCCGGTGCTGCAAGACGGAATCGCCTTTATCAACGGCTATGCGACGCCGCTCAACCAGCCGGACAGGATGGTGAAAATTCCGTCCTTCGAAAAAGTGATCACCGAACAAGACAAAGACAAAAACCGGCTTTTGTCGAAAGGAGAGATGACCAGCCGCCGGGACAGCATTTTTTTCGATTTTGTCGATCTTGATAAAGACAAAAGTTTGACGGGAGCCGAGTGGAATTACTACCGCGCAGCGATGGAAACCAAAAACGGCATGCTGGCCATTCGCGTCGGCGGGCGCGGCGATATGACGGAGAAAAACATTCTCTGGCAATATCATAAAGCCGTGCCGCAATTACCTTCGCCGTTGTTGTATAAAAACGTGCTGTACATGGTGAATGACGGCGGCATTGCCACTTCTTTCAATCCGAAAACAGGCGAAGTGATGAAACAAGGTCGTTTGAAAGGCGCGCGCGGAAATTTCTACGCTTCCCCGATTGCTTCGGACGACAAAGTTTTTATGATTTCGCAGGCGGGCAAAGTTGCGACGCTCATGCCCGACGGCTCGCTCGAAACTGTCGCTGTCAGCGATTTGGGCGACGAAGTTTACGCGACGCCGGCTGTGGCTGACGGCAAGATTTATTTGCGGACTTTGAGTACGCTTTATTGTTTTGGTGAACGGTGAGCAAGTAAGAGCAAGCCGCAAAGAGTGGAAAAAGAAATTATCATGAAGAGGAAAATCAATTTGAAGCGAATTTGGATATTTTGTTTTGCAATGATTGTCGCTGGCTGTGGCGGCAATAATTTGGGTGCAAGCTCAGACGTTGGCGAAATCGATTATAGCATTATCGTTGGGCGCTGGGATGTGACGATTTATGACATTCAGGGCGTCTATCCTTCCTGGTTTGAGATTGCAAAAGATGAGGACGGTTTGCACGGCAGGTTTGTCGGGCGCGTGGGCCATGCTCGGTTGGTTCCCTATGTCCATTTCGACGGCGTGCGATTAACGCTTTCGCTGCCGCGCCAATACGAACGGCCTCATGAAGATTTGATTTTCGTAGGCGACGTCTCCGGCGATAAAATTGACGGCAGAACGCGAAGCGAGCGTGGCGAAATTGTGCGATTTCGCGCGGAGCGCGCCGCTGATTTGGTTGCTGAAGGCGAGCCGGAATGGGGGGAGCCAATCAATTTAATCCGGGACAATCTAGCGGGCTGGCAGCCGCGAAACACGAGAGCGAAAAACGCCTGGAAAGTCGAAGATAGCTTGTTGGTCAACACCGATTCCGGCGCAGACTTAATTACCTCGCAAACATTTCGAGATTTCAAGCTTCACCTTGAATACAAAATTCCGAAGGGCAGCAACAGCGGCATTTATTTACGGGGACGTTACGAAGTGCAAATTGAAGACAATTACGGGGAAGAGCCGCACAGCCGAAAAGCGGGCGGCGTTTACGGTTTTTTGACCCCGACAAAGATGATGATCAAAGCGCCGGGCGAGTGGAATTTCTGCGATATTACGCTGATTGGCAGGAAAGTAACGGTCGTTTTGAACGGTGAGACGATTATTGATAACAAGGAAATTCCCGGCATAACCGGCGGGGCGCTCAATAGCCGCGAATCCGAACCGGGACCGCTCATGCTGCAAGGCGATCATGGAAAAATTGAATTTCGGAATGTCATCTTAACGCCTGCCAAATGATCTAATACGATGAAAGCCGGAGCTTCTCGAATTTTCAGGAGATCCGGCTTTTTATGACAATTATGCGCTCTTGACAAAAACGGCGTTAATCAAAGTCAAAAATGTCTTCGAGGAATGAGCCGCGTTTGCGCTTTTTCTTTTTGTAATGATAATCGTCGTCATACCTGTCGCGACGATAACTCGGCTCTGGAGCTGGAGCGGATCTTCCTTGAGACATCGAACCCATTGTCCGGTCAATAATTTTATCCAATTCGCCGCGATCCAGCCAAACGCCGCGACACTTTTTGCAATAATCGATTTCTATTCCCTGGCGCTCACTGATTTCCAGTTCTTCCATACATTTCGGACATAACATCATAATCGCTTCTCCTGTGTTTGTTCGTGCTGTAATTCAAATTATCAATCATAACTTTTGAAAGCAAACTGAATTTCAGCCCGCCCAAAGAATGGCAGGCAGTTGCGCTTATGAATAGAAGTGATTGCGTAAATCATCTTCAGGAATATAGCGCGACGCTTGTCTTAAAATGGCACGGGACGTTCCAGTATCTAATTCGTGATGCATTGGGATTGTGAGAGTTTGCTTCTCGCCGCTTGCTGTTGTCCGTCGTAACTTTGCATGACTGCCGCGTTGCGATATGAGCTCGAAATCGAATCGGCGGAATATTTTGACGACGTCAGTTCCAGACAACCGGCGCAGTTTAGGCATAAACCGGTTCCATTTCCAAAGTGATGAGTATTGCTGGATCAGGAACTAATCCGAGCTCGGCCAAGTCTTCATCTTCCAGATGAAGCTGTACCGCTTCTCGGAGATTTTGAGTTACTTCATCGAGCGTCGCTCCCTGCGTCACGACGGGGATCTCCAGGCATTCGGCGACATATCCGAGTTGTTCTCCGGGGCGAACAAAAGCTTTGATCGTTCGTTGCAATCTCATTCTGTAAGTCTCCTGATATCTTGTTCAAACCAATCGTAATGGCCGAAAAACTCTTGCTGTAAAATAGCGAAAATGTGAAGCGATGCAATAACAATATCAATCACTCATATTTCAAAGCTTTCACCGGATTCGCCGAAGCGGCGCGGATGGATTGGACGCTGACGGTCAGCCATGCAATGAGCAAGGCGCTGAGTCCGGCCAAGGCCAAAATTCCTGCGCCAACGTCGATGCGATAGGCGAAATTTTCCAACCATTTTTCCATGATAAATTCGATTCTATTCGGAATTCAATAAAAGGTCTTGTTCAAAAAAACAACTTGACGGCTCTATCACAATGTGATACATTTATACCATGCTGAAACTGAAAACTAAATGGTTTAATAAATGGGCGAAGAAGAATTCAATTTCTAATGACGCTTTGTCAAAAACGCTTGATGCTTTAGCGAAAAACCTTAGCGTCGTCAATTTAGGAAGCGGCTTGTATAAGATTCGAACTGCAAAGGCGGGGCTAGGGAAGAGCGGCGGCTACAGGACGCTCGTTGTTTACAAAAAATTGGATAAGGCGATATTTGTTTACGGGTTTTCTAAAACAGATCGAGAGAATCTAAACAGCAAAGAATTGGCGTACTTTAAAAAATTGGCAAAAGACTTGTTGCTGATAACCGATGATGAATATGCACGGCAGGTAAGGTTGGGACATTTTTTTACTTTGGAGAATGAAAGGTGAGAAAATCAATAAAGGAAGCTATCGGCGAGACGGTTCAGGACCTGCATATCGGCGGAATTGAGACGTCGTTTTCTGAAAAAGAACTGAAAGAACTGGGCGTTACGATTCCGGCTGTCGAAATCGATGCGAGCGGTATTCAAGAGATTCGGAAACGCACAAAACTAAGTCAAAGCGTATTTGCTAAGATGCTCAATGTCAGCCCGTCGACAGTTCGGCAATGGGAGCAAGGGAAGCGAGAGCCTTCCGGCTCAACAAAAGTCTTATTGGAACTTTTAGATAGAGAGCCGACTATTCTCAACTATCGAATTAAACCGCCTCAAGCCTACAAGTTATGAGGCGGCCCATATTGTTTTGCGACGCTTCTTTTCTTCAAGCCATCACTCATATTTTAGCGCTTTCACCGGATTCGCCGAGGCGGCGCGGATGGATTGGACGCTGACGGTCAGCCAGGCGATCAATAAGGCGCTGAGTCCGGCCACGGCCAAAATTCCTGCGCCAACGTCGATGCGATAGGCGAAATTTTCCAACCATTTTTCCATCCCGAACCACGCCGCGACGCTCCCGATTAAAAATGCGACAAAAACCAACTTGGTGAATTCTCTGGAAAGGAGCAGAATGATGTTTGAAATGGTTGCGCCTAAGACTTTGCGCACGCCGATTTCCTTCGTGCGCTGCTCAGCGGCAAAAGCGGCGAGCCCAAAGAGTCCGAGACAACCGATCAGCAAGGCCAAAAATGCGAACGCAGTAAATGTCTGGCCCAGCCGCTGCTCGGCGCTATAAAGTTGGTCGAAGACCTGATCAAGAAAAAAGTAATCGAAGGGGCGGGACGAATCGTAGCTTTTCCAAATTTGTTCAATTTTTTCCAGAGAAGCGGCGACGTTGTCCGTTTCAATACGCGCTAAAAGATAGCTAACCGGCGGCGCGGCCATGTAAATCACCAGCGGCTGGATTTCCTGGTGCAAGGAGCGGAAATGAAAATCTTCCACCACGCCGACCACACGTCCTTCTTGTTGCAGCCAATTGCCGTCCGGCCCGCGCTCTATTGGGCGTGACATGCGCTTGCCTATCGGATCGTCCCAGCCGAATTGCCGGGCAGCCGTTTGGTTAACAATGAACGCTTCCTGTGCATCTGTCGGGAAATCCTTTGAGAACCACCTTCCAGCCGTAACCTGCGTTTCCATCGTTTCCTGAAAAGCCTCGTCCACGACCAGAACGCGCGACATGGCGCGCTGCATTTGATCGTCGATTTCCGCCATGAACGGCATGCCCCAATCGCTGCCGCCGGGCAAATTTGAGGTCGTTGAGACGTTTTTGATGCTTGGCAGGCGCAAAAGTTCGGAGCGAAAAGCCTCAGGGCGCGCAGTTACGTTGCTTTCAAACGCGCGAATGACGAGCACCTGATCTTTGTTGAAGCCGAGCTTTTTATTTTGGATAAATTGCATCTGCTGATAAATCACGCCGGTGCTTGCGATCAGCGCGATGGACACGGTGAATTGTGCGACAACCAGAATTTTCCGCAAGCGTCCGCTGCCGCCTGCCGGTGAAGCGCTTTTGAGCGTAGCGATTGGCCGGAATGAAGAAAGAAAAATCGCCGGATAACTGCCGGAAATCAGCCCGGTTAAAACGGCGACCCCGACGAAGCTTGTGATAATCAGCGGATCGCTGAAATAATTCACGCTCAGAGTTTTGCCGGTCAACGTGTTAAAATAGGGCAGGAGCAATTCGACCAGGGTGATCGCAAGGAATAATGAGAACAAACAAAGCAGCAGCGATTCTCCCATAAACTGCCGCACCAATTGCGCGCGTTCAGCGCCGATGACTTTGCGCATCCCGACTTCGCGTGCGCGTTTTGCGGCGCGCGCCGTGGCTAAGTTCATAAAATTGATGCAAGCGATGAGCAAGATAAATCCCGCAACGATGAGAAAAAGATAGACATACTTTATGTCGCCGTTGGGGCGAAATTCACGGAAGAGATTCGAGTGCAGATGAATCTTGGTGAGTTTTTGCAAGACCGGCGTTGTCTCCATTTCCGCGCGCTGCTCCGCGGCAATGTGCCGATCCAGAAACGCCGGGAGTTTGGCTTCAAACGCTTTGGGATCGACGCCTTCTTTGAGCAAAAGATAGAGGTGGAAATTGTTGACGCGCCATTCGGTCAAATCCCAGAAATCGTAGGAAACGAATGATGCGAGATAGTTGAAGCTGAAGTGAGAGTTTCTCGGCACGTCGCGCACAACGCCCGTGACTTTGAATTGATCGCTGTTGTCGAAAAGCAGATTTTGACCGACAGGATCGTCCTCTCCAAAATATTTCTCCGCGAGAGATTCGGTAATCACGACGCTGTTTGGCTGTGTGAGCGCGGTTGAAGGATCGCCTTGCAGCAATTCGAAACTGAAAATATTGAAAATGCTGGAATCGGCGTAGAGCCCGCCGCTTTCGTAAGCTCTGGTCTCGCCGTTCACAATGAGCGTGCGCCCGAAAAATCGGAAGCGAACGAAATCTTCGACCTCCGGGTATTCTTCTTTCAACGTCGGGCCCCACGGTGCGCCAGTGCGGGCGGAGCCGTTGCCGTCCTGTTCATTCCAGTTGACCGCACGAACGATGCGGTCTTTATTTTCGTGGTAAGTATCGAAGCTCAATTCATCGCGCACGAAAAGGAGAATGAGAATCGAGCACGCCATGCCCATCGCCAAGCCAAAAAAGTTGATCAGCGAAATCGTTTTGTACTTCAGTAGATTTCGGAATGCGATTTTGAGATAGTTTTTGAACATGACAACGGCCTCGTTTAGGAAGGTTGTTTTTTAACGCGGAGTTGGTTGAGTCGCAACGCTTCTTGCGGCTTGATCATGAACTCCAGTTTTGCGTGAAAAGTCATCCCGTTTCAAAAACCAATATTTATACCAACAGTTTGTTGAAACGCCTACCCGAGAAATCTTTTGACGGATCGATTGTTTTGAAGAGTAGTTAAGTTCTTTAGAAACAGTGGTTTTTGGAGTTCGTTGGAGTGCTCAAAAAAGACCTTAGCCAGTTACGGCTTAAGTTTGCGAAGACTTCCTTCGGCGCGCCTTTATCCGTTTGCAAAACACCGTCTGTGCGGTGGCGAACAAGAATCGATTGACCAATGCCAACCAGCAATTGCTTGACCCTGAGAGAATTCGGTGTTTTATTGGGAGTGATGAATGAGAATGATTCTATTTATCAGGAGTGTTGTTATGCTGTTGTTCCTGTCGATAAATCGAATTGGTCGGGAGTTGATTCTTCGAGCTCTTGATCATAGACTTGCGATAATATTTGTACTTTTTGGATTGTTCGCCTCTCCGCTTTCTTCACAACCTGCCGAGAATTACGATTATCATCAATCCACGCAAATGATGGTTTATCGCGGGACGCAAGCGTTGATGATTTGCAACGGTTTGTTTGTCTCGAATCGAACGCTGGAGCAAATTTATGCACAGGAATTGAAGCTGAATCACATGCCGGTTTTGCCGCCGTCGATGGTGGAAATTGATCGGGAAAAACGCACCGTGGCGGTCGGCGTCGGAGGCAACAGCTCAATTCCTGTGATGCGCGCCGTTTACCGCGAAGGTCTGGGAACGGTGTTGTTGGCTCCGGATCAGGATTTTGATGACATTGACGAGCTGCCCGAACTAAAAATGCCGCCGCTCTCCAGTGATCCCGGCAAAATTTCCTGGCCGGATGGGGATTTACACACCGACAAGATTCTCCCTAAAGGCGTTTCAAAAAAGGCGCTCGAGGCGGCGGGAGAATGGGCTTTTAATCGCATTGAACATGGCGGACACGATTCGCAAATTACGCTTAGTTTGTTGGTGGTTTACAAAGGCCAGATTCTTTACGAACGTTACGCGCCGGGCGTTGATTTTACTACAAAAACGCGTACCTGGTCGACTGCGAAAAGCATTGCCAGCACGCTCATTGGCATAGCTGTCGGGCAGGGAAAGCTTTCTTTGGACGAGTCGTTGCCATACAAAAATTGGGGCCCCAAAATTACCGGTGACGATACGACCGATCCGCGACGCGCGATTACTTTGCGCAATGTTTTGCATATGTCGAGCGGGCTTTATCCGGTGGACAATCGGTTTTGCCACGTGGTCGGCTCGTGTCTGAGTTATTGGTGCGGCGCAAGCTCGGTTCGCGGCGCGCTGGATCGCGGACTCATCCGTGCGCCAGGGAAGCATTGGGACTACGAAAACTACGACACAATTCTGGCAATTTATGCTTTGAAGACCGCTCTCGGCGACGCGCAAACGTACTTGGAATTCCCGCGCAAAGCTTTGTTCGATAAAATCGGTATGCGCAACACCATGCCCGGCGTAGATCGATTCGGCGATTATGTGATGAGCAGTCAAGTCTACACGAACGCGCGCGATTTGGCGCGGCTTGGGCTTTTGCACTTAAACAAGGGTAAATGGAACGACGAGCAAATTTTGCCGAAAGAATGGGTGGAATTCGTCCGCACGCCTGCACCTTCTACTGAGAAAACGGGTCGATTCTATGGCGGGCAATGGTGGCTCGCTCCAGACGACCGAACGGATATTCCAGCGGGCGCTTATTCGACCGCCGGGCATCGAGGGCAGCATACTGTGGTCGTGCCGTCTCAGGATTTGGTGATCGTGCGACGCGGGCTCGATTGGCAGCCGGGAAAATATCGTTTTTCCTGGCATGACCTGACGCGCGAAGTGATGAAAGCATTGCCGAAACGTCCCTGGGGTGAAAAGCCCGGCGATTCGATGCGTAGCGAAACCGGTTCTGAATGACATGCGGTGACCATGTTAAAAAGTGTCCCGATTTTTGAAAAAAAGCCGCTTTTTAAAAGGAGAAAATGAATTTAAAGTAATTAAAAACATAAAGTTAACTATTTTGCCGGCGCCGGCAAAATGGTCTGGGAGGGATTATGAGTAAAAAAGAGCTTATCAGGCGTCTCAAAAAAAGTTTCGACGATCATGCAAACAAGATCGATGGCGTTGAGTTGTGGTTTGGGCGTGATTTGCAGGAATTATTGGGCTATACGCAATGGCGAAAATTCGTCGGCGTTATTGACAGAGCGAAAATTGCTCGTGAAAAACTCACAAATCAGGAGAAAATTTAGCGCAACTTGCTTTTGAACGCGGGGTAGACGGTCAAGGGATAGGACGAATAAAAAGTCGCGGCGACCGAGCAATGTTCACACTTTCAACCGCCATGATGAAGCGCAGGCTTGGCGTGCCTAAAAACCGCCCGCTCGCGGATTTTTTGCCGCGCGTTACCACTGCCGGAAAAGCTTTCGCGGCGGAAATCACGAATTTCAACATTGAGGCAAGGAATTTAAAAGGAGAGTCGGAGATTTCGGACGAGCATGAGAAGCGCAACCGTGCGGCGAGGCAAATGATGCTCGATGCGGGAATCGTGCCCGAAAATCTTCCGCCGGCGGAGGACGTCAAGAAGGTGGGGCGGAGAGTAAGGAAGGACGAGAAAAGCATTTCGAAAGAAAGAAAAGATCAAACTGGAGTATGAAATGGCAGACAAACGTTCATCGACGATAATCGGGACAATTCTCATCGTTTTGGGGGCGGCGTTTTTGTTTCGAGACATGTTTAATATTGATTTTGACGCCATCTGGCCGCTCGTGTTTTTGGTGCTGGCGGGCGTTATGCTTAGTGCATACAACAGCAACCAGGGGCGAAATACTGAAGTGCTCATTCCGTTGTTCACTTTTCTCATGCTCTGGGTGGTTTTTCAATATTGTGCGCTGTTTGGCTGGCACAACATGTCACACATGTGGCCGGGATTCATGTTGGGCCCCGGACTTGGTTTCCTGGCGGTGTACTTCAAAAAACGCGAAACGGGGATGCTCATTCCCGGGTCAATCTTGGTCGGGTTGAGCCTGATTTTCTTTATCAGCATGAGCCCGTTTGCGAATTTTTGGCCTGTGTTGCTCATTCTTGTCGGATTGGCGATTATCGTTTTCCCTGGTATGCGAAAAAGCAACGGTGATCAGGAACCTTCGTGAATCTGTTCCGCAAAACTCGTCTGCGCACGCAATTGATCGTCTCGTTTGTTTTGCTGACGGGGTTGATGTTGTTTGCCATCGGGTTTTATCTCGACTGGCAATTGAAGCGTACGGTTGAAAAAGGGATCGGCGAGCGGCTTTCCGACGTGGCGGAATTGGCGGCTTTTGAAGCGGCTCGCACACAGGCTTTCAATCTTCTTCCCGGGGACGAACAAACCAGAACGAGCCGTAATTTGCGGCAATCTTTCCGAAAATTTATTGTTCACGGCGGCGTTTCCAGGCTGCTGATCGTCGACTCAACGCGGCAGGTCTATTTTGACAGTGAAGGCGCTTTGAATATCGGCGACGAGCATGTCCGAATGCGCTTTGATTCTGAAGAGATCAGGCGAGCGCTGGAATCCGGTACAGCCCAGACTTCCGTGCTTTTTCGTGATGAAGAAGATGCGGTTTTTAAGGCGGCCTACGCACCAATTTTGGGTGACAGAGACGTCGTGGGGCTGGTTTACGTCGAAGGTGACGCGAACGCGCTGGCCGTTGTCGACGAAACCCGAAATTTGTTGCTGACGATTGGTTTCGCTGCTCTACTGGCCGCTTTTTTGTTTGCCGCGCTTTTGTCTCGGCAAATGACCCGCCCGTTAGAAAAATTGCAAAAAGCGGCGACGGCGATCAAATTGGGAAAGTACGAGGCAGTCGTTGAAGGCTCTGGAAATTTCGAAGTTGCCGAGCTTTCGCAAAATATTGAAGAGATGCGTTTGGCGATTGCCCGGCGGCATGAGCGTCAGCAGATGATGTTGGCGGGGATTGCGCATGAAATCCGCAACCCATTGGGCGGCATCGAATTATTTGCCAGCCTTTTGCAAAAGCAAGCCAACGAAGAAGCGCGCCCGCAGGCCGAAAAAATTCTCAAGGAAGTTCAATATTTAAAAAAAATCGTTGTTGATTTTCTTGCCTATGCTCGCCCTCTCGAGCCAAAGCCGCGGAAAGTGAATTTGCGCGCATTGATTGAAGAAGTAAAGGGGCTCGTTCCGGCGGAGAATTTTGAAAACGCGTGGAAAATTGAGGTTGACGGAAAAACAAAAGTTCTTTTTGATCCCGATCATTTGCGCAGTATTTTATTGAATCTTTTTGGCAATGCCGTTGAAGCTTTGAGTGATCACCAGGCGCCGGTAATTCATATTTCCGTTGAGCAAAGAAAGCAAAAGATTCTTCTGTCTGTCGCGGACAATGGCCCCGGGATTTCAGACGATGCAAAAGCTCGAATTTTTGAACCCTTTTACACAACTCGGAGTCAGGGCGCAGGGTTAGGATTGGCTCTGGTCAAGCTTTTAGTGGAAGAAAATAACGGCGAAATAGCTCTTGTTGAGCGTAAGTGCGGCGCATGTTTTGGTTTAACGCTGCCGCTCGCGTGAACGGGAATGAAGATTGCTTATTGTCTGTTTGCCATTGGCTCTCTATTTCAAGTTGACTGATGTTATGCACGCATCGTTTGACACGCGCGATCAGAGTCCGAGGGCAATTTTTGATTCTCATTAGCTCCGCTCTTCAGAACGGAGATTTCTAAGACGGCCATCCCCTCTCTTCCGCCGCGCTGGCGCGGCGGAAGAGAGGGGAAAATAGGCATTTTGCGCATCACCGGGCTGAAGCCCGGCGCTAATGAGACGGCTTTTGTCTCGGGACTCAGGATGTGCGTTGCCGCGCGTAACATCAGTCAAGTTAAGACTAACAGCTAACTTTGTAGATATGAAAAACGCTTTGAGAATAGCCGTTGTTGAAGACAACGAAACCATGCGCGAAGGGTTAGAGCAAGTCTTGCAGCATTTCGGGCATGAAGTTGTGAGTTTCGGCAACGGAGAGAACGCGCTAAAACAATTGCGCAACGGCGACAAGGCCGACGTTTTAATTTCCGACTACAAGCTGCCGGGAATGAACGGCCTTGATTTGCTCGGAAAAGCGCGCGAGCATTTACCGGAACTTGAAATGATGATGATCACGGCGTTTGGATCCATCGATCTGGCCGTGCAAGCCATGCAAAAAGGCGCGGCGGATTTTATTACCAAGCCGTTCTCGGCGGATGAAATCGGCGTGAAGGTGGAACGCATCGCCGAGAGGCTTTTGCAGCGACGGAAGCTGCGAAAGCTTGAGGCGGAAAATCAATATTTTCGCCGAGAAGTGGAAGCTGAATTTAATGCCGGAGAGATTATTGGCGCAGCGCCCTCGATGCAGGCGGTTTTTAAGACGATTGAAAAAGTTGCGAAAACGGACGCCACGGTGATTATTTTTGGCGAAAGCGGCACCGGCAAGGAACTCGTCGCGCGTGCGATTCACAAAAACAGCGCGCGGCGAGAAAACCCGTTTGTACGCGTCAATTGCGGCGCTCTGGCCGAGGGCGTTTTGGAGTCGGAAATGTTCGGACATGAGAAGGGCTCTTTCACGGGAGCGCTGCGGAAGAAGCTGGGACGTTTTGAATTGGCCAACGAAGGCACGATTTTTCTTGATGAAATCGGCGATATTTCTCCGTCAATGCAGGTGCGGCTGTTGCGCGTTTTGCAGGAGCGTGAGTTCGAGCGCGTTGGCGGCGAAGAGACGATTCATGTCGATGTACGCGTTATCGCGGCGACGCATCGGGATTTAAAGGCCGAGGTTGACGCCGGGAGATTCCGGGAAGATTTGTACTACCGCTTGCACATCGTTCCGCTCACAATCCCGCCGCTGCGCCAAAGATTGGATGACGTTACAGCGCTGGCAAACCATTTTTTGACCAGAGCAAAAAGCGCGTTCAACCGGCCTGGGCTCCAACTGGACGAGCAAGCGTTACAAGCTTTGGCTGAGTATCATTGGCCGGGCAATGTACGCGAGTTGGAAAATGTTATCGAACGTTCCGCTGTGCTCTGCGACGGCGATACAATTTCAGTAGAAGATTTGCCCTTGCTTGTGAAGGACGAATCGGCGATGTTGACGCTTAGCGAAGATGAAATGGATTTGAACAAAGCGGTCGATCAAGTAGAGCGGGCGCTGATCGAACGCGCAATGAAGCTTGCTCACGGCGTCAAAGCCGAAGCTGCGCGTAAACTCGGCATTAAAACGACGACATTGTTGTACAAACTTTCGAAGTTTGGCATTGAATAATGAACTTTTGGTTTAAAATAAAAATTTCTTTCGGGCGGCTATTCCCATGTTGTTGGGAGCCCGCTAAACGCGCAAAATTGCCGGACTCCCGACCAGGCGCGAATAACCGGAGCGAGGTGCGACGCTTTTTGGCCAACGTCGTTTCCAAAACCTTTTTTGTTGGTTGCTTGGTATTGCCAATGGCGATCTTTGCTCAAGAAACCGAGATTGATTCGTTGGCGCGACGATTCGAGACGCTCGAGTTGCGCTATGGCGCGGCGCAAGCGGAAGCGGCGCGACTTTCCGCTCAGGCGGACAGTTTGGCGCGCGAAATCAAAAAGCAAAAGCGCAGGAAAAACCCCAACCTTCTGCAATCACGCGCATTGGAAGACGCTCTGCAATTTTCCTCGCGTCTTAACGGCGCACTGGAATCGGCGCGGCGGGAAGAAGGGCGATTCCTGAATGCATTGATTCAGTTCTCCAGTACGACCTTTGAAAAATTGAATAGTTTAACGGAACAGTTAGGAAGGGCGTACAATCAAGAGAAAGAAAAAAACAGGCCTGGCGGAAGAGCCGTCTTAACCGAAAACATTCGCAAAGCGCAGGATTTGCGAAGGCGGTGTCAGGCATACCTTGATCGCGTGCCGTCCCGCGTGCCGATTATTGACGTTAATATCGAGCCTTCTGATTCACCGGAGGAAGCCTCGCAAAAAATCGATTTTTTATTGGATCAAGCGGATCGCTTGGAAAAAGCCGCCTCGCAAGCAAAACAACGAGGTGCGGAAATTCGTTCGGTCGCGGATCTGGGTGCGCGCATGAGCGATTTTGTCGAAGATTTGTCGCTCCTCGATCCGGGGAATGAGCGCGGGGACGTCAAGGAAGCCGCTTCACAGTCGCGGAACCTGAATGCGCCCGCAGAACTTGCCGTTGACGACGAAGCCGATTTCGGCCAGCGTGAAAATGCTGATGACAAGAGCTCTAACGATCTGGATATTTCGAACACTTTTTTTAATCCCGCCGGCTCTGCGAGCGCCGACTTTTCTTCGCTTTCCCCGGTAGAATTGCAAAAGCTGCTCGATGATCTTAGAGATCGCGAGAAACTATGGAAGGCGCAGGCTGACAGTTTGAAAAAAGCGGCTCGCAAGTTTCGCAAGTGGAATGATGCGAGAAAAGAGCAGTAGCTTGCGCAAATCTGGTTCAAAAACGTCGCGAAAGTTTCAAGCCTACGGCTTCGCAGCGACTCTCCGAATTCTTCTGCTCTTGTTCTTTTTGCCTCTAAATTCCTTTTCACAAAATGGCTGGAAATTCCAGCACCGCTTGCAGGCGGGACTCGAGCAAGACAGCAATGTTTTCGAGGCGAGCGACCGCAACAGTCGCGCGAGTTCGTTAGACGCTCGGCTGCATTTCAAAACGACAGCTTCTCGATCTTGGCGTAAGGTCTTGGTCAGAACCTCGCTTTCGACCGGGTTGCAAGGCTATCCCGAATTTACAGGTGAAAGCAAATTTATCGGCGAAATACAGTCCGCCGTGGTCTGGAAAATGTCGAGAAGAGTACAAGCGACGGTCTCGGTCGGCGGCTTCAGGAAGAGCTATGCAGACGGCGTACTGGATTTTTCGCACGGCTCAACGGGCTTGAGATTTGATTACGCCGTTTCTTCAAATTGGCGGCTTAGCGTCCTGGCTGAAGCGGCGGATTTGAATTATGACGCAACGACGTCGTTCGATCATACAGCGCGAGAGTGGGGAATCGGCTTTACTCGCCGGTTGCGAAAAAACGCACGCTTCGAAGGGCAGTTTATTGGCGGTGAGGTTGAATATGGCAGAAACGCGCTTGTTCTCCAATCAAACGATACGCTAGCCTTTAAAGACGCCAGACATCTGGACAAATTTGCAGGCGCCTTGTTGCGAATCTCGTTCGGCAAGAAGGTTTTGGTGAACACTTCCCTGGAATACACGCGAAACTGGTCGAACAGTTACGGATACAGCTTTGATCGTGTGCGATCTTCTACAATTATCGGGATGCGATTGCGAACTAAATGGCTTTTGCGTCTAGCCGCCGTTTTACAGCAAAAAACCTACGACGAAACGCTGTTGGCTTTTTCAGCTCTTGAGCAAGACGTTGAGCGTAATCAAAACAACTATTTGATTTCCGACGTGAGTTATGACATTTCTCACAAGCTGTCTTACCTGGTGCGCGTCTCGGTTTTTAAGAATGAAGCGTTTTTGCGAGGGACGACTTACAGCAAGAACCAGATTTTTATTGGGATGGAATACAGGTTTTGACTTCGGAATTTTGCAACGCACTTCAAAAATCCGACATGACGGGCCCGCCAACCGAAAGACGGGACTCTCGGTCGCATTGAATTTGAACTTAATTTACCACCGCATGAATTATTACCGAGAGCCCTGCATTCTCGCTCAAGCTTCCCATTTTAGGTTCAAAAAGCAAGCGCATGCCATTGGCGAACATACGATGCGCGGCGGCATAATTTTTTTGATGGATTTTTTGGCGCCGGGCTTGCTGTTAGGCTGTATGTGACTTAGGACATTTTTTGAAATTAAGGAGAATTAGACAAGATGTCAAAATTCATTAAATATCGCGCTTCTCATACCCTGCGTTACTTTGCATTTGTTGTTGTGGGCGCGCTTTGGTTTGGATGTTCAAATGAGCAGATTTTGAATTCATCGGATGAAGCGCTTTCGCTAACGCCGGTTATTGATCTCGAAATCACCGGCGGGTTTGCCGGCGTAAATCGAAACCTTGAAATATTTCAAGACGGTCGAGTGGAGTACCAGTCCCTGAGATTAAATCAGGGAGCGTTTAATGACGTCATTTCTCAGGAAAAGCTAGCCGAGTTGAAACAACTGGCTGTTGACAACAACTTTTTCCGATCTGAGAAACAGTACTTTTTAGATCAAGCCGCCGATTTGTTTGTTTACAAATTGAATATCGTGCAAGACGATCTGGAGAACACTGTCGAGTTGAACTACGAAGCGGCGCCGCTCGAGTTAAGGGAAGTCATCGACGCGTTGTCAGATATTTTGCAGGAGGTGGCGGAGCATACGCTAAATCTCGCCGTGTCACTTTCCGCCGATACTCTTGAAGCAGGTGACTCGCTCACCGTTAATCTTTCCGTTGAAAACGCATCTGAAGAAGCGCTTGAGCTGCTTTTCAAGTCCGGGCAGATTTATGATTTTTTTATTACTGACGGCAGCGACGGCGCGAGTTTTCCGAGCAACGAACAAGCGACGGTTTGGACTTGGTCTGCAAACAAACTTTTCACTCAGGCTGCGCACACAATTTCGCTTGACGCCGGCGAATCGAAATCATATTCGATTGAGTGGGACGGCGCTAACCTTTCCGGCGAGCGTTTGCAGGGCGATTTCTGGGTGGGCGCAAGGCTGGTTTCAACGCCCGGCGGCGTTTCGCCCTTGGTCAAAGTTCATGTTCGGTAATGCCGGATTTTGAAGAAAAACGTTTTCGTTTTGATGGAGCTTTCGAATGTTGAGTTTCCATTTTATGAAAGATCGATAGAGCTCCATCAATCCGAAATCCCAAATAATTCTTTCCCTGATATTTTTCCTTAGAGTGCATTTGGAAAGTCCCTGTCTTGTCATTCCGTAGGAATCTTTTTGGGTCGCCAGGCATGAACGTTCCCACAATTTTTGCGGAAAAGCCTAAAAAGATGCTTACAGCATGACAATTTTGGACTTTCCAAATACGCTCTTAGTCTTTCGATGTTCTTCCCGCTGAGGCCATCCTGGTCTCCTCTTGTTGTATTTTTAACCCGTCGCGGCTGATTGCTCTACGTCGCGTGAAGTACAATTTGTGTAAATTGTTATGGTTCAATTCATGGAGAAAACAATGAAAACACACATTTTTCAATCCAAGCTACGTGCGTTTTGGAAGCACGCAGCCGTCGGAGCGCTTTGCGTGCTTTTGTCGACGCCGCTTTTCGCACAAACAAAAGGATGGCAAGTGCAATTGCTGGGCGGCGTATTCACGCCTTTGCGCGGCGAACTTGAGAATGTCTACGGCAATACCCCGGCTTTGCAACTTGCTTTACGCGCTCCTTTAGGAGAAAACGGGCGTTTAAAAATCGGCGCGTCTTATTATGGCGCTTCCGGCGATCCCTATTATTTCGCCCGAGATTTTAACGCCGGAGATAACACCGGACAATTCCGTATGGCAGCCATTGATCTCGGCGTGGAATTAACCAGCGCCAAAATGACCAATCCGCGCATCTACCTCGGAGCCGGGATTTCCTATTATTACGGTGCACATGAGATCAAAAATCTGGAAAAATACACCGGGCAAGGCTTGGGCGCCGTGTTCACGTTAGCTCCGGAATTTCGTGTCAACGATCGCGTCTCGATTATGTTAGAACCGGCTTTGCGTCTCGGCGATCTTCGCTTGCGGGGCGATACTGAGCGTTTTCGGTTTGACGTCACCGGCGCAAGTATTTCGCTGGGCGCTTCTTATGATTTGAGCGGAATTTGAATCAGTAATCGGTTAACAATAAACTGATCTGATATGGCATTAGAAAAAAATAATTGAACAATTTTTTGGAGAGATTCGTGATGAAAAAGCTTATTTATTCCGCGGCCTTGGCCGTCGCCGGGCTGATGGCGATTGGTACAACCTACAACGTCGCGGATACGGCGTGTATTGTTTTCCCGCAAAACGGTAGAGACATTTTCGGATTGGCGCAGCGCAATATTTACGTCATTGATGGAAATCGCGTCTCTTTTATTCCACAGCTCAATTTTGAAGGCGACGCTGAAGATTTCGGTATTTTGGTGCCCGTGCCCAGCCTGCCGGAACTATCTACGGTGAATGCGCAGGTTTTTTCCGAAGCCAGTTTCTTAACCCAGCCTTTAGTGCGCAGTTCGGGGCAAGGCTGCGGCTGCGATGATGATTCCAACGTTTTTTTGGCCTTCCCGGATGAAGCACGTTTCTCCGCTGAAGACGGCGCTATCGTAGCGGACGACGGCGTGAACATCATTTTTGAAGAAGTTGTGGGCGCTTATAACGCGACGGTTTTGCAAGCCAACAATCCCGGCGCTTTGACTGTTTGGCTGCAAGAAAACGGCTACCAGTACGAACTTGCAGATTCCAGCGTCTTGGCTGAATATGTTCAGGACAACTGGTTTTTCGTCGCCATGCAGCTCGACCCGTCGCAGGTTCCGCAATTCGTTGATCGCTGGTGGAGTGCGACAACCTCTCCGGCAAAAATCAGCTTTACGTACGATCAGGCAGAGTTGCGCTACCCGCTCAAAGCCACTTCAATCAGCACCGGCGAAAAAGCCGAAGTGTTGATTTACACAATCAGCGATAAGCCCATGCGTTTTGACGGGGCCGAGGTTGAGTATGCGAACGAAATTGACGGCGCGGAAGCGGATATTATTGCCGGTCGTTATCCCGGACTTTATGATTTTATCTCGACCGGAAGCTTCGTGACCAAGCTGCGAAAGGATTTCAGACGTTCTGAAATGGATCAGGATTTTATGATTTCTCCAAGCGAAGATCGGCGAGAATTTCGCGAAATCGTTTACATTGATAACGCCGGCTTTCAATTAAGCGGCTTGATTTTGCTCGTACTGCTGATCAAATTACGTCGTCGTTTTTTCGCAGGTGAAGTCAATCGCGATGCTGGAAAATCAGTTTAGCTTGTCCATCAATTTTCCCACGTAAAAAAACCTAAAGCGGTGTTGAGACCGGACAACAAAAATCAAAACTGGCCTGTCTCATACCGCTTGTTTCTCGCCTTGAAACCACGCGTCTCTTTCCCGCTGCTTAGCTCAAAAAGCATGTTCCCGGTTTCTAACTTTGCTTCTCAATTGCTGGACATATCAGCTTCAAACGTCGTTTTGCACAGAGATTGTGCAAGAAATGTCACAGTTATGTCCGTTCTTGGTAAAATGTCGTTGTTCATTTGATGCGCTAAGCTATTGTTTTGTAAAATTCTAAGATGGGTTTGTCTGCTGCACGAATGTTTGCTGGCACAAGGTTAGCAGTTGGCAGACGCGTCTGATTTTCCGCCCTAAGCACAGACGGTTGGCGCGTTTACGGCGGGAAAGCTCAAGGTTTATTTTCATGGATTGCTCTGTCCATGGTTCTCTTGGCTGACCAACAGCGTTTCCGCTTGTTGCTCCTTGTGAAAACGCTGTTGGAATTAATTCATTGGATTTAGGATAAGTTGGCTCAATCGACGTTTGTGCGACGTTTATCGAAGTGTTGCATATCGTCTGTGGGCGGGATTGTCCTGTTCCTCAAACTCATGGTTCTCTTAGTGGAAGGAGGAGCTATGTTTAAAAAGTTCTTTTCTATCTCACTGGCAAGCTTGCTCGTACTCTTTGCCTCAGTTGCGTTTGCTCAAGATGCAACGGTCGCAGGGACGGTTAACGATGAAGCTGGCGAAGCGCTAGTAGGCGCAAACGTCTTCCTGGAAGGCACAAACCTAGGGGCCGCAACTGATGAGAATGGTTCTTATCGGTTTGTTGTCGCCGCATCTTATGTCAGAGGTCAAGAAGTTAAGATTACGGCTCGCTTCATTGGCTACAGGCACAAGACGGAACGCGTCACTTTGAATCCGGGGAATATCAACCTGGACTTTGCTTTGGCGGAAGACGTCTTGAAAATGGACGCCATTGTTGTTACTGGAGTTGTTGACGAGACTCCAAAAACAAAATTGGCATTTTCCGTAGCTTCGGTCGACCAGGAAGCATTAGAGCATGCTCCCGCCGGTTCTCCTGAAGCGGCGCTGCGCGGCAAGGTCGCCGGCGTTAAAGTCGTTCGAGGCAGCGGCCAGCCAGGCTCTGAAGCTTCTGTGCTGCTGAGAGCGCCAATCATGATCAATGCATCAGGACGTTCTCAGGATCCGCTGTACATTGTTGACGGCGTGATCATTGACCCATCCGTTTCCGGCAGCCCCTTGTCGGATATTCCAACCGAAGACATCGAAAGTATGGAAGTTGTAAAAGGCGCAGCGGGCGCTTCGCTTTACGGCTCTCGTGCGGCTAACGGCGTTGTCGTGATTAACACCAAGCGCGGCAACAAGCTTGGCGTTGGACAGACCAAAGTCCATGTTCGTAATGAGTTCGGTTTTAACTCTCTTGCCAAACAGCTCGATTTGAATGGAAGCCACGCATTTTTGACGGCGTCAACCTCTTACACTGACGCATTCGGCAGAAGCGTGACCCCTGGCGATTTTGTTGACGGCGAAGGCAATTGGGTCGATCCGCGTTCTACTTCAGGGCGCCTTACGGATAACGTTGCTTGGTCAAACGATATTTTCTTTGCTGACAAGCCTTTTAAATGGGTCGGCACCGGCACTAACGGTCCTGGCGACGTATTTGGTGTTGTAAGCGGCGATTCTATCGCGCCAACACTGCTGACGGAGCCGCTCGATGCGTTGGGTCGTTTTTTCGATCCAAGTGATTTTATCAGCAATACGGTCTCTATTAGCCGGAATATGGAAAAGACCAACTTCTTGGTCAGTTTCGGCAACAACACCGAGTCAGGCGTTATTGACGGAATCGATGGATTCAACCGGAAAACCGCGAGAATCAACCTCGATCACAAATTCGGCAATGATTTGACTGTCGGCGTTTCTACATTGATTAGTCAATCTGAACGTGACGTTGCCGGTAATGATAACAATGACGGCTTTAGCGGCGGCGGCGCCAACCCGTTCTTTGCTCTTACTTTCATGTCTCCGGAAGTAGACTTGAGTCTAAGAGATGAACGCGGTTTTTATATTGTTGCTCCGAATCCGGTCGCCTTGGAAGACAATCCTCTGATTTCTCTCCTTGAATATGATCGACTGGATTCTCGGAAACGGATTCTTGGCAGTATCACCTCACGCTGGGCGCCGACGAATTCCTTCAACCTTGAAGGTGCGTTTAGCTATGATCGCTCAGATCGTACCGGTTTTAATTTCCAGCCAAAGGGCATTCCGACTGAAGGCCAGCCTGGCGGTATCCCCGGACGGATGTTGAAAGGCGGCGCTATTGATGAGGCGTTGAACGGTAGCGTTACTGCACAATTCTCTCGTGCGTTCAACGATTTGACCGTACGCACGAAAGCGCAAGGTTTGTTCGAGCGCACCACGCGCGAATCCTTCTTCGGTGAAGGCGAAATCTTCGCGACTGGCGGCATTCGCAACATCGGCTCTACGCAAGTTCAGGACGCAGGCTCCGGCGAATCGGACATCCGCTCTACTGGTTATTCGTTGATCAGTGCGTTCGACTACAAAGATCGTTACATTGTAGACTTTCTTGTCCGTCGTGACGGCAGTTCGCTTTTTGGCTCCGACGAAAGATGGGCAACTTACTATCGCGCAAGCGGCGCCTACCGCTTGTCTCAGGAGAGCTGGTGGTTCTTGCCTGCTTTTGAAGAATTCAAGATTCGCGGTTCTTACGGCACCGCCGGCGGTCGCCCGAACTTCAGCGCACGCTTCGAAACCTGGAGCGTAACCGGCTCCGGTCAGGTGGTTAAGGGCAACTTGGGTAACAAAGAACTCAAGCCTGAATTCTCCAAAGAATTGGAACTCGGCGTTGACTTCACTTTCTTGAATCGTTTCTCAGTTGAAGCAAGCTACGTCGACGTTCAGACTGAAGATCAGCTTCTGTTTGCTCCGCTTCCGGGCTATGCTGGATACAACGCACGCTGGATCAACGGCGGTACGCTGGATTCAAAAATCTGGGAAGCCAGTTTGAATGCTTCTCTGAAGCAAACCAGAGACTTTAGCTGGACTGCAGGATTCAATTTTGATCGTACGCGCTCCACGCTGTCGCAAATTGACGTTCCGGCATACAGCGTCTCATATTTCCGCATCGTTGAAGGCGACGCATTTGGCACCTTCTATGGCGATAAGTGGGTCACAGACGTTAGCGAACTGAACCCAGGTCTGCCTGCTGACGAGTTCCAGGTCAACGATGACGGTTATCTCGTTTGGGTTGGCTCAGGCAACACTTACACGGACGGTATCAGCAATGAGCTCTGGGGAACCAGCGCTGATTTTACCGATAGCAACGGCAACACCCGTAATTATCGCTGGGGTATTCCGATCAAGGCTCAAACGTTGAACGAAGACGGAACCATCAACGAAAACCATCCGATTGGCGATTCCACTCCAGACTTCAACCTCAGTTTCACCAACACTCTTCGCTGGAAAGGTCTGACTTTCTATGGTCTGCTCGATGCACAGATTGGCGGCGACGTTTACTCCAACACGATTCAGTGGGGTAACCGCGACAATCAGTACGGCGAAACCGATCAAGCAGGCAAGCCTGAAGGTATGAAGAAGCCTATCCTTTATTACCAGATTCTTTATGATGTAAACGCTGGCAACAGCCACTACATCGAAAGCGGCGAATATCTCAAGCTCCGCGAGTTGTCTCTGCGGTATAAATTCAATCGCAAGCAGCTTTCTGGTCTTTTCGGCGGCTTGTTCCAGAGCCTGACGTTCGGCGTCGTTGGCCGCAACCTGTTGACTTGGTCTGACTTCAGAGGCTATGATCCTGAAGTTGGGCTTAGCGGCGGTTCCATCGGCAGCGCTGTTGTTGGTCGCGTCGATGCGTTCGGTTATCCGAACTTCAGAACCTTCTCAGGCCTGTTGGAATTCGAGTTTTAGTCACGCTTTTTGAAAAGCATTCGAATCTTTTGCACGCGTAAACTTCATAAAGCTTACGCGTGCGATTTCGGTTCGTAATATGAGCGAAGAGTCGATGAGATTTTTCGTCTTGGAATTTCAGTGGAGGAATTAAAATATGAAAAACAAGATTTTTAAAATCACCGTTCTTAGCCTTTTGCTAGCCTTTGCGGGCATGGCGACTTATGGCTGTCAGGAACTGGAAACCGTCAACGTCAACAGTCCGGATGAGGCGCGTGCGCTTCAAAATCCGGAGGATGTTGAAGCTTTGATCGCCGGCGCCTATTTTAGCTGGTTTACGGCCGTTTTTAACGGCAATCCGATTGAGTCTTTGGAAACGTCCGCGGACGTTCTTTCATACTCTTGGGGTAACTTTGGCTCACGTGAGCTTTCGTCCGAGCCGAGGGCGGCGATTCCAAATCAAACAAGCTGGCGTTATCGCGCTTTCGTAAACACGCCTTGGTTTGGTCTGTATGGCGCCATTTCTTCCGCAAACGATGGTCTCCGTGCAATTGACGGCGGCCTTGAGATTGAAGAACTGGCTCGTGCACGTGCATTTGCCAAGTTCAATCAGGGAATTTCCCATGCGATGTTGGCAATACTTTTTGACCAGGCCTTCATCTTTGATGAAACGATTGATCTTGAAACCGCTGACCTTCAGCTTTCGGATTACAACGCAGTTTTCGCTGCGGCCAAAACTCAGTTGGAAGAAGCGATTTCGATAATGGAAAGCAATAGCTTTACCCTGCCTGGAACATGGATTATCGGGACGTCTTACTCAAGCGCTGAGCTTGCGCAACTGACGCACACCTTGTTGGCAAAATTCATGACGATGGTTCCGAGGGATGCGGCTGCACGCTCCGCGGTCAATTGGAACGAAGTGCTTTCTCATATCGATCGCGGGATCACCGAAGATTTTGTTATGATCGATCAGGAAGCGGAATGGTGGAATTCGTTGCCTTGGTACCACTCGAGAGCGTCAAGCACGACTTGGGGACGCGGCGACTACAAAATGATTGGCCCGTCTGACCGCTCCAGCGGCTACCAGGACTGGTTGAGCACGCCAACTTCCGCACGAGATGATTTCGAAATGGACACGGCTGACTTGCGCATCTGGGATCAAACCCGCGACGACAGCGGTAATCAGAACCCTGGCTTGTACTATGATAACAGAGGCGCAGCGCGCTTCCCGCCGGATCGCGGCACCTACCATCACTCAATGTACTCCAACCACCGCTGGCCGGATTATCAGGCAAGCAGCGGCAACGGCCCAATGACGATCATTTTGGCCGTTGAAATGGATTTCTTGCGCGCCGAAGCTCTGTTACACACGGGCGGCAGCTTGCAGGAAGTTGTTGATATTATCAACGCAACGCGCGTTGTCAACGGCGGCCTCGAAGCGGCTGACGTATCTGACGGCGCCGGCAGCATGAGCGATACCCGTGCAGCTTTGAAGCCTGCTTCCTTGTGGGGCATGCTGAAGTATGAAAAAGCCATCGAAACGACTTTGACTTTCGTCGCTACGCAATTCTGCGACGCCAGAGGTTGGGGCGACCTGACCGGCGGCACCTTCACGCAGCTTCCGATTCCTGCACAGGAATTGGAAACCTTGCAGCTCGCGACCTATACTTTTGGCGGCAGCGGCCCTGGCTCTGCACCAAAACAACATAAAGACAGAGTCAGATTGCATAGCTCAGAAGCTTCAGGCGTTCACTAATCCGCGTTTGACTTTCTGACAAATCTTTCTTAGTAAAGGCTGTCTCAATTTTTTGAGACAGCCTTTGTTTTTTGTACTGTCTGATTTACACCTGTTACTTTCTGTCCAGACTTTTGAAACTGGTGAAAAAGTCCGGAATTGTCATGCTGGAAGCATCTTTTTTGATCTAACCCTTGAACCTTGAGGCGAATTCTCGCCGGACGATTACAAAGATTTTGCTTCGCCGGCCTTCGGCTCTTCAGAATGACAAACCGGGACTTCTCTTCGGTTAAAACAGTAGTTCACAAAAAGTGTCAGGTAATGAACTGTCCGAGAATTTTTGTGAACTATTTCATATGCGCCGAAGTGATTTTTTGCGCTTGTCGCTCATTGGGGCCATTGCCGGAATGCTCAATTTTTCCTTGTCGGCTTGCTTTCAGCCTTCGGAAGAACAGAAGAACGAAAACACCGATCTGGACGCTTCCGAATGGCTTGGCGAAGCAGTTTACGTTGGCCCGGAAACTTGCGGCGAGTGTCATGCTGGACGGCTTGAAAAGATCAAGAACACTGCCCATTTTTTGACTGCGAGCGTCCCGACACAGGAAGCGTTCTCTAACAAACTGCCGGCTGAAAAAACAACCATCCAAACCCGCAACCCCAACTTGCATTTTGAGGTCAGTTCCAGTGACAGCGGCGTCTTTCAGGAAGCCTTCCTCAAACGAAGCGGCGGCATAGCAAGGCGGACTGAACGCATCGATTTTGTGATCGGGTCGGGAAAACTTGGACAATCCTACTTGTACTGGCGCGGCAATGCACTCTTTCAATTGCCGATCTCTCACTTGACCGCAACGAACGAATGGGGTAACAGCCCTGGCTATCCCGACGGGATCGCCGACTTTAATAGAAAAATTTTACCCCGCTGCCTGGAATGCCACGCCACATTTTTCGAAGCTGAATCGCACGGCAGCAATCTATACCATAAAGAAAATTATATACTTGGCGTTACCTGTGAACGTTGTCACGGCCCCGGATCGGAACATGTCGAATTTCACCGCGACAACCCGGACTATGAACAAGCTGCCTATATTCAATATCCTGGAGAATTTGACCGCGACCGCTTGATCGATCTTTGCTCGCAATGCCACGCCGGACAAGGCGTCGGGATGATGAAACCGCCTTTTTCATACCGCCCGGGAGATGATCTAAAGGAACACATCATCTTGAAGGCTCTCAAAGCGCAGAGCCAAACGGGCGTTCATGCTGCGAATCAAGTCGCCAGGCTTAGTGAGTCAAAATGCTTTCAAGAAAGCGAGAGTTTGACCTGCATTTCCTGCCATAATCCCCATCAATTGGAGCGCGGCAAACTAGAGCTTTTTTCGCAACGATGCCAGAAATGTCACGAACCGCAGATTTGCGGCATGTCGCCGAAACTGGGCGCAAGTATCGAATCCAATTGCATTGATTGCCACATGCCGCGCGCTAAAGATTTGAACATTGATATCCAAACTGTTAGCGGTTTTGAGTTTCCGATTATGCGAGATCACGTCATCGGCATTTATCCTGAAATCACGCAGCGTTTTCTCACGCGAAACTAAAATTTCACCCCTTTCGGGGTTTTGTAAAATATTGTTTTAACGCTTTATCTATAATCTTTTCACCCCTCCGGGGTTGGTAAGAACAACAAATCCCGAAGGGATGGTAAGATTATAGAAATTAGAGAATGCGCCCATCTCCACAACCCCGAAGGGGGTGATATAAACTCAAGGAATCAAATGGCGGGAACATTTTCACAAATTTACATTCAGTCCGTTTTTGCGGTAAAAGGGAGACAAAACCTATTACAGAAGCCGTGGCGCAAAGAGGTTTTTAAATACATGTCCGGCATTATAAAAAATAAAGGTCAGAAACCGATTATTGTCAATGGAGTCGAAGACCATGTGCATGTTTTCATCGGCCTAAAGCCTTCGGCTTCCATTTCCAGCCTTGTACGCGACATAAAGAACAACACAAGTAAATTCATCAATGAGCAAAATTGGCTTGGCGGCAAATTCGCATGGCAAGAAGGATATGGGGCGTTTTCTTATTCGCATTCCCAAATCGACGCTGTCTACAAATATATTCTTAACCAGGAAGAGCATCATCGGAGAAAAAGTTTCCGAGAAGAGTATCTGAGCTTTCTCAAAAAATTCCAGATTTCCTATGATGAACAATTCTTGTTTGACTGGCTGGATTGATAAAGATGAGAGGAATTGATTTTCTTAAAATTGTTGATTGCTGCCAAGTTCGGTGTTCCATTACTGTCCTGGGTGTTTTTTGTCTTTTTTATTCTTGCACCCAAACCGAACTTAAATGGCGCCAAGAAGCCGGTTATCGTTGGGCGGAGTTGAACTTTTCCCGTTTCGGCGCTCCCGGTTTTGCCAGATTGCCCGGGGAAGAAACAGGAATAACCAAGATAAATAGCCTGACAAAAGAACAAATTGCCGCCAATCGCCATCTGCTGAACGGTTCCGGCGTCACAATCGGCGACGTGGACGGAGACGGATTAGCTGACATTTATTTGTGTCAATTAGACGGAGCAAACGCGCTTTACAAAAACCTCGGGAACTGGAAATTCCAAAATATTACTGAAGCGGCTGGCGTCGCGTGCCAAAATCAATTTTCCACGGGTGCTGTATTCGCCGACATCGATGCGGACGGCGATCTCGATTTGCTTGTTACTGCGATTGGCGGGCCAAACGCTTGTTTTTTGAACGACGGAACCGGAAAGTTCACGGATTTCACGAAGGAATCGGGTATTGAATCCCAAACCGGCGCTATGTCGCTTTCTTTGGCAGATACGGAGGGGGACGGCGATTTAGATTTGTACGTCATCAACAATAAGAAGCATACGATTAAAGACCTTTATCCGGCGGCGCGACGGACAATCGACAGAACCGTGAAAAAAGTCGGTGACAAGTACGAGGTCTTACCGGAATTCGCCGAACACTATTCAATCGAAATCCAGAGAGGCATGATGTTGCGTCGGCTTGAAACTGCTGAGGCGGACATATATTTGTTGAACGACGGTACGGGCCGGTTCACAAAAGTCCCTTTGGCGAGCGGCGCTTTTATCGATGAAGACGGACGAGTTGCACCGGAATATAAAGATTGGGGCTTGTCGGCAAGATTTCAAGATATGGACAACGACGGCGACCCCGATTTATACCTGTGCAACGATTTCGAAAGCCCGGATCGCGTCTGGATCAATGACGGCAAAGGCAATTTTCGCGCGATTGACAAGCTGGCCTTGCGCAGCGTCAGCGCCTCGTCGATGAGCGTGGATTTTTCAGACGTCAATCGTGACGGGCATATCGATTTTTTCCTGACGGAGATGCTGAGTCGTCGCCATGACCGGCGCAAACGCCAGCAAGGCCCGGTGACGCCGGAGTTGAAAACCATCGGAAAATATGACGACCGGCCGCAATACATGCGCAACTCGTTGTTTTTGAATCGTGGAGATAACACCTACGCCGAGATTGGCCAGTTTGCCGGAATCGACGCTTCCGAATGGTCATGGTCGCCGCTTTTCATGGATGTTGATCTGGACGGTTATGAAGATTTGTTGATCGTCACCGGCCATTATTACGACGGGATGGATTCGGATACGCGCGCCAAATTATCAACGGCTTTGTCTCGGCAAATGAAGCGCACCGAGAGCGAGATTTTCCGCTACCCGCGCCTTGAAACGCAGAATTTTGTATTCAGGAATCGTTGGGATTTGCATTTTGAAGATATGAGTAAAAATTGGGGCTTCAACGCAATCGATATTTCGCACGGCATGGCGATGGGCGATCTTGACAACGATGGAGATTTAGACGTCGTTTACAATAGTCTGGAATCGCCGCCCGGCATTTACCGCAACAATGCTCCGGGAGATCGGATCGCGGTGCGTCTAAAAGGGCTGCCCGGAAATTCGCAAGCAATCGGCGCGAAAATTCGAGTGATCGGCGGGCCGGTCGACCAGAGCAAGGAAGTCGTTTGCGGTGGAACTTATCTGTCAGGTTCTGACCAAATCTATACCTTCGCGGCAAAAGAGGCGGGACAAGGATTGGCGATTGAGGTCGAGTGGCGCTCAGGCCAAATCACCCGTATTGAAAATGTTGTACGAAATCGGGTTTATGAGATCGATGAGCCAGTGGGAGGCGGAAGTGAGAAAGCAAAGCTGGCGGAATCGCAAACGCAGCCTTTTTTTGAAGATGTGAGCGACGACTTTGGGTATGTTCATTACGAAACGCCTTTCGACGACTTCCAACGCCAGCCGCTCTTGCCCAACCAATTGAGTCAATCGGGGCCCGCCGTTCTTTCAGCGGATTTTGACCGAGATCGCGACGATGATTTTTTTATTTCAACAGGCAGGGGCGGGAGACCGGCGGTTTTCAAAAATCAAGGGAACGGAAGTTTTTCTTTGATGGACGAAGATTGGCTGCGTATGCCTGCTGATTTGGACCAAGTCGCAGCCATTGGATGGCCTGAAGGCGAAGGCGTTTTTCGGCTTTTGATCGCCTATTCGAATTACGAAGACGAGACAAAAGAATCGCGCGTCGAGGAAATTGTTTTCAAAAATGGGCGGAGCGTTTCATCGAAAACGGTTGTTACCTGCAAGCCTGCGATTGGCGCGCTTGCAGCGGCGGACTACGACCGTGACGGCGATCTCGATCTTTTCGTTGCCGGACGCGTGGCCCCGGGAAGATATCCTCAGCCTGTCTCGTCTTTTCTTTTTCGTAATGACGACGGCGAGTTTACGCTGGATGAACGAAATTCCGAGCAATTTGCCAAGATCGGCTTGACCTCCGGCGCCGTTTTTAGCGATCTGGACGGCGACGGCGATTCCGATCTTTTGCTCGCTGTGGAGTGGGGGGCGATTAATGTTTTTAAAAACAACGACGGCTCGTTTGAAAATGCGACCCAAGCTTTTGGCTTTGATGAATTTACGGGATGGTGGAACGGCGTAGCGACCGGCGATTTGAACGGCGATGGCAAGCCTGATATTGTCGCGACGAATTGGGGACTAAATACGAAATTTCGTGCATCGAAAGAGCGCCCGCTGCGCGTTTATTACAACGATTTTGACCGCAACGGCACGGTTGACGTTATTCAAGCCTACTTCGATGAAACGTTACAAAAAATCGTCCCTGAGACAAGCTTGGCGCTGATTGGCCCGGCGATGCCGTTTGTCCTTTCGCAAATAAGATCGTTCGAGCAATTCGGCTCGGCGGGAATCGATGACGTTCTTGGCGGGCGTGCAAACCGGGCAAAAGTATTGTCGGCGAATACGCTGGAAAATATGGTTTTTCTGAATGAAGGCGACCACTTCCAACCCTTGCCCATGCCTGCGGAAGCGCAATTCTCCCCCGCCTTTTTTGCAGGCGTCGCCGATTTTGACAACGATGGTTTTGAAGATGTTTTTTTGAGCCAGAATTTTTTCGCGACCAATATCGAAACCGCGCGCAGCGACGGCGGTCGCGGGTTGTGGTTGAAGGGCGACGGCACCGGAAATCTCACCGCTGTGCCAGGGCAAGAGTCGGGGGTTAAAGTTTACGGCGAACAACGCGGAGCCGCGCTGGCGGACTTTGATGGGGACAATCGCACAGATTTGATTGTTTCGCAAAACGGAGCGAATACGAAATTTTTCAAAAATACAGGCGCGAAGAAAGGCGTACGCGTTCGTTTGGTCGGCGCTCCAAGTAATCCTGGGGCCGTCGGCGCAGCAGTTCGATTGGTTTTTGGTGATGAATTTGGGCCTGTTCGCGAAATTCAAGCGGGATCGGGCTACGCCGCTCAAAACAGTGCTGCGCTGCCTTTTGGCAAGACGGGAGTGCCGACCGGCGTTTGGGTGCGGTGGCCTGACGGTTCGGAAACGAGAACCGAGATAGAAACGCTTGTTGGTGAAGTTGTGATAAAATATGCTCACAATCGCTGACTTGAAGAATAAAAAGGAAGGCTAAAAAAGCCTTGTGAATTCGCTTTTCTCAAATATATTTTTCACTATCTGACACTTTTTTATAGGCTTCTAAAGCTAGCGAAAAAAGCCGGAATTGTCATGCTGGAAGCATCTTTTTTTATCCGACCCTTGAACTTTTGAGCATGATCTGTACTGGGCGATAACAAAGATTCTTTCAGAATGACAAAACGGGGCCTTTCGACGGCTCGAAAATGCAGTTTACAAAAAAGTGTCAGGTAAAGAGATATATTTTATTGTTTTCAAAGGAACAAACTCCCCCGATTTGAGTGTAATGTCGGTCGGTTAAAATCCGGGACTTTAGAATATTAAAAATACTTTGTTTAGAAGAAATTGTGAGGAAACTGCTATGAAAAGAATCTTGAATTTTTTGAGAGTTAAGCTGCCGGCTCTTTTGCTCGTTTTTCTTTTGGGCATTCCGGTTTTGACAACGCTGACAGCCTGCGGAGACGAACCGATTAACGGCCCAAGACTCGAAGAGGACGTTCCTGATCCCAATGACAGGGAAGGCGGTTCCGAGAGCGATTGAAAAATTTCTAAACCTGCTGAGAGAAAAGCCCTTCAGTTCATAATTCTGAAGGGCTTTTTTAGTGTAAGCGTTGGTTGTGCGAGTATTGCCCCTGTCTGTTGATGTTTGTAATTTTTTAAATATGATGGTTTGAACAGCCGCTCCAAAACTATGGGCTGAGAGCAAAATCGTTCAGCATTGATTTTTGAGTTAATACTTGGGAAAATTCATGTTCGTGGAGGATGAGTGTTGTTTCGAAAATATGTGATATTTTTATGCGTCTGCCTAAGCGGATGCCAGGCAAATCAAGAAGAAAAACCCGTGTTGGAGACGCGCGATCAAAAGTACAGCTACGGCCTTGGCGTTGAGATGGGAGAAGGGCTGCGTTTGCTGCAAGTCGAATTTCCCGATCTTGACCCGGAGCTTGTTGCCAGAGGGTTGCGAGATGCGCTGGAGAGAAGAGAGCTTCTCGCAAGTCAAACCGAATTGAAAAAGGCCAAGCTTTTTACGGAAGACATGCTCATGGAAAAGCGGGTGCAGACCCATATCAAAAATGATCCTGAGTTTGAGGCGCTGCTGCAAAAGAACAAGGAAGAAAGCGAGGCTTTTCTTGGAAAGAACCGCACTCGGGAAGGCGTTGTTGTGACGGCGAGCGGCGTGCAGTACGAAATAATTCGTGCGGGCGAGGGCAAAAGCCCGAAGGCGAAGGACGAAGTATTGATGCATCTTCGCGGAACGCTGATCGACGGTACGGAATTCGATAATTCGCGAAAGGCTTTCGGTACGCCGGTGAAATACCGGGTTCAGCATTTGATTCGCGGATTTAGCGAAGTAATCCAACTGATGCAGGAAGGCGCGAAGTGGAAGCTCTATATTCCTTCTGATCTGGCCTACGGAAAAGGCGGTCGCGAGCCAAACATTGGACCCAACATGGCGCTTGTTTTTGAAGTGGAAGTGGTCGAAGTTATTCCGAACCAATACGAATATAAGAGAAAATAACCGATTATTCCGCCGTTGTTGAAACTTGCCGAAGCGATAGTGAATTGCCGCACTTCCGCGATAATTTACTCAAGCTTGTCATATTTGATTTAACCCATGAAATTTGAGCGTAACCCGTGCTGGGCGACAACATAGCTTTTTTCAGAACGGCAAGTCGGAGGGCTTCGTCAATCGCCTCGTCAGCATCAGTTTTTTTAAACTGTGCGGTCATTCTATGGGTTGGAGTTGCGGGCTGTGGAAAAAACGCCGGTACGAACGGAGCCGCCGATGCAGTTGACGCTGCTCCAGTTTTTTCTGAGATTTCCGGACAAAGTCAACTTGCCTTTACCCACTTCACCGGCTATGACAGCACCTATTTTGTGCCCGAAAGCATCGGCTCCGGCGCTGCGTTGCTCGACTACGACAACGACGGCGATCTTGACGTTTATTTCGTAAACGGCGCGCCGCACGGGCGGAATCGGCGTGATCAACCCAAACCGAAAAATCAGCTTTTTAGGCAAGAGACCGACAAGACGTTCACCAATGTTACGGATGCTTCCGGCTTGGGCGACACAGGCTATGGAATGGGCGTTGCGGTCGGCGATATTGACAACGACGGTTTTGTTGACGTCTATATTTCGAATTACGGCCCCGATAAGCTCTACCGCAACAACGGCGACGGCTCCTTTACCGACATTACCCGAAGCGCGAGAATCGTGAATCGAAATTGGGGGTGTTCGGTGGTTTTCTTTGACGGCGACATGGACGGTTTCCTGGATATTTTTGTGACGAATTACCTGGCTTATAATCCGTCCAATCAATGCGTTTATGAGGCTGGGAGTCAGGATTATTGCGGGCCCGCAGGTTTTCCCGGCGTTGCTGACGTTTTGTACCGCAATAACGGTGACTTGACTTTTACGGATGTTTCACGGAAGGCGGGCGTCGCAGGCGTTGCTTTGCGCGGCCTCGGAGTCGTGAGCGCGGATTTTGACGGTGATCATCTTCCCGACGTTTACGTTGCCAATGACGGCGATCCAAACATATTGTGGGTTAACCAAGGTGACGGCACATTTACGGATGCTGCGTTGCGCATGGGTGCGGCGTTTAACGAAATGGGGCGTCCGGAAGCCGGGATGGGCGTCGCGGTCGGTGACGTTGACAACGACGCGGATTTTGATATTTTTATCTCACACTTGCGCGGTGAAAGCAATACTTTTTACCGTAAGCAAGCGTTCGGCTTTCAGGATGACTCAGCGCCTTCCGGCATTGAAGGAAAGAGTCTGCCTTACACCGGTTTTGGAACCGGCTTCCTGGATTTTGAGAACGACGGCGATCTTGATCTTGCCGTTGTCAACGGGCGGGTGACGCGCGGCATGTTGCTTTCAAAGAAGCAGGCTGCGGAACATTGGGATTATTACGCCGAGCCAAATCTTCTTTTTGAAAATGACGGCGACGGTCGTTTTACGACAATTGGAGAAGCGGGAGATTTTTCCACGCTGATCGAAAACAGTCGAGGGTTGGCGATTGGAGACCTCGACAACGACGGCGGTGTTGACGCCTTGGTTACAAACGGCGGCGGAGATGCGCGTCTGTTTCGAAACGTTTCTGTTGAGAGAGGGCACTGGCTGATTGTTCGCGCCCTGAACCCAAAATTGAAGCGTGACGCTTACGGCGCCCAGGTAACAACGCATTTCGCCGGCAGAAAACTAACACGACTAATACAGCCCGGCTACAGTTTTCTGAGCAGCAACGATCCGCGCGCACATTTCGGCTTAGGTGATTCAGCAGAGATTGACAGCCTGGTTGTTCAATGGCCGGACGGTGCAAAAGAGAAGTTTGTTGTGGATAGCGTAGACCGTATTTTGACCGTGGAGAAAGGAACGGGCGACCAAAATTGATGCTTCTGGTGTTCTTCAATAGATCCACCCGCTTCACTTGCCATTCGACGACCTTGAGTAGATGCTAAAACTCATTTGGCCTTTAAGCAAATCTTTACTATTCCTCAAAATCCTGATCGCCGCCGGAATTGCTGCGGCGAATTTTTCCTGCCAGAATTCATCCTCAAGCTTTGCAGATTTCCCCGAACCGAATTTCTCCGGCACTGAAAAACAGGTCGTTGAAAAAATAATGAAATTGCGCTCGACGGTTGAGAAAAACCCAGACTTAGGCTCGGCCTGGGGCAAGCTGGGGATGAACTTCGACGTGCATGATTTCCAGCGCGAAGCGATATTTTGCTATGAACGTGCGACCGCACTGGATTCAGCCGATTTTCGGTGGCCGTATTTTTATGCGCTCCTTTTGAACGAGGTTGGCGATCAAAATGCGTTTGCCTGGTTCGAGCGTTGCCGCGAAATGGACCCTGATTATCTGCCTCTTCTTGCTCATCTCGGGGAAGCCTCTCTAAACCGTGGAAAAATGGCCGAAGCTGCGGCCGCTTTTGAGCGCGCATTGTCGCTAAATTCAAATTCGATTTATGCGCGAATTGGGCTTTCGCGAATCGCCTTGCGAGAAGGAAAGGCGGAGCTAAGTCGGCAACACTTGATAACAGCGACGGAGATAGATACTTTGTCGCGTGAAGTATATGGTTTGCTGGCGGAAACTTATCGCAGGCTTGGCAGGGGCGCCGAAGCTGAAGACGCCCAAAAGCGGGCGCAAGCGCTCCCGATGGTGACGGAAATACAAGATTCAGTGCGCGACGAATTGGCGGCGGAAGGCGAAAGCGCTTATTGGTATCGAATACGCGGCGATAAATTGTTGAGTCAGGGAGAATTTGAAAAGGCGGCGCATCAGTTTGAAAAAGCATTGGTTTTTAAACCAAGCCGAAGCGGGAGCGTATTTCTTGCGGATTTATTCGAGAAAGCCGCCAATTTTTCAAAAGCGAAAGAGCATTTCCTCGCCGCGATTCGCCTCAATCCTTCGGACGCAGATTTGTATGTAAGCCTTGGGAAAACATTGTCTAAGCTTGGAGATTTCAAAGGTGCGATCGATTGGACGAACAGCGGGCTGCGAATGAATCCGCGCCATCCTGACCTTTACGAAAACCTGGCGAATTTTCATTTGGCTATCGGCCACCCGAAAGACGCAATTGCCGCGTATCAGGATGGGTTGCGCTTCACGGGCGGCAACATCTTTTTGGCCACGCGCTTTGGGTGGTTGCTCGCTTCAGGGACTGATGCAAATTACAGAGACGGCGCAAAAGCCGTGGAAATTCTCGAACGAGTTTGTGAAAAAATAAATTTTCAAAGCCCTGAGCCCATTGATGCGCTTGCCGCCGCATATGCAGAAAGCGGCGACTTTGGCCGCGCCGTTGAATTTGCCAATCGCGCCAGGAAGCAAGCGATAGCCTTGGAAGGCCGCGAATTAGCCGCCGACATTGAAAAAAGAATAGCGCTTTACAAGTCTGGAAAAGCGTATCGAATCTCGGAGGAGCGATAACGTGGCAGGAAAGAAATGCGGCTTAATTTTTTTCGTCAAAAGTGCGATGCTTTTAACGGCGCTTGGGGGACTGATGAGTTGCGCTTATGACGATTCCGGACAAGGCAAGATTTTTCGGGACGCTACGGAGGAGTCGGGTCTAAATTTTGTGCACTCGGCGACCGCGGACGCGTGCTACTTTATGCCGGAAAGCATTGGCTCGGGCGTGGCGTTGTTGGATTATGACAACGACGATGATCTTGATATTTACCTTGTGAATCTTGCCTCGCATCATCCTGAAAAAACTGAGCAGCAAGCTGAAGTCAACCGCCTGTTTCGCCAGGAAGAAAGCGGCGTTTTTGTGGATGTTACAGCCGAGTCTGGAATCGGCGACGCGGGGATTGGCATGGGCGCGACCGTTGGCGATTTCAATAACGACGGTTTTGCCGACGTTTACGTCACGAATTATGGCCCGGACGCTCTTTACAAAAACAACGGTGACGGCACTTTTACGGACGTTACCGAAGCCGCCGGCGTCCTGAACGATAAATGGGCCTGCTCCGCAATATTTTTTGATTTTGACCTGGATGGATTTCTCGATCTCTACGTGACGAATTACGTGGATTACGATTCGAGCTTCAAATGCCCGGACAAGGCCGGACGTCTTGAATATTGCGGGCCTAAAGCGTTCACCGGCGTCAGCGACGTTTTGTTCAAAAATACCGGCGACGGTTCTTTCACGGATGTGACTTGGAAAACGGGCGTCGGCGGCGTTGCCGCAAACGGTTTGGGCGTCGTATCAGCGGATTTTAATAACGACGGCTTTCCCGACCTGTACGTCGCCAATGACGCTGAACCGAATACGCTCTGGATCAATCAAAAGGGCGAAGGTTTTCAGGATCAGGCCTTGGAATTTGGCGTTGCCCTGAACGAGATGGGGCGGGAAGAAGCGAGCATGGGCGTCGCGCTGGGCGAAACGAGGGAGGGCGCCTATCCGGATTTGTTCATTTCGCACTTGCGAAGCGAAAGTAACACGTTGTACCGTTATTCCAATAGCTCAGGTTACGAAGATCTTTCCGCCGCCGCCGGTTTCGGAGCGCCTGAATTGATTTCCTACACGGGATTCGGCGCGGGTTTTCTCGATTTCGACAATGACGGAGATTACGATTTAGCCGTTGCCAACGGCCGCATTTTAAGAGCGCCAATACTCACCGAATCTGAGCCTGTGACGCGCTGGGATCATTACGCTGAGCCAAACTCATTGCTTGAAAATGATGGCGGGCGGTATCTTTTTTCGCACTTGCGTCAAGACCCTTTTTGCAAAAATATTGAAATGACCAGAGGCCTAGCGTTTGGCGATATCGACAACGACGGGGACGTCGACATGGTGGCGTCAAATATCGGGAGCCAAGCGCGTTTATATTTGAACGAGGCTGGCGGACGCGGCGCCTGGCTCACAGTGAGTGCGATTGACCCGATTCTGAAGCGTGACGCCGTGGGAGCAAAAATTAGGGTCAAGACCAAAAGCAAAACGTACACAAAGTTTGTCGCACCAGCTTACAGCTTTTTGTCCAGCAATGATTTTCGCGTCCATTTCGGACTCGGCGCAGAAGATCGCGTGGAAGAGATCGTCATAGAGTGGCCCGGCGGCGAAGTGGAAGTTTTTCCCGGCGTTGCGGCGAATCAATTCGTTGTCTTGAAGAAAGGACAGACGGGAAAATCAAGCGCCGCGAGAGAGAAGGCCGAGTCACAAGTTCCAAAAGCTGCGATCTCGCGGGATTACGCGCAGAACGCTTTTTAACAAGAGAAGACATGTGAAAAGGTTAGGCAAAATTTTCCCGCTGGCGCTTATTGCGGCATGTTCAGCGAATAACTTCGAGCAAGAGCTGCCGAACCTGGATTTCACAGGAATGGAGCAGCAGGTCGTTGACAAAATCGACTCTCTTCAATCCGCCGCAGGGCTTAGCCCGGATTCGGCGGAGGTTTGGGGTAGAATCGGGATGAACTTGTACATTCACGATTTGCGAACGGAAGCCGCACCCTATTTTGAACGTGCGGCCAAGCTGGACGGCAATGCGTTCAAGTGGCCCTACCTGCTCGCTTATACTTACGACGTTTTACATGATCCGCGCTCAGTTGATTGGTACGCGCGCAGCTTGCCCCTGAGAGCGAATTTTGCTCCCGTTCATGTGCGATATGGCGAAGCGCTGCTCAAAGCCGGACGAATTGAAGAAGCCGAAACCGCCTTTCAGCAGGCCGCTGAGCTGCACCCGAAAACAGCGCAATCGCTTCTCGGGCTTGCGCAAATCGCTTTTTCACGAAAAGATTATGAAAGGAGCCTGGATTTTGTCAATAAGGCGTTAAGACAAAATCCGCGTTACGGCGAGGCCTACGGCTTGTTGGCCACCGTCCACCGCAGGATGGGAGCGCAGGAGAAATCGAACGTAGCGATGGAAAAAGCCCGCATGTTCCCTGCGGATACAAAGCTTCGCGACCCGGTGATTTCAGAAATGATCAAAGAAGGCGTGAGCGTGTATTGGTATAAATACCGCGCGCGCGAATTTGCCTCGCGCGCTCGATTTAATGCTGCAATTCATGAATACAATCAGGCGCTGAAGTACAAAGCCTCCGCCGATACTCATGTGCAGTTGGGCAGAATCTATCAGATTTTGGGGCGCCTTCCCGCCGCCGCTGAGCAACTTCTCCATGCACTTAATCTAAACCCGGACGATCTCGGTGTGATGCGGATTCTGCTCGGCGTATATAAGAAATCGGGCCAGGGAAAATTGGCGCGAGACTTGGAAAAAAAAATTAATCAGTTAGAAAACCGAACGTGAGTGCGCGGCTTAAATGCGCATAGCTTCTGGAGACGATGAAAAGAATAAGTAAAAACAAAGCCGATTTGCAACGAACGAAGCCAACTATATTGAAGGGCTTAAAGCTTGGTTTTGCATTTTTCGCTTTGACGTTTTTTCAATGCAGTCTTGATCATACTTTGCACTGGAATGAAGCCGACGGGTATCGTTGGTCTGAGGTCAATTTCAGCACGAGCAAGGAAGTCGGGTTCACAGCAATGTCGAACGAAGAAACCCAGGTTGTATTTCAGAATGAACTGACGGAAGAGCTCATTGTTCGCAACCACGTTCTGTTGAACGGCTCCGGGCTTGCGCTTGGTGACGTTGACGGCGACGGGCTGACGGACATTTATTTCTGCCGTTTGGACGGCCCAAACGTGCTGTACAAGAATCTCGGCGATTGGAAATTCCAAGACGTAACCGAGAACGCCGGCGTCGCTTGCCCTGACGAATTTTCTACCGGAGCGGTTTTCTCGGACTTGGACGGTGATTTTGACCTCGACCTGCTCGTCACGTCCATCGGCGGGAAAAACTTCTTTTTCTTGAATGACGGTAAGGGCGTGTTTACTGAGGAAAGTGAAAAACGGGGGCTCAAATCCGGCTCAGGCGCGACCACAATGGCTCTTGCTGACATTGACGGCGACGGCGATCTTGATCTTTACGTCACGAATTACAAGGCGCTGCGAGCCAACAACATCTTCATGCCGCACGAGCTGAACTATGAAAATATTATCGAGAAAGACGAGGCCAACGGAACTTTCAAAATTCGCGAAAAATATCAGGGTCACTACGATTTGGTTTTTGTCGACAATTTCATTTTGTGGGAGGAGCGCGGGGAACCTGACGCACTTTATCTCAACGACGGCGAGGGACGGTTTGAATTAACCGCGCCGGATGCAGGCGCCTTTTTCGACGAAGCCGGGAAACCGGTTGAAACGTTTTATGATTGGGGGCTTGCGGCAAAATTCCAAGACGTCAACAATGACGGTCACCCGGATCTGTATGTTTGCAACGACTTCAATAGTCCGGACAGAATCTGGATGAACGACGGAACGGGGCGGTTTCAGGCGATAAAAAAGCAAGCCATTCGACACACTTCGCACTCCTCGATGGCGGTGGATTTTGCGGATGTTGAAAGAGACGGAGATTTGGACGTTTTTGTCATCGATATGCTGGGCATGAATCATCAAAGACAAAAAATGCAGTTCAACACGATGCCGCCGACAAGCGCCAAAATCGGTGCGTTGGACGACCGGCTGCAATACATGAGAAACACATTGTTGTTGAATGCCGGGCATGATGAATACACGGAAATCGGCAGATTCAGCGGCGTGCACGCCTCGGATTGGTCATGGTCTGCAAATTTTCTCGATATCGATTTGGACGGCTACGAAGATATTCTGATTGCGACCGGCCAGATCAGCGACACGCAGAATATGGACGTGCGGAAGAAAATGATAGATCAAAATTTTTCTGGCATGGCGAACGCGCCGGAGACGATTTTGAGATATCCGCGGCTGCCTTTGCCGAACGTCAGCTTTCGGAACAACGGCGACCTGACTTTTACTGAAACTTCCGACGAATGGCGATGGGGGGGAGACGCTGACATAAGCCACGGGATGGCCTTGGGCGACTTGGACAACGACGGCGATTTGGACGTTGTGGTCAATCGATTTCAGCAGCCTGCGGGATTGTTTAGAAATGACGCTTCGCAAAATCGGGTTACGGTTCGTCTGCGCGGCGCGGCTCCAAACACGCAAGGCGTTGGCGCCAAGATTCGCTTCACGGGCAACGGGGCGCCGCAAATGAAAGAAGCTACGCTCGGCGGGTCGTATCTTTCAGGGAATGCTCAGACATATACTTTTGCCGCGGTAGAAGGAAAAGCTGAACTTGCGCTCGAAATTACCTGGAGAAATGGCGCGAAAAGCAAAATTGAAGACGTTCAACCGAATCGAATTTATGAGATTTTTGAAGAGGGCGCGCAGACGGTCGCCCAAGAGTCTGAACTTTCGAGCACTGAGCCTTTCTTTAAAAATGTTGACCAGGGAATTGATTTCAAGCACAGCGAAGAATTGTTTGATGATTTTTCTCGGCAACCGTTGCTGCCCTTGAAACTGAGCCAACCAGGGCCGGGCGTCGCTGTTCAAGACACTGACTTTGACGGCGACGATGACTTGTTCATAACCTCTGGAAGAAACGGCAAGCCTGCGCACTTCGAAAATCTCGGTGACGGCTCCTGGCGAAAGCGAACCGACGCGCTTCTTGCAGGAAGAGCCGTTTTGGATCAGCCCGCCGTTTTGAGTTGGGTTGAAGGCGATGAGTCGGACGGCAAAGTTGTTCTTGTGACGGCGTTCTCGAATTACGAAAACCCCGCACATCACTCCTTTGTACTGAAATATGTTCTGGAGCGCGGTAAAACCGTCGCCGTCGATACAATTTTTACGACAACGGCTGATATTGGCCCGCTTGCCGCCGCTGACTACGACAATGACGACGATCTCGACTTGTTTGTCGGCGGACGCTCTACGCCCGGACAATATCCGACGCCCCCGTCGTCTTTTCTGCTCATTAATGAAGACGGGGCTTTCAAGCCGGACGACCGGAATAACAAAAACTTGCAAAATTTCGGCATGGTGAGTCAGGCGATATTTTCAGATATTGATCATGACCATGATCCCGATTTGATCATCGCCGAACAATGGGGGCCGGTGACGGTTTTCCGAAATGAACAAGGCGTTTACCGCGACGCGACCGAAAAATTGGGCCTGGACAAATATCTCGGTTTGTGGAACGGACTGACCACAGCAGATATCGACGGCGACGGCAGGCTCGATATTCTGGCGACAAATTGGGGCAGGAACAGCAGGTATTCGTTTGACCCGGATTATCCCATTCGCTTGTTCTACGGCGATCTTGACAGAAACGGAACGACCGAGGTCATCGAAGCTTTTTTTGAGCACGACCTGGGCGTGTACGTCCCGTATCACCGGCTGGAAAAATTGATTCAGGCAACGCCTTTTACTCAAATACGCATGCCGACTTTTTCACGGTTCGCCAATTCGGGCCTGGACAAAATTCTCGGGACGGATTTGGCGAATTTACCGCAGCTTTCGATCAACACTTTGGACAACACGTTGTTCATAAACAGAAGCGACGGATTTTCCGGAACGTCTCTTCCTGACGATGCAAATTTTTCTCCGGCCTTTCATGTCGGAGCAGCCGATTTTGACAACGACGGCGATTTTGACGTTTTCTTGTCACAGAATTTTTTTGGAGAATTACCGGAATACGGTAAATCAGATGCGGGACGCGGGTTGTGGCTGGAAAACGATGGAACGGGCAAATTTCGGAGCGTCTCAAGCGCTGAATCCGGAGTGCGGGTTTATGGCGAACAGCGCGGCGCGGGGTTCGGTGATTTCAATTCAGACGGGCGCATCGATTTTGTTGTGTCACAGAACGGCGCAGCGGTTGAGCTTTTCCAGAACAAAAAGGCCAAACCCGGCTTGAGAATCAAGCTGCGCTATAAAGCTAAAAATTACACAGCCGTCGGCGCAAAAGTTCGCACGAAGCTCAAAGACGGAAGCGGGCCATTGTATGAATTGAAGGCCGGTTCGGGTTACAGGTCGCAAGGCGGCTCGACGATAATCGCCGGCAATAGAGAAGAAATAACCGGCGTTGAAGTCCTTTGGCCCGACGGGAAGATCGCCCAGTTTGAAGTTCCGCCGGATGCAAAAGAAGTCGTTTGTTATTACGACGGGAGACTCGAAACGCGAGAATAGAAAGGTGAATTGAGCGCTCTAAGGTGTTTTTAAAAGGCGTCAAAGTAAGCAATTATTCATCCGGGATTGTAATTTTGAGAACATCTTTTTTAGGATTTATTGTTCGGCGCGGAACAAAATGCGGTTATTTCAATAGAGTTATTCGAGTGAACGCTTGACAAATTTCAAAGAGGAGTAAGGTCATGACCAGACGGATCGCTGCAATTGCTGCTGCAACGCTTTTGTTGTTAAACTTGAGCTGCGCAGGATCTTCCGGCAGAAGCAGTATAAATAACACTTATTCAAGCGAGGCGGGATCGGCGACGGGGCATGATTTGAAAGAAAAAGCCAACTTCGTTTTTGCCAAACTGAATTATCAATTCGAAAGGTTTGAGCAGTTCCAGACGAGAATCTACCTGGAAACCTTTTGGCGCGACCGCACGCCATTTCCAGATGAAGCGGCGATTGGCGCGCAAATCGCAAGAACGCGGTTTATTTTACGAGCAAGAGAGCGAGTGAGCAAGTCGGACAGCGAACTCAGCGTTTACAAAGTTCGCATTACCGGAGAAAACGAAGTGAAATTTAACGAAGACGACGGCTGGGTTCGTTTGCCGCTTACTGCCGCCGCCGAAGAGTACATTCGGTCTTGTATTTCGGAGTATAGGTCGGAGATAAATTCGGGCATTCGAGTGTATTGAGGCCGATGCGTTTCCTGAGGCAGTGGCAAACGGGATTTTGATAGCCGCGATATGCACAAAAAAGTCGTTGAGTTTTGGACGGGGAAATCTGTGTTGATTACGGGGGCTTCCTCGGGTATCGGAAAGGCGGTGGCGGAAGCTTTGGCGCCGTTCAAGGTAACGCTTGGGTTGGTGAGTCGGCGGGAAGATAAATTGCTCGCGCTTCGAGACGAACTGGCCGGCTCCGGGAGCAAGGTCTGGGTAAAGTCGTGCGACGTTCGCAATCGCCAACAAATTTTCGAGGTTGTGCAAGCCTTTGCCGAAGATACGGGGCGAATTGACGCGGCGTGGATTAACAGCGGCGTCAGCATGTCGTCGTATTATGACGATTGGCGGTGGGAAAATATTGACGCTATGCTCGAAACGAATTTACTCGGCGCGATTTATTCGACCAGAGCTTGTCTTGAGATTATGGTTCCGCAAAAATCCGGCGTGATTGTTGGCGTCGGCTCCGCGTCGTCGATGCGCGGCCTGCCAAAGCGGGGGATTTATAGTCTGACAAAAATTTCTCTCGAATATTTTTTCGAAAGCCTCTCGACCGAACTCCCCGATATCCAATTTACAACACTCCATCCAGGCTATGTGGAAACGGACATAAATCGCGGCAACCAAAAACTGTTGTGGCGTATGCCGGCGCAAAATGCTGCACAAATAATGATAGAAAAAGTTGCAAAACGAGAAAAAGTTTACGTTTTCCCATGGCAAATGCGTGTGTTGTACAGAATCATTCGCTTTGTCCCGAAATCAATTTATCCGGTTCTGGGAGGACGTTTAATGAACCTGAGCAGATGAGGTGGAGATGGAAGAAAGAATCATGACGCTGCATCCTGAAGGCAAACAAGGCGTGAATTTGCTGAAAAGAAGGTACGATCAGGTCAAAGACGCCATTCTCGCAGTTCTTGAAAACGGCGGCGAAGTTACTTTTCGCGACCTGCCCGATCTCGTTGGAGAAAAACTTGGCGATCAGTTCGACGGAAAAATCATGTGGTATGTCACGACGGTCAAATTGGACCTTGAAGCGCGGGGATTAATTGAACGAATTCCCCGAAAAAGCCCGCAAGTTTTGCGTATTCCGGCGTGATTTCTCAAGGATTCTCTTCCTGCACAATACGAAAGATCGGCGTCCGCAGCGTATCGTTTGCGGCGCTGATCGCTTCGGCGTAAAACTCTCCCTCAAAGCAACTCAGATATTTTTCTGCATCGCTCACGCGGCGCTCTCCCGAAAATGAAAAATTGAGTAGAGCCGTTGCCGCTTTTCGATCTTTCTTCGTTTCACTCGAAGCGGGTGTATCGCCTTTCGAGCTAATCTCCAAAATTGAATTTTCACCCGCCTCTGGCGGATGCGTGCAACCGCATTTCAGCCTGCCAATGATGACGATGTGTTTGATTGAATTGCTCGGATTTTCAACTGTGGCGGTTAGCGAAACTTTGGCGGACGATGCAATGGTTCGTTCGACAGGTGCGCCCTTTTGGTCTATAATGATGCGCTCACCCGGGATGGCCGCTTTCAATTTGATGGCCGGCAGTGCAGTTTCTTTGCTTATTTTTGACGAATCGTCTCGACAGGAAATGAACAGCAAAAGCGCTAAGAACGAATTGATTGAAGAAGAAAAGGATCGAGTAAAGAGTCTCATAGCGCCCCCTTGTTTGAGATTGGTTGGCTGAAAAATGAGAGTTTGGAGCCCGGGTAAAAGTATTGGAATGGACAAAAAAGCCAAACACAATTCACCTAAATTTTTTTTCGGCGACGGTTGCTCGAGTGTCATCGCCTACTCAAAATACGCTCAAACTTTCCCGTATAATATTTACCAAGAATGGCTCAATTAATTGAACAAAGACTTCCTGCCGATTTTGCTGCACAAGGGGCAGGTCGCTGGATCGTGATTCCGGGCGGGGCAGTATTCGCGACCGAAATAGATGATCTGAAGATGCAACGCGTTCCATTTATCTTCTGGAAACATTCGTTTGAGGTCGCGCTCCGTTTTTTCAACGTTTTTGCCTGTTGAAAGCGTCCAGCGCCAGGCAAGACGGTGGATGTGCGTATCGACCGGAAAAGCGGGAACGCCGAAAGCTTGCGACATAACGACGGAAGCCGTTTTGTGCCCAACGCCAGGCAAGGCTTCCAAATCTTCGAAGCTTTGCGGAACGGCTGCATTGTGTTTTTCCAATAAAATTTGCGAGAGTTTGTGGATGGCAGCGGCTTTCCGCGGCGCAAGGCCGCACGCCTTGATGAATTCTCGTATTTCATCGACGCTTAACAGAACCATTTTTTTCGGCGTATTGGCGCGCTCAAAAAGCGCGGGCGTTACGCGGTTAACCATTGCATCGGTGGTTTGAGCGGAAAGCAAAACGGCGATGAGCAGTGTGTAGGGATCGCTGTGTTGCAGCGGAATTGGCGGTTGAGGGTAAAGCTGCTCGAGGGTTTGCAGTACAATGGAAGCTTTTTCTTTTTTTGTCATCATTAAAAAATCTGTTAGAAAAGCTGATAGGGCATAGACTGAATTTATTGGGCAGAAGATAAAAACGTTTGCTGAGATTGCAAGCCTTTGTAGATTAAGGCAAAAGCCCTTGGGCGAGAATAACACAAAGCGGAGCAAGATGTGGAGAAGATTAAAAAAACAGAAGAAGAGTGGCGCGCTCAGTTAACCGACGAGCAGTACCGAGTGACGCGCCGGGCGGGGACGGAAAGGCCGTTTACCGGGGAATTTGACAAGCACTTTGCGGACGGGATGTACAAGTGCGTTTGCTGCGGCGCCCAGCTTTTTGAGTCGGACGCTAAATTTGATTCAGGGTGCGGCTGGCCAAGTTTTTACGACGTCGCCAACAATAAGAATGTGACCACGTACGCGGACGCCAGTCATGGAATGAATCGAATTGAGGTGCGCTGCGCAAAATGTGATGCGCATCTTGGACATGTTTTTAATGACGGGCCGCAGCCAACCGGTTTACGTTATTGCATAAATTCCGCAGCGCTCAATTTCGGGGATAAGCCTTAGCCTTGCATTTGACTTTTGAGCAGTTTAGCGCATTGAATCAGCGCACCAAGCGAAACGGCGGAAGCCGGGGCGCCGACGGGCTTATGCGGCGCATCGCCCGTATAAGCTTCGTAAACATGGCCGATAACGCCGTCGTTCACGGAAGCGAAAAGCGGCTGGAAAATTTTGAACAATTCCAGAGCTGGAACGCCGCAGCGCAAAGACGCTTGCAGAAAGGGCCAGGTGAGCCAGGGGTGTATAACGCCGTTGTGCCAGGCCCCGGCGATTTCTTGGGGGCTTTTCGGCGCGCCGCCGCGATAAGCCGGATGTTGGGGCGTCAATGTGCGCAAACCGTACGGCGTGACGAGCAGTTTCCTGGCTTTGGAAACGACGGACGATATTTGCTCATTTGAGAACGGCGTAAAAGACAATCCCAAAGCAATAATTTGATTGGCCCGGAAGGTTGTGTCAATGCCGTCTTTTGAAACGACGTCGACGAGATATTTGAGTTCGTTGACCCAGAATTTTTTGAGCATGCTGTGATGCGCGCGCTCCAAAAAAGACCTGGTTTTTTCGGCCCCTGTTCTGCGTCCCAAAAGCTTTGAAAACTCGAACGCAACGCGCAGCGCGTTGTACCACAGGGCCTGAATTTCTACCGGTTTGCCATACCTTGGGGTAACCGGCCACTCGCCGAATTTTTGATCCATCCAGGTTAAGCCGGAAGCGCCGTCAATGATTTCCAACAGCCCGTCTTCCGAATCCATCTTGACGCCGTTTTCCGTCCCGCTGATATGATTTTCCAGGAGCTTGATAAGAAAGGGGTAGTTTTGTTCCAAAAACTCTTTGTCTTGGCTCTCACGCCAGTAGGTGTAGGCAATGTGGAACATCCACAGAGCATTGTCGGCGCTGTCGTACGTGGGCGGCGTAATATCTTCGAAAAAACGATTCGGCAAAGCGTTCTTTTTCATATGACGCTTGAGCATCTCGAGCATATTTTTCATCGCGTCATAATTTCCCGGGCCGATGAGCAGGCCGGGAATGGAAAGCAGCGTCGTACGCGCATGATCGACGCCGGCGGGATAGGTTGCTGCCAGCGATTGGTTCTCAAGCGCCGTTTCCGTCGGGCGTTCTAATTGAAAAGCGTTTGCATTGCACGCGAGAATGAGCGATTCCTGGCCTTGCCCGGCCGGGAAATCGACGAAGAACGGCTTGCCGCCTTGTTGCACTGTTGATTGATAGGCGTCGTTGGCGTCGAATTCAGCCGTCTCATTCAAACCGGCGCGAATCGTCGCTGTCTCCCCTTGTTTGAGAATAAAGCTTAGAGCGGCGGGAACGTAGCACTTTTCCTGCGGGTGCGTTTGAGAATCCGCGAAATTGAGCTGTGCAAAGTTATTGATAGCGACGGCTGCGGTACGCCTGTCTGTTGAGAAATGCAGCCATTTCTTTTCTTCGCGTTCTATCTGGAACTTAAACCCGCCGGGGGACATCTTCAGCGGCGGCTCGGAGAAAGTCGATGAGAAAAAATCGTCATCAATATTGAGGTATGGCTGGACGCGAAGCCGACACGGCTCAAGCGCGTTTTCAACCGAGTATTGCACAAATACAGCGTCCATTGACTGTGGCAGCCAAATGCGTTTTTTGATGACGAACTGAGCGGTGCTGTAGATAAACGCAGGCAAGTAATTTTCCATCCGAAATTCGAATTCCAGTCCGGGAATGGCAGGCGGCGATTCCGATTCAGCATCTAAAGATTTGGTGATAGGCCTCCAGTTGTGGTTGATGTAGATGTCATCTTGAAAATGCCTGATGCAAATCTTGCGACGCAATGGAGGTCTTAAAACTGCGGTGAATAAAGCATGCTCCGGCTTGTAAACGCAGCCGGTTGATGTGCCGAAACTAAACGCTCCAAACCTGTTCGTCAAAAGCCATTCTTTGTACTGCACGTAAAAATCCTTTGCTGAATGCTAACTGGCTGGAAAATTCCTGGATTTAGTTGTTTATTTACCTGCGCGTGTAATTTGATGAAGAAACCTGTTGCAGATGAGCGGCAAAATTGGCGTTACGCAGCCAACGCCGGAACATGATCAAATGCCGGAATCTGCGGGCGGAATGATTTTTCAGCGCTTTGCTGTTCAAGTTGAATTTGTTCCAGGGGATTCATATTGAGCGAGGCGGCGTCCGGCGCCGCGACCGGAATGCAGGAATTGTAAAGTCCAAAGGCGACATCTAATCGCGCTTCACAGACTTCGCGAGCTACGCCGGCTCCTAACAAAAGGCTAAGTTCCCGCCCTAACGCTGAGTTCTGCTCTTCCTGCCTTACGATGCGATTTCCTGTTTGTCTGACTTCGAGCGCCAGTTGAGAAAGATAGCGCACGCCAAGAGGCATGTCTTCTGAATAAGCTCGCCAAAGCGCGCTTTGCAAAACGTTCGGTGAGGCCGCTTCCAAATTAATTTCCTTTTCCAGAACGATCCGGTTCAGTGAGGGGCAGCACATTACGGCAAATCCTCCATTCATTTTTTTCCGATTTTGGATAATGGTAAAAACTATAAACGACGCCAGTTTCAATTGGCGGGTAAGGCTTGTAAAATGGCGGTAAAATCAGGTTTTCAGACGCGCGAGCAAAGCTACGGGATTTTCTCGCATCCAGAGAGGGGTGTTTTGCACATAGCGACGAATGGCGCCGTCGATGCGCCGCCACTTTAATTCTTGCGCCTCAGTCCAGGGCAAGTTGAACCCCAGCCTGACGCTTTCCGGGAGAGATGATGCGGCAAGCGATGAGACGAATGGAGAAAGCGCCTTGTTTCTGTTGAGAATAGCGTGAGTTAATTGGGAAGAAACTTGGGTGCTGCAAAGCGCGCCGCTATTCAATATTTCGTCAAAATAGTGCTGAAACGCGCGCCAATTTTGAGGCGGCAAGGCGGGATTTAATCCAAACAGGGGCGTGAGTTTTAAAGATTCCTGGTAATATGTTTCAAGTCCTTCCGAATCTATCGCGGTTCCCCATCTTTCGTGTGCATAAACTGAACTGTCGATCAACGTCGCGATAACCCAGAAGCTCAATTCCGGGTCATGGGCGCTGTAGTGTCGCGGTTTCGTTTCAGGTTGGGAGTAGTAAATTCCCTTGACTGGCCTGTGCGCCGCGTTGATTCTTTGCAGCGCTTTTCTCGACGCTGCCGGGCGGCTAAAAATGACCTGACTCATCAGCCAAAGCGTGTTCCACAAACGCCGCCAGGGATGCGCGCGCCAATCGCTGTGCTCGAAAACGCCCGCCGCTATGCCGGGATGGGCGATTTGCAGCAGCAACGCGCGCGGCCCGGCAAGCAGAACAAAAGCCTCCCGGTTGATTTTCCACGTCATGCTGCCCCGGCCCAAACCAGCAATGCTTGAAATTTTTGCGACGCGATCCGATTTCAAAGGTCGTCAAATGTTTGCAGTCAACATGGACATTTTGCGCCAAATATGCCAGATAGTAAGCGCGCCTTGCCCTGCGATAATCATGTTGAGCATAATCGCCCAATACTCGAAATCGCCGGTCGTCTCGCCAAGATGAATTCCCCAGGCCGTCCCAAACGCGCCGACGGCGACAAGAACGATTGCGCCGATAATGAGCAAATGGCTTTGCATCGAAGCTTTTGGTGATGCGTTCCTGATCGCAGCTAGTGTTAAGCCGCCGACGGAGATGACGATTAACGCGCAAACCTGGCGAACGACGTTCCAGGCCAAATCGTCGCCGTTGTAAAAAGCAATATGTCCAATTATCAAAAACGCCATGAGAATAGTCAGACAAGCCGAAAGAACCAGCGCAATTTTTGTGAGTTGCTCTAACATATTGCCTCCATTTTTGATTGGTTTGACGCCGTTTTCACAAAGTGATCAAGGCATAGGCGGGCAAACGCGCTTACCCGGACATGCGCTGTTCGTTCAACATGCCGAAGCGCCGGTCGCGCTGTTTGAAATCATAAACAACGCTTTCAAGATCATGAACATCAAAAGCGGGCCACATTTTTTTGAGAAAGAAGAGCTCGGCGTAGGCGCATTCCCAGAGCAAAAAGTCACTCAAGCGCTGCTCGCCCCCGGTTCGTATCAGAATGTCAACGTCCGGGTTGTGCTCGCCAGTGTGGTTCTCCCCGGCCAGAAATTTTGCGAAATCATCACGTGAAAGCCGCCCGTTTGGTTCACAGCGCTGCGCCGCGGTGAGAAGTTGGTCGCGTGCGGAGTAGTCGGCGGCGATGCGCAAATGCAGTCGTTTGCAGTCTTTCGATTTTTCTTCGGCTTGCGCAATCATTTTTTGAAGTTTGCCGGAAAAACGATCCCTGCGCCCGATAATGCTCAGGCGAACGTCATTTTGAATACACTCGCTGACCTCGGATTTAAGGTAGAATTGAAAAAGCTTCATGAGCGCGCTCACTTCTCCTTGCGGACGCTTCCAATTATCGGAAGAAAAAGCGTAGAGCGTTAACGTGCTAATATCGAGCGATGGAGCCGCTTCAACGATCCGCCGCACGGTTTCCATGCCTTTACGGTGTCCTTCCACCCGAGGCAGGCCGCGAGAAGTCGCCCAGCGTCCATTGCCGTCCATGATAATCGCCAGATGCAGTTTTGGCGTTTCGTCGTTATAAAAAGTACTTTGCATAATAAAGTCCTTTGAGTAAAAAAAACCTTCCTGGAATGCTGTTTATTGTTCTGTGCGCATGGCTTGAATAAGACTTTCCATGTGTTCCAAGTAAGCTTGCAGGGAACGTCGGCCTTTGGCTGTAATTTTGAATTCCGTCTTCGGAACGCGACCTTCAAAAAATTTTCTGGCAGTTATATACTTCGCATCTTCCAATTTGCGGGCGTGGACGCTAAGATTTCCATCGGTTACGCTGAGAAGTTGTTTTAAATCACTAAAGGTCAAAGATACGTTCACCGAGAGAGCGCTAATGATGGCCAGACGAATGCGTTCATGAATGATGCGATCGAATTGCACGCTGCCCTCGTCTGAAGCCAGTCCGCGCACGACTTTGAGCACGCGCGTTTGCGGCGACGGATCCGTCCCTTCGAATTCTTCGCTTTCCGGAGAAAGGATAGTTTTGCTAACCGCCATAATTCTTTGCGATAATTTGACCAAAAATGATATGCAGCGCGCCAAAGCCTATGGCCATAAACCAGGGCGCGTAAGGCTCGATAAAAAGCGCAAAAAAGCCAAGCGCCATAAAACACCCGCCCATAATAGGCACAATTCTCACCGAAAACATGCCGCCGGTAATCACGCCCGCGCCGTAGAGCAGCAGCCACAAGCCCGGCAAAAATTGAATCAAGCCGTTTTGATAAAAAAGAATGGTCAGAATCAAGCCGGAGACCAGTGGTATGCAAAGGCTGACGATGAATCTTTTCCCGGGCCCTGAAAGCAGGGGCAGACCGGCGTTTTCCGCTTTTCTGTTCATCATGACAACGCCGATGCTGATTGCAAAAATCGCATCGATCACCCAGCAAATGAGCCAAGCGGTCGGTGAAGAAATAAAAGACGCGATGATGGAAGTCAGGATTGCGGAAGCGCCGATGAGCATCGTACCCTTTCCGGGAACTGCGGTGAAAGATGTGGCGCGTTCCATCGTTTCGCGGATAATGCGGATATTTTCAATGGCATTATCCTGCATGGATGGCGGGGCGAATGTTTGTGAGCCGTTTTTGTTCATGCGCATATCATAAATAAAGTAATCTAAAAAAACAAGTACTTTGTATTATAAAGTCCGTGCTCTCGTTTTGCGTAAGCCTTTGCCGGGTTTTGTGATTTCATTTTTAGACTCTTTTTGTTTTGAGAATAACCCGATTTGGGTAGGTTTGATTATCCGATAAAAATGGCACATTTAAGGAGGCTTGAATGAAAAGAAAACCAATGACCGTCGTTTTGTTGGCCGTACTAGGCGGTTTTTTAAGCTTGTCGAGCTTTGCGTTTTGGACGGAGAATGGAAAAGAAGTTGAGAAATGGGATCCCGTTGCGACCTTTTCGGTGTTGGGGTATGATCCTGAAACGGGTGAGGTTGGCGGCGCCGTGCAATCACGCGTTTTTTCCGTGGGCAACGGCGTTTTGTGGGGCGAGGCGAATGTGGGCGTCGTTGCGACACAGGCAATTGTTGACGTCAGTTACGGGCCCCAAGCGTTGGAACTGTTGAAGAAAGGGCTTTCGCCGGAAGACGTCGTGAAACAAGTTTGGGAAAACGACCCCGATCCGCGGCCCGGGCGCTGGACGAAGCATGGTCGGCAATTTGCCGTGATGAACGCCAAGGGCGAGTACAAGGCGTTCACCGGCCCGAAAGCGTCCGATTGGGCGGGCCACAAGAGCGGAAAATTTGTAACCGCACAAGGTAACATTTTGGCCGGTGAAGCTGTGGTGAACGACATGGTCACAGCGTTTGAGAATACCGAAGGACATCTGTCATTGCGGCTTTTGGCGGCCCTCGAAGCAGGGCAAGCCGCCGGCGGGGACACGCGCGGCATGCAGTCCGCCGCCATTCTCATCGTTAAAGAAGACGGCGGCGTTTGGCTGAACAACGACGTTGTCCTGCGCTTGCAAGTCGATGACAACCCTGAGCCGATCAAAGAATTGCGCCGGTTGATCGAAAAGGCGGTCGAACGTTTTCGGTTTGGCCAAAAACGCTAAGCGGAGGAAAGTCCCGGGTTGTCATTCGGGAGAGCGAGAAGCCTGAGAAGCTAAATTTCTGTCATCTCCCGGCGTGGATTACGCTCAAAGCTCAAGGGTTAAATCCAAAAGACGCTTCGAGCATGACAATTCCGGGCTTTTCGATATGGATTTATCGCCGACCGAAACCAACCGAAAAATCGATCCAGGGAAAGAACGGCCAGCCGCCAGAGCCTAACGCTTCATCAAAGGTGATCAAAGAAAAGTCGACAGCGATTTTCTTGCCGAAGAAACGAACGCCTGCTGAAATGGCGGCGGCCGCATCGTTTTCGAGACCGGTAAAAATCCAGTTTTCGGTGATCAGCTTAATGCTGTTTGAAACCTGCAATTCTCCGCCAAGCAGGAAAACCGGTCGGTTGACCTCGACCTCGTCCAAAATCGGCATGGCGGCGCCAAAAGTCAGCGCCTTGCTTCGGTCGCCGATGGTCGCGACGGCGTAGGTGAGCATCAGATCGTCCGTGCCGTCTGGAATATTGAGATAAAGAACCCCTGTCGCCGCACTGGCGTTTTTTGAAATGTCGAACGCCAGGCGCGGCGCGACATAAACAAGCTGTGAACCCAAGCTAATTCCCGGAATAATGGACATGCCGCCACTGACGGAAAAATTCGAGCTTAGACCGTAGCCAATCGTTGGAAAGAAAAGCATATAATCCGCAAAGTAACCCTCGCCTGGTTTCATTTTTCTGCCTGTCGGTGCGAAAAGCAGGCGCGAACCTGCAGGATCGATGCGTGAAAAATTCGTGGAAGCCGGGATGTGAGACGACCTCGATATGCTTGAAATTTGATCATCGCTCAATTCGAACTCGACCCCGGAAGCCGTCTTGAAAGTCAGCCGATTATTCGCAATGCCGGCAATTCTTCCATGAAATTCCGAACCATCAAATAGGCGAACCGACATATTTCCAGTTTGGTCAGGAAGTTTTAGAGCAAGCGCCGGTTTTGTTGCGCCTTCGTCGAGACTTTCAACTCGAAGGGCCAGGTCGCGAAGCAATTTTTTTTGCCTGAGCGACGGCAGATCAATAATGAAAACATCGGCTCCTTTGTCATTTTGAAGCAAAATATTGAGCCGGAAGGTTTGGGAGGATTTTCGATAAAGCTTTGCAAGCGTAAAACCGGGAATTTCACCAAAAATATTGTATGTTCTGTTTTCTGCAGCATCGATTTCTGAACCCAGCTTTGAGTGGAAAGGCGAAGGCGTCAGCTTTTCAGCGGCGGAACTCGCGGCGGCGATCGTAAAAACAAAAAATATGAATAGAATTCTTCTAAGCATGAATCGTAATCTCCGTAAAATTTTAGTGGCGCATTGTTCGGAATCGAAAGACAGGCTATACGTTGTATTATCCTGAAAATCAAGAATTGTGCCTGCTTTCTTGCCTAAAAAGTCATAAAAAAACAGTCGCGTTGTGTATACCTGAGTCGTACCGGAACTGCCGCAATCTCAAAACCCGGCTCCAACGAATTTCATTTGCAAAATTTTGAATTAATGATCTAATTTTCAAAACGATTATCCTAAAGCAGCCCATCGCATGCCGATAGAAAGAAAAGTCACCCTTGCGCTTTTAACGATTTTCTTCATGGCGTCTGCACTAGACGGTCAGATCGTGCGCGGCCAAGCGTCCGTTACGCTGAACGAAGGGTGGGAACATCGGTGGGGAGACTCTCCGCGCGACGCCAACGGCGTTCCTGTATGGACGTACAGCGATGACGGCGATTGGCTTGCAACCAAATCCATCACAAGTCCACGCGGGGGCGGGGATGAGCATATTGTTTGGCTGCGAACGCTCCTGCCCGGCGATTCGCTAAGCTCGAACCCTGGTGCGGGGATGCTCAGAATTCCTTCAATTTTCCTCATGCCGGTGACGCAAAGCTTCGAGTGTTACCTTGGCTCTGTCCAAATTTACCAATTCGGTGCTATGCAGCCGGATCAAAGCAACAAATTCTCACAAGTTACAGGCCATATCATTGAATTGCCGCAAAACTACGCAGGCCGACGCTTGTATTTTAGAATTTTCTGTGAAAGACCCAATCACGCCAAATTTTCCGAAGCTCCGATCTTGGCCGGAGAAGCTGATCTGCTCATAGAAATGCTTCATAAATACGCCGACGAATTCGCGCTTGGCGTCATCACCTTTTTTATCGGCTTTTTCTCGCTCATTGTCTATTTCAGAAAATGGCGCATGCGTTTGAACTATGCTTTTACCTTTGGCATTTTCGCTGTGTCCGGCGGGCTGGCGTTTATTTTTGGCGAACCCATCCCGCAATTTATTATCTATTCGCCTCAATTGCGCTACTATCTTGGAATAGGCGGATTTTTGTTATTCCCTCTCGGCTTGTTCGCATTCATTGATCAAATGATCCAGCGCAAACCCTCGCGGCTTTTACGCCTTTTGTGGCAAGCCCATCTGGTTTTCGCGTTGCTGGCGTTCGCCCTCGATTTGGGCGATGTTGTTGTTTTTGAGCAGTTGCGCGGTTTTCTCTACGCATTGCTTGTTATAACTATCGTTACTGCTACGGTAGTGGCCTTGCGCGCCGCCAATGAAGGGGACGTTTATGCAGGCATTCTTTCCATCGGCGTCGCGGCGCTGAGTTTGTTCGGAGTCTCTGAAGTTTTCGACGTATTTGCCATTGTTTTTGGCGTTGGCGGGACGTATCACTGGGGCGTTCTTATTTTTCTCCTGCTATTGGGATATATCATCGTGCTGCGATTTGACGAGACCGGGCGGGAAATTCATTTAAAATCGAAGCAGCTCGAAAAAAAGGCTGCGCAATTAACCGCCGTCAATGAAACGTTGAGCGCGGCGCGCGCCAGCCTGGAAGCGGACGTTGAGGAGAGAACGGCCGCTCTTGCCGAGAAAAACCGAAGCTTGAAAACCACGCTTGACGCCGTCAATGACAAGCAGCATCAGATTATGATTCGCGATCGAATGGCTTCTTTGGGAAACCTTGTGGCCGGAGTGGCGCACGAGATAAACACGCCGATTGGCGCCGTTCGAAGTTCAACCGATGTTGCTTCCCGAGCGCTCAAACAATTGCGAAAGTTCATCGATGCACCGCCTGAAGAAGGAAATGCGTCCAAGCTGACGAAGCCCTTCACCGTCCTGAAAAAGAATTACAAAGTTATTGCTGCCGCGAGCGACCGGGTTCGCACGATTTCGAGAAGCCTGACGACTTTTGCCAGGCCAGGCGAGAAGACGCTTGAGCTTAGAGATATTCATCAGTGTCTTGATAGCGCATTGACTTTGACGCACCATGAGACGAAAATGAAAGCCGAGATCATTCGCAATTTCGCGACAGACATCCCGCCGTTTTTCATTTCTCCGAACGAGATTGGGCAGGTTTTTATCAACATTCTGACCAATAGTGCACAGGCCATCGAAGGGAAGGGATGCATTGTGATCGCAACCAGGCGCAGCGGGAACAACGTGTTAATTGAGATTTCCGACAATGGCCGAGGCATACCTGAAGAAAATCGCGAAAAGATATTTGATCCGGGCTTCACGACAAAAGGCGTTGGCGTGGGAACGGGGCTTGGGCTGGCGATCAGCTACAATATTATTCGTGAACACGGCGGGGACGTCGAAGTTGAAAGCGAACTGGGGAAGGGGACCAAATTCAGGATAATCTTGCCTTTGAAAACGGCGTCAAGTAACGCCGAGCAGGTGTGATGATTGTCCGAATATCAACAGCCGTGAAAATTGCGAGCGCAGCATTGCTCATCGCTTCAACGTTCTGGGCTTGCTCGTCTTCCGGGGAAGAGCCAGACGCGTTCTTGCAAGCTTCATTTCAGAAAAAACCAATCGATTTGCTGTCAAAGACGCAAATATTTCACGGAGATATTGCGGAGCGGCAGGAAAATATCGACTCCGCCGTTCGAGATGACGCACCGGGATGGTATTCGTTCCAGGAAGCTCCTGACGGGGTGTTTCCGGTTCAAGACGTTTTTTGGCTCCGCAGTCCCTTGCCTGAAGCGACGCCGAACGACCCGTCGCTTCATCTTAGCGCTTCAGTCGACAGATTTGAAGTCTTCCAGTCGCTGGATTCAATCCGCCCGGCGGCCCCGCCGTTTTTGACAAGCAACCAATACGGGCACTACAACACTGCGATTGTCGAGCTCGACCCTGAGCGGCAAGGAAAATGGTTGTTCATTCGAATTTACGCTCATGCTTCCCTGGAAAAGCAGTTCTTGCGAAAAATCCGGTATGGCGCGCGCGCGGCGATCATCAACAACATTATGAAACAAGAGCTGACGGATGTTGTTGTTGCATTTGCCTGCCTTCTCATTGGTCTGTTTGCCGTCCTGACGTTCTTTAGTCGCCTCTCCGAACGAGCGTGGTATATCCTGACGTTTGGACTCTTTGCGCTGAGCTTGAGTCTTTTTCTTCTGTTGTATCGCGACATCAAGCAAGTGATTTATGATGACATTGCTTTTTGGTTTTACATCGGCCAGACGGGCTATTTCACTATGCCGATCGGGCTTTACGCTTTTTTCGAACAAGCGTCTCCCGGAAAGAATCGCATCGTTCGCATTTTATGGCAATTTCACGCTGTTCTCGCCGCATCGCTCATTATTCTCAATTTTTCAGGCTGGGTGATGGCCTCCGAGATAGAATTTTGGTATGGCTGGCTATTAGTCGCGGAAATTCCAATCGCAATGTCCAGCATGATGAATCGGAAAATGCTGGCAATGCGGGAGTCGCGGATATTTCTTTTTGGCGCTGCGGTTATCGGAGGAACGGGGTCTCTCGATATTCTCATTGGCTTGGGTTATCTGCCTGGAACGACCTCATTTTTTGTGTGGGGGTTGGTTGTATTTATCCTTTGTCTCGCCGCCATCATTGACCATCGATTTTCAAGATTGCGCGATGAAGCGGATAATTACTCGAAACTGCTCGAGCAAGAATCCTCGGCATTACGGGAAACGAACGCTGAACTCGAAGCGCAAAACGCGGAATTGGAGCGCCGAGTAGCCGTGCGCAGCCAGGAATTAGATCGTAAAAACGAAGATTTGGAGTCCACGCTATTCCATCTTAAAGAAATGGAGAAACAGCTTGTACTCCAGCAAAAAATGGCCGCGCTTGGACGACTTGCCGCAGGCGTTGCGCGTGATATTGACGAACCGTTGACTGTCGTCAGCGAAGCTTCAGAAGTTATTGACGCAAAAATTGAACAGGTCGACTCAAGCGAAAGCTTTGCCGGCGTCGGTAAAAATGGGGATCTGCTCCGCATCATCGAAGCAATCGATAAAGAAAACGCCGCCGCTTCCGAGGCAAGCAAGAACATTGCACAGACGGTCAAAGCGCTAAAAAACTTTGCGCGTTTAGACGAAGCGGATTTTCAACCGGTCGATCCCCGCCGCGGACTTGAGGACACTCTTCAGCTTCTCCAGAACGACTTTGGCGAAGCCGTTACAATCAGAAAAGAACTTGCCCAAATTCCTTTGGTGGATTGTTATCCAAACCAGTTAAACCAGGTGTTCATGCAAATTTTGCTTGTTGCGGCGCACGGATTTGGGCAGAGGGGGGAGGCGCTCATCCGAACGCGTCCCGTCGATGAAAACATTGTTATCGAATTTGAATTTACTGCGAGCCCAGATCAGAGCAGCTTTAGCGGTTTTTTTGCAGACGTTGAAAAGACGTTTCAAAAGCGCATTAAGAGCGAGGATAACCTGCTCGATTTTTCAATAATAAGAGATATTATTCGAAGGCACGGCGGGAGCCTGGACTTTGAACGGAAAACTGAGGAAAATGCGCTTTTCCGAATCAAATTACCGGCAAAACCGGAAGAAGAAAACGATGATGAAAATTGAGTTTAACAACGGCGAATACCGTGTAACCGCCGATCCGAATCAAATTGACGTGCAGTGGGTTCATGCGTTTCTGGCAGAGTCTTATTGGGCGAAAAACGTCCCGTTGGAAGTTGTTAAAATATCGATAAAAAACTCACTGGCTTTTGGATTGTTCAAAGGCGATGAACCGGCGGGGTTTGGGCGCGCAGTGACGGATCGGGCGACGTTCGCATACTTGGCGGACATTTTTGTCGATGAAGCGCATCGCGGGCGGGGCTTGGGGAAATGGCTGATTCAGTGCATTTTCGACCATCCCGATCTCTACAATCTCAGGCGATGGATGCTGATCACGGAGGACGCGCACGGGTTGTACGAAAATTTTGGCTTCAAAGTGATCTCAACGCCCGGAAAATTCATGGAAATCAAAAATCACGGCGTTTATGATTCCTGACGTTGGGAAGTTTTGAAAATAACGTTTAAGCAAATCCTGAAATGTTAAGCAAATCAGAAAAAATGCTAAAACTCAGCGACGCTCAGTTGACAATGGCGTTTTTTAGTTTATCGAAAATAAAGGAAGAGATTCGCGGCTGAATATTGTTGCTTTCAACGCGAAATTTGTAAGCGACGGGCACGTGGAGATTCTTTCTCGCGGGCATGAGAACCGGCGCCATTTTAAATCGATCTGCGCGAAATTCCCCGTCATCAACGCTAAAAAATTCGAATCGATTCGGTTTGTCCCACCGGACGGCTTGCGGACTGGCTTTTTTATCGAAATGTAACTCAAAACCAAGAATATCTTCCCCTTCATCCTGCCAGATAATCAGGTCAAAATAATCGTCTTCAAACCAGCGACGGCGGGGTTCCCCATGAATTTGGCGGACGGCTTTTATTTCCCTTAACATGGCTCCTAACTCCGATCTTGTCCTCGAAATGTGGCGATAAAGGAGTTGTGAAAGCAAATCAAAAGCCAAAATTTAGAGCAGCGGACTTTTGGGCTTTGGCGTGGAATCGAGCAATTGGTCGGTCACTGCGTCTGAGCTGACGCCTTCAGCTTCTCCCTTGAAATTGACGAGAATACGGTGACGCAAAACCGGTTTGGCTGTCGCAGCAATATCTTCGAGCGTGACTGAATAACGCGAATTGAGCAGCGCCCGCGTTTTTGCGGTTAAAATCATGGCTTGGCCCGCGCGCGGCCCGGCGCCCCAACGCACCCATTCTTTAACAAAATCGCTTTGATTTTCCGTCGGGCGGCTGGCGCGCACCAGCGAGCTGACATACTTGATCAAGTCTTCGCTGATAAAAACTTGCCGCATGAGTTGCTGCGCTTTCAAAATTTCTTCTTGCGCGAGCACAGACTGCACCTCAACAGACGACTCGCCGGTGGTTGCCGCAAGTATTTGCTGCTCCGCTTCCTCGGCGGGATAATCGATCACTACTTTCATGAGAAAACGATCCAATTGCGCTTCCGGGAGGGGGTAGGTGCCCGCCTGCTCGATGGGGTTTTGCGTCGCCAAAACGAAAAACGGCTCATCCAAAACATACCGCTGGCCGGCGTAGGTCACTGCGTGTTCTTGCATCGCTTCCAGCAAAGCGGACTGGGTTTTGGGCGGCGTACGGTTGATTTCATCGGCGAGAAGAATGTTTGTAAACAGCGGGCCTTTGTTGAATTTGAAAAAGCGTTTTCCGGAAGAACGATCCTCTTCCAAAACTTCTGCGCCGATCACGTCCGTCGGCATCAAATCCGGCGTGAATTGAATGCGACGAAATGAAAGATCGACCGCACTTGCAAGAGTTTGTACCATCAGCGTTTTGGCGAGACCGGGCACGCCTTCCAATAAACAATGTCCTCCGGCGATAAAAGTCGTTAGGATTTGGTCTAACGCTTCTTCCTGACCAATGATCGTGCGCTTGATTTCGCGTTTTAAGCCGGCAAGCTTTTCCAGAATTTCTTCGACGTCTTTTTCGTGCATTTTTACTCTGTGATTTATTTTTCGATTGTGAATGCTAAACCCGACATTCCGCACACAAGAATTGGAGATGGAAATAATTTCTTCTTCTCATTAGCGCCGTCCTTCAGGACGGTGACAAGAGCGTCCTTCCACCCTTCTCCCCGCCGCGCTTGCGCGGCGAGGGAGAAGAAAAGTGTGATTTTACCAAAACCCCGGCTTGAAACCCGGGGCTAATGAGATGCAAAATCTCATCAGGCGCAAAAGAAGTCTTGCAGCCGAACTATAATTGTCGAAAAAGCGCTTTTTCAACAAACGACTTCAAATGCGACAATTGACGTGCGGAATGTCGGCTAAACTGAGCTTCTTAGGACAAAAACGAAAATGAAAATAGCCGAGACCAAAATCTTGGCGAATAGCCGGCGTTTATTGAAAACGCTTTCGTGCGACAACATCAGAGAACCGAGAACCGTCGCGGCAATCACAATAATTGTGGGGCGATGAAATTACATTGGAGCGTTAGACGCATTCATCAAAAGGGCGTTTAGCGGTTGCTTCCTTTTCGTGAACAAGTTGTTTTTCGATGAGAATTTATTAAGGGAAGGGGGAATGCCTAACCTAAAACGGCATTGACTTCAACCGCCATGTTGGGGAGAATTTTGGGAGTTATCGTGTCGCCGCGCTGGAAAACAGCTTTGTTTTGATACCGATTCTCGGAAGGAGCGGTGTAAACTTCAATTTGCTCTTCAATGAGATTGACGATCCAATATTCAAGGATATTAGCGTTGGCATAGAGAAAAGCCTTCTGCCGGTCAATATTCACAGAGCTGTCCGCGACTTCTATCAGAAGCAAAACGTCTTGAGGCCCCGGGATTTTGCTGCGATAATCGTCAACGCGAAATTTTAAAATGCTGACGTCCGGCTCCGGCTCAGACATTTCACCAAGCCGAACCGGGTCTTGAATGCCAACAACGCCTTTGCCAGAGAGTTTCGTTGCGAAAAACCGGTTCAGGAACTTGACGCATCCGGAATGTTTGCTGCCGACAGGACTTATTTTAACGATTTCCCCTTCTAAAAGCTCGACGCGGTCGTCTTCCGCAAGGATTCCCGCTCGCCCCATTGCGCGATATTCTGAGACTGTAAACAGCCGACGTGCTGTAACAACGCTCATGAGAGTTCTCTTTCTTTTATTTCAACGCGGCTTGAAGTTGTTAACAATATAATGCTTTGAGGAAGAACGTCAAGCGGAAGATTTTCAGCGCCCCATGTTGGCAAGCGTTGTTCGCGGCTCCTGGAAGAATTTTGTCGGGGATTTGGCGCGGTTGTTCACGATCACTTCGTAGTGCAAATGCGGCCCGGTCGTTCGGCCCGTCTGGCCGGAAAGACCAATGATCTCGCCTTTTTTGACCTTCTGTCCTTTTTGAACCAAAACTTTCGACAGATGAGCGTAGCGCGTCTTGATCCCGCCGCCGTGGTCAACCAATATTTCCCGCCCATAGCCGTAATTCAAAGTATAGCGTTTTTTCGCCTGCAAAACGACGCCGTCTGCGGCGACGAGAACGTCGGAGCCTGCGTCAACGGCAATATCAACGCCGTTGTGATGACGCCGGGAGCCTGTGAAAGGATCGCGGCGACGACCGAAGTAACCCGAAATATAGCCGCCTTTTACCGGGCGGATTGAAGGGTATGAAGCGAAAGACGAATCCTCGTTTGAAACGTCGAGATTTTTTAAGGCAAGATACGCCTCTGCGGCCTCGCGTTTTTGGAGTGCTTCTTCCTGCTGCAAGTTGGATTGTTGCGAAAATGATTCGGCGGCGGGAGCTTCAGACTTACTCGACGTTTGCAGCCGACGCGGTTTTTCCGCAGCGAATTTCGCGGGGCTCTCCGACTTTAACAAAGCGCTTCGGGTTCGTTGCGTCGACTCTTCTTCTAATGATTTTTCGGTATTGTCAACCCTCAAATTGGCGGGATTTGTTTGCATCGCCATGATCAGAATGCCGGTCAAGATCATGAGACTGCAAACGAGGGTGTAGAATAAAAAATTATATAATCGATTTGAAAAGGCGCTTTCCTGGCTTGCACTGTCCTGCTGTGCAAAAAAAGACTGCTTAATTCTGTCGCTTTCCATAATTCTGTAATGCGGGGGGAGCTCCTGGTAACGTACCTGCAATCAATGAAATCTCAACCATTGTCTCTACCCATAAAGCCGGGAAATGCGGTTAAATGTTAACAGAAATTACGCGTGTTTTACATCATTGGTCAGGTCAATTTGCTTGTGGCTGGCGATTTGTGAACTTAGATTTGTGTCATATTTTCATATCAGCGATTGTTGTAAAATCGGCAGTTTGATATTGTTCGGAGGGAAGATGATGCAAAGAAAACTTCTTTTGCTGCCTGCCTTGCTTGTCATTTGTGCGGCAAATTCAATTTGGGGACAAGTCGTAACGCTTGAGCAAATTATGAGCGCTCCTTTTCCGAGCGGACTTTCGGCGGCGCCGGACAGAGGACTGGTTGCCTGGGTTCAAAATGAACATGGCGTTCGTAATATTTGGATCGCGGGGCCTCCAGAGTATTCTGGCCGCCAACTAACGCAATACGCAGAAGACGACGGGCAGGAACTTGGTTCAATCACTTGGACGCCGGACGCGGAAACGATCATTTTTGTTCGCGGCGGCGCGCCCAATCGTCGCGGCGAAATCCCGAACCCAACCAGTGACGCCGATGGCGCGGAAAGAGCTGTCTGGAAAATTTCGGTGGATGGAGGCGAGCCGGAGAAAGTCGGCGTTGGTGCGTCCCCGTTGGTTTCTCCGAAAGGCGACGGCCTCGCTTACATGAACAGCGGAAAAGTTTTTTGGACGGAATTTGACGACGATAAAAAACCCGAGCAGCTTTTTAAAATACGCGGCGGCGTCCGCTCCCTAAGTTGGTCTTTCGACGGCTCAAAATTGGCGTTTGTCAGTGCGCGCGGAACGCACAGCTTTATCGCCGTTTTTCATGTTGAGAGCAAAAAATTACAATTCATTGATCCGAGCGTGGATCGCGACGGCAATCCCGTTTGGTCGCCGGACGGATCGCGGCTGGCGTTTACGCGCATCCCGGCTTATTCGGAGCTGACAATTTTTCGCCCCGTGCGCGAAATGCCGCCGTGGTCGATTCGAATTGGAGACGTCGCCAGCGGAAAATCAAAAGAAATCTGGCGGGCGGACGAAGGTGCGGGCAGTGCTTTCAGCGGCGTTGTGGCGCAAAATAATCTGTTTTGGGGCGCTGGCGATCACATTGTTTTTCCGTGGGAAAAGACCGGCTGGAAACTTCTTTATTCGGTTTCGGCAAACGGCGGGAAAGCCAAGCTTTTAACACCGGGCGCTTTTGAAATTGAGTACGCAGCTTTGGCGCCGGATCGCAAAACCGTCGTTTACAATTCCAACCAGGACGACATTGACAGGCGCGACATTTGGCGCGTTTCCGTAACCGGAGGGCCGCCGACCGCCGTCACGCAGGGCAATGATATTGAATGGCAACCGCAGATCACCAGTGACGGCAAGGCGACCGTATTCTTACGCTCAGGAGCTAAAGAACAGGCGCACCCGGCGATCAAATTCGGCGATCAAGCGCCGCAGAGAATGATCGCCAAGACGAGCGAATTTCCGGAAGAAAAACTTGTTGAGCCGGAGCAGATCATTTTTGCCGCTGCGGACGGCATGAAAATCTATGGGCAGCTTTTTCTGCCTGTAAATTTAAAGAAAGGCGAGCGTTATCCGGCGGTGCTGTTTTTCCACGGCGGCTCGCGGCGGCAGATGCTTTTGGGATGGCATTATCGCGGCTATTACAACAACGCTTATGCGCTGAATCAGTACCTGGCCAATCGCGGCTACATCGTTTTGTCGGTCAATTATCGCAGCGGCACAGGGTACGGCATGGAATTTCGCGAGGCGATAAATTATGGCGCGAGCGGCGGCAGCGAATTTAACGACGTGCTTGGCGCGGGTTTGTACATGCGAGGCAGGGAGGACGTTGATCCGGAAAGAATCGGCCTGTGGGGCGGTTCCTACGGCGGCTATTTGACGGCGATGGGCTTGTCACGAGCATCAGATTTGTTCGCCGCCGGGGTAGATTTGCACGGCGTGCATGACTGGAACAACGGCATTCAAAACTTCATCCCCAGCTACAACGTGCTCGAAATCCCCGAAAAAGCGCGCACCGCTTTTGAAGCATCGCCAATGGCCGCGATTGACGACTGGCGCTCGCCAGTGCTCCTGATTCACGGCGACGACGACCGCAATGTCGCCTTCAGCGAAACGGTTTCGCTGGTGGAAGCCTTGCGCAAACGCAATGTCCATGTCGAAACGCTCATTTTCCCGGACGAAGTACACGGTTTTCTACGACACGAAAACTGGCTGCGCGCTTACAACGCCGCATTTGATTTCTTCGAGCGGAAGTTGAGAAAATAATTACGATTCTTTTTCCAAGCCTTCGATTTATAATGATGAAAGTATACTATGACGATGAAGTAGACGCCGTGTATTTAAAATTGAGCAATGAAAAGCCAAACGGCGTTGTTGAAATTTCGGAAGGCGTCAATCTGGATACAACATCGGACGGCAAATTGGCCGGTATAGAAATCCTCAAAGCGTCAGAAAAGATTGATATTCGTACAATCTTGTCTTATACGCTTGAGTTGAACAAAAGCATTCTGAAACAAGGCGTTTCTTAAAATCTGAGTATTCTCTTTTATGAAAGCGCGACTCAATATAATCTCCGATGCTTTGCTCGACGGTTACAAGCAGAATGTGAGTGAAAGTTTGCAAGAGCGATTCGAAGCCTTGCGGGACGCCGAGATTTCGACCGCTGACTTCGACTTCTGCACTTCAGTCGCTGCCGTTTTTTCGAGCAAGATCGAAGGCGAAGAAATTGAGCTTGACAGCTATGTGAAACACAAGCGTTTCGGGGTGGAATTTCAACCCGACTACACGAAAAAAATCGATGACTTATACAACGCCTTCCTTTTCGCGCAGCAATCGGCGCTGAACCGGGAGAATCTGGAAAAGGCTCACGCGATTCTTACCAAAAACATTTTAGCGGAATACCAGCAAGGCGTGCTGCGGAAACAAAACATGTACGTCACCACGCCAGACGGCAAAATTGAATATGTCGCCGCTTCGCCTTTTGAACTCGAAACGGAAATGCAAAAATTCTATTCGGATTTGGAAACGCTCTTGTCCGCTCCATTGAATCTCAAAGAAGCGTTCTTTTTCGCCGCTATGCTGCACCTGGTTTTTGTCAAAATCCATCCCTTTAACGACGGCAACGGGCGCACGGCCCGGCTGTTGGAAAAATGGTTTCTCGCGAAAAAAGCAGGCGATAAAGCCTGGTACGTTCAATCCGAAAAACATGACTACGAACAGCACAAAACTTACTACAACAATTTGAGAGCATTGGGAGTGGAGTACGAGAAGCTGGATTATAGCGGGGCAATGCCTTTCCTGTTGATGCTTTCACAGTCTTTGGAATGACTCCCAAAGAATTTTTGTAGATTTTGAGTAAGATTTGGTGTAAGCTCGAAAAGCAAAAGTTGCGTTTTCAAAAATGAGAAGATCGAGATGGTTTGTGATATTTGTGCAAAACGCGGAGCAAAAATCCGCAAGATTACCAGAAGCTACAGGAAAGGCGAAAACCTGTTGGTTATCGAAAATATTCCAATAGTGAGCTGTCCAAATTGCGGGGAAAGCTATTTGACAGCCGATACTTTGCACAAGATCGAACGCATCAAGCTTCACCGCAAAAGCCTGGCGAAAGAGCGTAACATCCCCGTAGCCGTTTATGCGTGAACAATGGTTTTCGTCGAGAAGCGTCTGTCAGCAAACTCAAATTTTCTTTTAGAACTCGCGGGATCGGTTTAAAAATATTCAAATGCAGGATGCAAAAAATGGGTGGTCAATCATTAGTAGAAGATTGCTATGGCTTTGTGTGCTTTGTTCCGCTTGACGCAAACACACCAAAAATTTTTGGATTTTCTGAGTTTCTTGCCTCCCTTGCGTTGATGGTGCTGGCTTGGACGATAGTCGACATCCGTTATCGTTTTAGAATCATGACGGCACCAATCCCGCTCTATAAAGTCACTTTTATGACAATGTCGTCGATAGGCGTTTTGACTCTTCTGACTGACTTATGGCGTGCAGAGCAATGGTTAGTGCCTAAAGGAAATCTCATCACACCGGCACAGTGGCAAGCACTTCTTGGGGGGCTGTTTTTATTGACATTTCTTGCTTGGGCGTGGTTTGCTTTTATCAAGCCCGCCCAATTTGGCAGTTCGAATGCAAAACGCTACTACGAAGCACTCAAGCAGATCATCATCAAAGGCTCGCCTTCCGAATTACCAGTAATTGCAGATGAGTTCAAAAAATCAGTAAAGTCTATCATCCGTCACTCAATAGAGAGAAATGAATCGACAGGAAAGGACAAGCGAGCCGTCGCTACTCATGCAAACAACGTTTTGCTTCTTATTGCTCATAAAAAATTCTGCCGAACTTTGGTCGAATCATCTTCCGATACTATACTGGAAATTTTTCAGGAGATTGAGCGGACGAAAAAATACAAGGTTCCGATGAACGCTTTTGCCCAAAACATTGTAAATGTAGCTCTTGCAAATAAAGACTCTTTCCTGTTCCACGAAGCTGATGAGTATGGTTCTGGACTCATTGGAGCAACAAAGCCTTTAAGCAAGGCAATATTTTCAAAATGGTCAAAGGGATTGAAACCCTTTTAGATTTAGATTTCGGAAGCACGAAGAATTGGGACGCAAAACAATGGAATATAATGGACCCCATAATTCGGACAGTTCGTTTGTCGGGGGGCACTTAAATCCGGCCAGTCGCGGGCACTTTAAAAGCGGCCATTTTCAGAATTTAATTTGCACATATTCATACTTTT
>CAXHAT010000006.1:0-85069 GCA_964014485.1 uncultured Deferribacteres bacterium
ATGCAATGGAGTCTCGTGGGCTCGGAGATGTGTATAAGAGACAGCAACAACAGCATTTTCGCAGAAGTACACCAGGAGTTATTTGAAGCATGCCCAGATTAAATCCCAGCCCCATTCCTTTCGCAGGATGTTTTACCAAGACGCGCGATTTTGCTGAAAGCGGTAAGCTCGTTTTTAGCGGTCTCCCCAGCGACAAGCAATCCACCTTCCGCTCCGGCGCTCGTCACGCACCTGATAAAATACGAAAAGCTTACGACGGACATTGTTTTCACGCCACAACCGAGACCGGCGTTGATCTGTACCGTTTCGTCACCGATTTAGGCGACGTAGAGAAAAAGTCGGATTGGGCGCAAACTTTCGATGCTTATCGCGAGTGGGCCAAAAAGCTGTTTCTCGCCAAAAAGGTGCCGTTTTTTGCAGGCGGCGACCATGCGGTGACAATTCCAGTGGTTGAAGCGCTTGCCGCTCTCAAAATTCCAATTCACTTCATCCAGTTTGATGCGCACCCCGATCTTTACCCTGATTATAACGGAAAAATTCACTCTCATGCTTGTGTAGCCGCGCGTATTCTGGAAATGTCGCATGTTGACAGCGTGACGCAGCTCGGCATCCGCGCGATGAATGCGCAGCAGCAACAGGTGGCCGATCATCACGGCGATCGTCTGCGCATTTTTAACGCCCGGACGATTCAACAAAGTCTGCCTTCCCTTGCCTATTTGCCGGACAACGCACACGTTTATTTGAGCATTGATCTGGATTGTTTCGACCCTGGATGCGCGCCCGGCGTTTCTCATCCGGTTCACGGGGGGCTGAATTCACGTCAGGTGATTAATTTTATCCAGGACATGCGATGGAATTTGGTGGGCATGGACGTGGTGGAACTCAACCCGGAAGTCGACGAACATGATCGCACCGCAATTTTGGCGGCCAAGGTCATGCACGAAGCGATGGGGTATGTCGCGAAGGCGGATATTTGAGCGCGGAGTTCTTTTGCAATGCAAAGACTTTGACGCTGACTCCTTTGGAACAGACCGCATGATCCGGGGGACTGTCGCCAACATCAAACCCGTTTTGCCGTAGCGCATTCGAATCCCATTTCCTTGCTTCGACCTTCTGAAGAACGTACGGTTTGTGGAAGACTCGCCCTGAAAAAAGCCTGCCGTTGCCGTAAGCGTAAAGCAAGTACCTTTCGATGAGGAAAAATTCCAACCCGCCGGGAACGCTTGAAAACGTCTCTCCCATTGGTCGATATAAAAATTCTGAAGTAAAGCCGACCTCGCCTGAATCTCTTTCACACCTGAAGCGAATCTCGCCGGTTGCAGGCAATTTTTCAGCTTCCATTTTTGCAAAAAAGTAAGGCAGTTTAAAGCCTGCTCGGGCAAGCTTGACGGCCAGGTGCTGGTTGGCGTCGAGCGAATAAAACCACACGCCAGGGGTTCCGCGGGCGTCATGAACATATGTCCGAACGTTCATCTCCAGAAAATTTGAGACGGGGGGAATCGGCGGACAGAAGCGCGGGCGAATGTCCACCATCCAGAAAGGCACGACGCCGACATACGCTTTGCTTTTAAACGTATCAACAAACAATCCTTCCGGCAATGTCGATTGGATAACGTGCGGATCAATTTCCCAATGCAGAAACAGCAAATCACGCCATTTTTGGAGCATGACGTGTCTGCCCGCGGCGGGGTTGCTTCTGAGCGCGAGCCTTTGTTGAATTGTTGGAAACTGCATTGACGGCGAGGATTGAATTCTTTCTTGGTAGAGACGCGATGCATCGCGTCTCTACGTGGTTAACCTTCAATTTCTACAACAAGCTGAATCTCCCGCAAAACCCCCGCAACTTTGAAGCATTTTTGAAACGATCCGGCAAACGCAACCGCCTTGCCGCGAAAATGGGCTTCAAGCGCAATGTTTTCCGCTTTTTCATCAGTGCAGCCGGTTGCTTTCCTAAGCTGCAGGATCACTTCGTCAAAGCTGTGAATATCATCATTGAAAAGAATGACTTTCCACGGCGTGTTGAGCCGATCTATCGTTTCTTCATCTATAAAAAGGTCTTCGTCAATTTGGGGCGTTAGGGCGAGGCGCGGCGAAATCCGCCAGCAGTTTTGCGATAACTTTTTTGTTTGCCGCCGGAAACGCATAGAACGAGAGCTCTTCCGGCTTGACCCATTGCCAATCCGTTGCAGCGTTGAGCATGGGTTCGCCGCCTCGGTAGAGGCAGTGATAAACGTGCAGCGTAATCCTGAAATGGGTATACGCATGTTTGACCTCCATCAAAAAGTCTCCGACCTCCACGTCGAGACTAAACTCTTCCTTAATTTCTCTTTTAACAGCTTGTTGCGCCGTTTCGCCCGCTTCAATTTTGCCGCCCGGAAATTCCCACAACCCGCCAAGCAAACCTTCTTCGAGGCGCTTATCAATAAAAACATACCCCTCATCCCAAATCACGCCGACGGCAATATCGTAATGCGGCGTTTTTTTACGCACGGCCTTTACCGGCAAACTTGACGGATCCGGCATGTTGCCGTAAGCTCGGCAAAAATTAGAGACCGGGCACAGCAAACACTTGGGTTTTCGGGGAGAACAAACCGTCGCGCCGAGCTCCATCACCGCCTGGTTATGGTCGCCCGCCCTGGACGGTTCCAAAAGCGCTTGCGCCGCCTCCTGGATTTGCCGAAGAATTTCAGTTTGTTTCGGATAGTCTTCAATTTGAAATAAGCGGGCGAGGACGCGGATGACATTGCCGTCAACAACGGCTTTCTCTTCGCCAAACGCAATGCTCGAAACCGCCGCCGCCGTGTAAGGCCCTATGCCTTTGATTTGCGTTAACGCATCGTATGTTTCCGGTATAACGCCGTCGTATTTTTCAGCGATTTCCCGCGCCGCCTTGTGCAAATTGCGCGCTCTCGCGTAATACCCAAGCCCTTCCCAAGCTTTCAGAACGCCGTCCAGATCAGCGCCGGCGAGTGTTGGTATGTCTGGGAATAATCGTAGGAATCGCTCGTAATACTCCAGCACTTTTTTGACTTGCGTCTGCTGGAGCATAACCTCGGAGACCCAGATTTTGTAAGGCGAATTTGTCGTTCTCCAGGGAAGCGGACGCTTCTCCTCATCGTACCATGACAAAAGCTGTTTTTGGAATACCGCAAGTTTGTCAGGCGCCAGTACTAACTCTTTATTCATAAATGGAGTCGTCGCGTTTTAATGAGGGCATTAAATTTAGCAGACGGTCAACGGATTACAATACTTTTCTGTTGCGGCGGTTAAGGAGTTGCCCCGCTTCTTAGAAAACAGTTGAAATCCCATTGCGGCTTTTGTATATTTTCTTTGTGCGCGTTGCCGACGAGGCGGCGCGCACATTTTTTATATGCGCCAAACCAAGCCGGATTTAATAAATGAAGATGATTGGAGGAGACGAATGAACGTCTATTATTTTACGGAAAAAGGTTATGAAAAACTTCAAAAGGAGGTCAGGGAAACAGAGCGTTATCTCAAAAACGATATCGCGAAAGAGATTGGCACGGCAAGAGATCACGGCGATCTCCGCGAAAATGCAGAATATGAAGCGGCCAAGCAAAAACAGGCCAACTACGGGGCAAGACTGTCGGCGCTTCAAATGCGCCTCGCAAACGCTCGGGTGATTCGCAAAGAAGATTTGCCCGCGGACATCGTTACCCTGGGTAAAAAAGTTACGATTCGCAACACCGCCGACAATTCTGAGGTCACTTATTCAATTTTAGGCGACGGCGAGACGGACATTGAAAAAGGCATAATCAGCTACCAGTCGCCAATGGCCAAGCATCTTATGAAGCACAAAGTCGGCGATGAGGTTGTTGTTAAATTGCCGAGGGGTGAAAAAAAATTCGAAATCCTTGACATCTCTTTCTTCGAAGATGACGATGATTAGGCGCTTCGCTCACAACTGCCCAATAACATCCTGCTAAAAACTTCCTCAACATACAAATTCCAGTTTTCGAGAGCGGTGTCACCCATCGCTCTCTTTTTTTGATCTCCATCGCACTCAAAACCCTTCATCGGCGCGAATCTATTGCATCTCCCGCCAAATCGACTTTTTTGTAAAAAAACATTCCCGTCAAATTTGAGCGTTTGGAGGAAATCATGAAAAGCCAACCTCGCTATTTTTCAGCCTTATTAAGCGCGTGCTTCTTGCTTGCCTGGATAGCTTCTGCAGGAGCGCAGCAAAAAAAAGTGCTGGACCACAGCGCCTACGACATTTGGAACAACATCAATGAACGGATGATTTCGAACAACGGGCAATGGGCGATGTTCTCCCTAAGCCCGCGTGATAAAGATGCTGAACTTCGAATTAAAGGACTAAGTTCAGGACAAAGTTTCGTCGTGCCGCGCGGTGAATCGGCTGCGTTTTCCAACGCCTCAAGTTTTGCCGTTTTTATGGTTCGCGCTTTCAAAGATTCCGTTAAGCAAGCCAAGCGCGACAAAGTGAAGGATGAAAAAGCGCCGAAGGATTCACTGGGAATCATCAATTTGGCGTCCGGTGAAAAATTCATGGCTGCGCGAGTGAAGTCATTCAAAATGCCGAAAGAATCCGGCGAATGGGCGGCTTACCTGCTGGAAAAAGAGATCAAGAAAAAGGAAGAAGCGAAAGAGAAAGAGAAATCCGAAGGCGAGAAAAAAAGCGAAGAGTCGGGTGAAAAAAAGCCTAAAGACAAAAAGAAGAAAAAGCCCAAGAAGGAAGGAACCACGCTCGTTCTGCGCAACCTTGAATCCGGCGAAGAGCACCGATTCGAATCCGTCGTTGATTACGGATTTTCCGAGAACGGCGAGCGCTTGTTCTTCACCGCTTCAAGCAAAGACAGCACAGCCGACGGCGTTTATTTGGTCGAGCCCGGTTCAGGCGCGAAAACGACAGTCTTGGCAGGGGCCGGAGAATATTTGAAGGCTGAATTTGACAAGTCCGGCAAGCAGTTGGCTTTTGTTTCCAATCGAGACGATTTTCTGGCTGATAAGCCTCTTTTTCAACTCTACCATTGGCGAGCGGGCGATACTGAAGCCGCCGTCATCGCGCAAGCTGAAGCGAGCGCATTCCCGCCTGAGTGGAGCGTCAGTCAGTACGGCGACGTTTCCTTTTCGGAAAACGGTAAGCGCATCTTTTTCGGTTCTGCGCCAAAACCGGAGCCGGATCCCGAAGAAGAAACGCCGGAAGACGAAAAAGTTAAACTCGATATTTGGAGTTGGAATGATCCGCTCTTGCAGCCGATGCAGCTTGTGCGCGCGAAACAAGAACGAGAGCGCAGCTACCGCGCCGTCGTTTATCTCGACAGCAAGAAAATCGTGCAGTTGGCGGATGAAAACATGCCGGAGATTACTCTTGGCAATCGCGGCGACGCAGACATTGCGGTTGGCCGTTCGAACATGGCGTATCGCAAGGAAATTTCCTGGGAATCGCCGCGATTCAACGACGTTTATGTCGTCGACTTAAAAACCGGTGAACGAAAAGCCGTAATTGAGAAACTGCAATCAACGGCAACGCTTTCTCCAAATGCCGGTTACATTTCCTGGTGGGATCGCGATGTTCTGGAGTGGTTTGTTTATGACGTCAAAAGCGGCAAAACTGTTAACGCGAGCACAAGGATTGAAGAGCGGCTGGATAACGAACTTCACGACTGGCCGTACAAGCCGTATTCTTACGGAGATGCAGGCTGGACGAACGACGATAAGCTGTTTTTGATTTACGACAAATACGACGTTTGGGCGCTCGATCCGACCGGAAAGAATGCGCCGCGCAACTTGACCGAAGGCGAAGGCCGGAAAACGGAAACGCGTTTTCGCTATGTTCGTCTCGATCGTGACGAAAATGGTATTGACGCCTCGAAACCCCTGCTTTTGTCGGCGTTTCGCCTCGACACGAAGGCGGGCGGATTTTACACAGATCGCATCAAAGGTTCGTCCGCGCCGCACGAGTTAGTGATGATGGATCGCCGCTTTTCCAACCCGCGAAAAGCGAAAAAGGCAGACGTTCTGCTTTATTCGCGCTCCAGTTTTGTCGAATTTCCCGACCTTTGGACGAGCGCCGTCGATTTCTCAGGCGCGAAAAAGATCAGCGACGCCAACCCGCAGCAATCGGAATATTTGTGGGGAAGCGCGGAATTAACCTCGTGGCATTCCGCTGACGGGATTGAGTTGCAGGGCATTCTCTACAAGCCGGAAAAATTCGATCCGAGCAAAAAATATCCGATGATGGTGTATTTTTACGAGAAAATGTCCAATGGCCTGCACTCGCATCGTCCGCCCGCGCCCGCGCGTTCGAGCATCAGTTTTTCATTTTACACCAGTCGCGGCTATGTCGTTTTTGTGCCGGACATTCCGTACCGCGTTGGCTATCCGGGCGAAAGCTGCGTGAACGCTGTTGTGCCCGGCGTTTTGAGCGTTTTGGAAAAAGGTTTTGTCGATAAGAAACGTATCGGCGTGCAGGGACACAGCTGGGGCGGCTACCAAATCGCTTACTTGATCACGCGCTCAAATCTCTTCGCCGCCGCGGAAGCAGGGGCGCCGGTTTCGAACATGGTGAGCGCGTACGGCGGGATTCGTTGGGGTTCTGGCATGAGCCGCATGTTTCAGTATGAACGCACGCAAAGCCGCATCGGCGGCACGCTTTGGGAATACCCGTTGCGCTACATCGAAAACTCGCCGATTTTCTGGGCGGATAAAATCGAAACGCCGCTCATGTACATGCACAACGACGAAGACGGCGCTGTGCCGTGGTACCAGGGCATCGAATTGTTCGTCGCCCTGCGCCGCCTGAACCAGCCTGTCTGGATGCTCAACTACAACGGCGAAGCGCACGGCTTGCGCCAGCACAAAAATCAAGTCGATTTCGCGATTCGCATGCAGCAATTCTTCGATCATTATCTCAAAGACGCCCCCGCTCCCGTCTGGATGCAGGAAGGCGTTCCGGCAGTGAAAAAAGGCAAAACTATGGGCACGGAACTCGTCACGCCCGATGATCATGGTAGGCGGAATTGATGTTCAGCCAAGTTGCGGCTGAGGACTGAGAAACGGAGTGCAAGGCTTGCCTTGCTAATTCTCCGAAGGCATTCTCGATTCAGTTCAACATTCTAAGACGTTTTGCCGGGCGGGATGAAATGCAAAGCTCGCCTTGCATTTCGACGCCATTCCGCAAAGAACGTGTTCCTCAAGTTGTGTTGAAACCATTTTCGATCATAAAAAATCAAACTTTCATTTGCACTTCCGCGCAGGTGCTGATACGTTTCTGAAGTTTGGCGTGTAATTGGTTTCAACACTTCATGGAGGAAGCATGCAAAGGCAGGCAAGGATTCTGCGTTTTTGGGGGATGGTAACGGCGTTTGGGCTGTCGTTCGTTCCGATATTTGCACAACAACCCGTGCAAACCGCCAACCCGATTCTATTTGTCACGCAAGTTCCGATCCCCGACGATTTTCTCACCATCGGCGCAACATTCGGCAACCATCTCGGCGATATCAATGCCTGCGGGCGCGGCGGAGATTTGTTTATTCGCTATCCCGACGGCGAACTGCGAAACTTGACTAAGGAAGCCGGGTTCGGCGTGATCGGTTTTCAGGGCGAAAATAGCATCGCCGTGCGCGATCCCGCCGTACACTGGAATGGCGAGAAAGCTCTGTTCAGCATGGTCATCGGCGGGCCGCTGCAGTACCAGTACAACGATTATTGCTGGCAGATCTACGAAATCTCCGGATTGAATAAAGGCGAGACGGCGGTGATCACAAAACTGCCGAACCAGCCGGAAAATTATAACAACGTCAGCCCGATTTACGGCACGGACGACCGCATCATTTTCACTTCCGACCGCCCGCGCAGCGGCGAACGCCATCTCTATCCTCAACGCGACGAATACGAATCCGCGCCAACGACGACTGGGCTTTGGAGTCTCGTTCCTGCGACCGGCGATTTGTTCCTGCTCGATCATTCCCCCTCCGGCAACTTCACGCCGATCATCGATAGTTTTGGCCGCGTGATTTTTACACGCTGGGATCACTTGCAGCGCGATCAACAGGCGGACGCGGACGCTTCAGGCGGAGGGTATGATTACGGAACATTCAATTACGCCGACGAGTCCGTCGGAGCCGAGCGACTGACTTCACGCGAGGAAATTTTCCCGGAACCGCGCAAGGGCCGCGACGACTTGCTCGCAGGCACAAATATGCAAGGCCATCGATTCAATCATTTTTTCCCTTGGGAAATCAATGAAGACGGCACAGAGTTGGAGACGCTGAACCACATCGGGCGGCATGAATTGCACGAGTACTTTGATCGGGCGTTGAACGACGACGGCAATCTGGAGGAATTTATCGCCGAAACCACGCCGCGTTTCAACAAGCTCGAATTGTTCAATTTCTTTCACCTCAAGGAAGACCCGACGCAGCCTGGACGGTTTTACGGGACGGACGCGCCGGAGTTTTTCACCCATTCCGCTGGGCAGATTGTCACGCTCGCCGGAGCGCCGACGGTCAATCCGGATCAGGCGCTCGTGACCTACGTCACGCATCGCGAAACCGCTGATTACAGCAATAATCCGAGCCCGAATCATTCCGGTCTTTACCGCAATCCGCTCCCGCTTTCCGACGGCCAGGTGATCGCCGTCCACACGCCTGAGACGCGCATGGATGATAATATCGGCACGCGCGCGCAACCGCAATCACGCTACGATTTCCGCTTGAAAACTTTGAAAAAGTCCGGCGAGTATTGGGTCGCGGATCAGCCCTTGACCAGCGGCATTTTCAAATCGGTCACCTACCACGACCCGGACGTTCGGGTAAATTATTCCGGCGATTTGTGGGAAATGAGCCCCGTGGAAGTGGCTGCCCGTCCAAGACCGGCGCCGCGTCAAACGGAGTTGGAACAGCCTGAACTGGACGTTTTTGCCGAAGAAAACGTGAGCGTGGCGACGCTGGAAAATTACTTGAAGCGAAACGATCTGGCGCTTGTGGTCAGCCGCAACGTGACGACGCGCGATCAGGCGGATCGGCAGCAGCCGTTCAATCTGCGCGTGAAAAACACCGCGACGCAAACGACCGGCGCGGGCGGCAAAATTTACGACGTTTCTTACCTGCAATTTTTTCAGGGCGACCAAATCCGCGGCTACGGCGGCGTTGATGATCCCGAAGCCGGACGGCGCATCCTGGCCAATTTCCTGAATGATGAAAACGCTTTGCAGGCCAACAACTTTCCGGCGGAAAATCCAATCGGCAGTGCAAAAATCGCCGAAGACGGTTCAATGGCCGCCTTTGTCCCCGCCCGCCGCGCGATGACCTGGCAATTGACCGACGACGAGAGCAAACCGGTCGTTCGCGAGCGGTATTGGCTCACTTTTCAGCCCGGCGAAATCCGCGTCTGCACTTCGTGTCACGGCCTGAACACAACCGATCAGTCTCAGCAAACAACGCCGCAAAACAAGCCGGAAGCGCTGCGATTGCTTTTGCGCGATTTTATCACCACCGCAATCGCGCCGCAGCCGGAAACGCAAACCCCGCCCGCTGAATTTCGTCTGCTGGGCAACGCGCCCAATCCGTTCTCCGCGTCAACGCAAATTCGTTTCAACATTGGAATCGGCGCGAAAGACGGCAGGCTCGTCGTCTTCGACCAACTCGGCAGAACCGTCTGGACGCGGCAAATTGTGCGTTCAAATGCAGGCGGGAATTCTATCGAATGGCGCGGCGTAGATCAGTCGGGCAGGCCGGTCACCTCGGGGGTTTATTTCTACCGCCTCGAATATTCCGGCGGCGTTTCGAGGGTGGAAAAACTAATGGTCCTCAGGTAACGCCTTTTGAAGAAATGAACCAACCTTCCGAGTAACCCGGAGTGCAAAGCTTGCTGTGCGCTGGAGTTTGGCTTTTTCAAGACTCTTTTGAAATGCAATTTTGCATTGACGCGTTAACACCAACTAAATCAATATGTTCATCAAGGCGCCGGAAGTGCGAAATATCAAAACGACAGGCTTTGCGATTCCACTGTTGACGGACGCGAAGCTGATGATTTTGCCCTGAAAGGGCGCCATATCATAGCCAGGGGCAACGCCCCTGGATGGAAAATATCAAAAATCTCCAAGCCCTGTAAGGGCGATACAAGAGATCGAAGGCTCAAGCTGAGTTCCGACGCCGTTTTTGTATCGCCCTTACAGGGCTTGAAAAATGATATGATTTCCAACCCCAGGGCGCTGCCCTGGGCTATGTTATCCAGCCCTTTCAGGGCGAAGAGAGAAATTCAAAGAGCCAAACCCCGATGAGAATGAGCAAGGCAAGCCTTGTACTCCGGCGTTTTCGAGTCTGCCGTATCTTGCATTATTTTGGCATGACGCCGTTGTGCGCGTTGCAGATCACAAGCGTCGTTATGAGGCGTTTGGCTTGACATTTCTCATCTCTTACGATACTTTGAATGCATCAAGTCAGACGATTTGATATCCTGAACGGGAACTCCTTTTATTTTTGAAATAACCGGCTATTATGTTTCCAATACTGGAAACATTCTGGTTGCCGTCTTGGCGGCTCAATGATCTATGTATACGCCCAATAAGGCTCTTGAAGACGTCTACACTACACAAGGTGATCGTTATGAAAGAAATTCTTGGCCGGTTCCAACTCTTGTTTATTGTGCTTCAGTTAATCTGTATCTCAGGTGTGGTACTCGCCCAAGCACCTGAAGATGAGCCATGGTGGCCGCATCCGATATGGGGGAGCGAAGATCAAGCCGGCGGATCGAACTGGATCACCCCTGAAAAAATTGTTGAGTCACTCGCACTTGTTAAAACTGGAAATGTCTATGAGTTGGGGTTCGTCTACCACAATGACATACCGTTGATCGGATCCAGGGTATATCAATTTAATGTACCTGAGACCGGCGGTCCATACGGAGAGGGCGGAATGCTAATCAATGGAGAAACTCTTACGGCGAGCATCGGGCAAACGGGAACGCAGTTCGATGGTCTGGGGCATGTTGGGCGGCGCGTTACGTTGGAAAACGGGGAAACCAGAGACGCTTACTACAATGGGTTCACAACCGAAGATATATACGATTCTAGTGGGCTAAAAAAGTTGGGTATCGAGCATGTGAAGCCCATCATAACGAAGGGAATCCTGATCGATGTGGCCGGACTAAAGGGCGTTCCTACCTTGCCTGACGGCTATGTGGTCACGATGGAAGATGTTCGGAATTCGCTTGAGCGTCAAGGTATTGATGAAGCAACGATCACGCCCGGTGACGCCCTTCTTTTTAACTTCGGGTGGTGGCGTATCATCGGGGATGCAGAAAAGTACACGAGCTTCAACTGGCCGGGCGTCGACCAGGAAGTAGCCCAGTGGGTCATTGAGAAACAAGCTTCGATGATCGGTTCAGACTCGAGTGCCGAGCCTCCTGGTCAGGCGGGTGTACACTTCGATCTGCTGATGAAGAATGGCATTTTCAACTTGGAGTTTATGACGTTCGAGTCGCTGCTTGCAACTCAGGTACGCGAATTCCTTTTCGTTTTTATCCCGTTGCCTATAAAAGGTGCAACTGGTTCTCCAGGTCGTCCGATAGCGATTCATTAGGGCGTATAATCCGCGATGCAGCCAACAAACCGCTCGACGGTTTCAGCGTTGCTCCCTCGTCGGCGTCTCCGTAGCTTTTAGAAAGGTCGCCGCAGCGGCTTGCGGCTAATCGCTACCGTTAGTCGATAAATCATAACGAGCACTAATGTCAGAATATTTTGCAACGCTCCATTGGAAACGTCGAGAACATGAAAACTTTATCGATGCAAAGTACAGCCGGAAACATCATCAGGTTTTTGCCGGCGGCTGTGGTTGAAGCTTCCCCTCCCCATACATTGCCCTCCCTTTATTCCTACGAATCATATGTTGATTCCGAGGAAACGCTCGCAAAAATGCACCATTAATCGCTTCCAGTCGTCAGAATAGAATTGAAGTTCCCCCTTAAATTTTTTGCCGGAGAACGCGCTTATCAACGCATTCAAAAAGAGGGCTTGTCGCCGGAAATGGTCGGCGTCGTTCCCGGCGCTGCGGGCGGTCCGAAATGGTTGATTTTGAGCCGCCTTGACCGATTCCTTTTTGGCGAGTGGTTCCTCAAAAATCAGTCGCCCGTTTCCTTGATCGGCGCGTCCAGCGGTGCGTGGCGATTTGCCTGTGCGGCGCAAAACGATCCCGTTGCTGCGGGCAAACGTTTTGAGAACGCTTATATTTATCAATGCTATGCAAAAAGGCCTTCACCGGAACAAGTTTCTCAAAAGAGCTTCAAGATTCTGGATCATGTTCTCGGCTCAAGCGGCGCCGACGAGGTCGTTGAGAACAAAAGATTTCACGCTAGCTTTTTAACGGTGCGCTGTCAAGGCTGGACAAGTCGAGATGAAAAACTTCCGCTTGCAATCGGTTCCTTAGGGGCGGCGGCAGCGAATGCGGTTGCGCGGGAAGGCGTACAATATTTTTTTGAGCGAGCGATATTTCATTCGCCAAAGTCGCGCCCGCCAATTTCTGAAGAAGTGCTCGGAAAATCGGATTGCGTTCTTCTGAAGCCGGGAAATGTTCGCCAGGCGCTGCTCGCCAGCGGTTCGATTCCTTTGGCCATGTCCGGCGTCAGAGATATTTCCGGCGCTCCGGCCGGAACATACCGCGACGGCGGGGTGGTCGATTACCACCTTGATTTACCGTACGATTCAAATCAGAAAATTATTCTCTACCCGCACTACTGCGATCAAATTATCCCCGGTTGGCTGGACAAATTCGTCCCCTGGCGCAAGCCGAAGCGCGAAAACATGACAAACGTTCTGTTGATCGCTCCATCGGAAGAATTTCTGCGGCGTCTGCCTTATGGTAAAATTCCAGATCGAAAGGACTTCTGGTTTTTTGCCGGTGAAGATAATGCACGCGTGCAGTATTGGAAGAAAGTTGCAAGAGAAGGAGAACGCCTGCGGGACGCTTTTGCAGAAGCGGTAGAAAAAGATAAAATTCAGGAATTGATGCAACCGCTTGGATAAAATCGGCAATCGTTCGCCGGACGTCAAACGTATTTTTTGACACCGCGAAACGGCGTTCGAGAGAATTTTTGGACATAGTGACCGAAGCTTAAAGCTCAACCAGGCTAGATGAAACACTGTTGGCGCGACTGGAGCGTGCATAAAAAAGTCGTTTAGAATGAGGCGGAAAAGGTTGCGGTATAATTCTTGTCTTTAAGCGTGATTGTTGGGTGCGATAACATAATCGTAATTCGCCGCTTATTCATTTTTCAAGAATTCAGCCATGAAACGCCGTTTTTTCATTTCACGTCGTTCAGTTTTGTCCGTGACTAAAAGCGCTTTTTCCCTGGTACTTTTTACACTGCCAATTTTTCCAAACGCCTCGTTTTCTCAGCAAAACACTGCTCTAATTTCCTCTAAAACGCCATTCTCCGAACCAAGCGTCTCACGTCCGCGGAAAGGCGGCGTTTATACGGACCCGGTATTCGGCACGCAGATAAAACGCCTCACGGATGCAAGCTCTGAAGGCGGAAAAGGGTTCATTTGCTACTACCCGAAACTCAATCCCTTCAATGCTGACGAGAGTCGAATTCTCGTTTACGAGCGTGGCGGTCGATGGCATTTATTCTCAATTGCCGGGGAACGGCTCAAGCAATTGCCGATTAGAAACGGCCAAACCGATCCTCAACCGCGCTGGAGTCCCTCCAACCCGAACAAGCTGCTCTGGTTCGACGCCAACAAAATTCAAGAACTTGACCTTCAAACGAACGTCATCTCCACGATTCATCAATTTGAGGAATATGAGTTCATCACAAATTACGATGAAGGCAATTACAGTGCTGACGGGCGAATCGTAGGGTTGGCTGGGCGAAAATGGCCCTGGTTCGGCGGCTTACAGGATTTTTTTGTTTTCGATTTGGTCGATAGAAAAATCATCGGTTCAAAAATTTCGGCGACCGGAAAACAGATTGATTGGGTCAGCATTTCGCCGTCGGGGAAATACCTGACCTTGCTGGTTGGCACGCCTCATGGCAAGGGTCAGTGGCAAGGCGTGGATGTTTACAGCCTGCCTGAAATTTCACTTATGCCGCACGGGTATTATCCGTTCAGCGATCATGCAGACATGGGATTCGACGCAAACAACAACGAAGTTTACGTTACCGATAACGCCGAGGGCGGCTACCCGGATCGCTTGCGGCATATCGAAATGTACCGCTTGGATAACGGTGAAAAAACCGACCTTTTAGGTTTGAACTGGGGGATGAGCATGTTGATTTCCTGCCAGAATCGCAATGCGCCGGGCTGGGCGCTGGTCAGCACCTACAGCATTCCGGAAGGCCTCGCTAACCAGGAAGTCTTGCCCTTTGAAGACGAAATTTTCGCGGTAAAGCTTGACGGATCGTACGAAGTCCGTCGTCTGGCGCACCACCGCAGCCAGCGTTTTTCAGTCGGAGATTATTCATACAATAATTACTGGGATCAGCCGAACGCCGTTTTGTCGCCGAACGGGAATTATGTTTTGTTTACCAGCAATTGGCGGGAATTGGGCTCGCCGGAAGACGTTTATTTGATGGATTTGTCAGACGCAACAGGATGGATCGTGTCGAACGATTCGAAAGATTTGACAGCCCCCAAAGCGCCGCGGAACGTACGCGTTAAGCTCGAGAGCGACGGCTTGCAATGATCCGCTCGCCTCGATTCAGGTCAGCATTTTCAGCCTTTTAACAGTCGGTTCTTCGACCGACGTTCTCTCGCCGCGCTCGGCCTGCCGGAGCAAACGCAAAATGTGCGGCCCCAAAACATCGATCTCAGTTGAAACATACTGTTCGCCCCCAAAACGCTCAATGGTCTCGGTCTGTTTTTTGAGCATCCTGGCGTCCTGCCCAAAAATAAAAAGCACCACTGGCTTGACCAAAGTCTTGATCAACCACCCCGGGAAAGGAAGCCGAAAGGTGACGACGGCAAAAAGCCGCGTTTCAAAGTCGGTGACTGGCGTTAGAGCGGCGGCAAGATTCAGATGACTCGATTCTCCCAATTTATATTCAACCTGCAGGATGGACGGGAGGTAGAAACGATCAAAATGCGTAACCGTTCCGCCTTTGGGCGCGAGCACCTTTCCGGCCAAACCTTCGGGGCGCGGCTCACCGATAAATTCCGCTTCAACGCGATCATGCCAGCGCCGGACAACCACGTCAAGTTCATTTTTTTCAGTATTTTCCGAGCGAAACAATCCACCGTGTAAGTATGCCGTGTGGGGCACATCCAATGCGTTTTCGGCAACTGCGTGAACGGAGCCTTCTATTGAAAGCTCTTGCGTCACGGTTGTATAATCGCCATGGTTTATAAGCGAAAAGTGGTACGGATCGCGTTCAGGCTTAACGCCCGGCGTCGCATAAAGCCACACGAAGCCGTCTTGCTCTTTCACGGCATAACTTGCCGCATTGCGTCCTTTTTTCTCATGTTCCGCGTTGAGCCCGGGCACCAGCTTACAAACCCCGCCAGTATTAAATTGCCAGCCGTGATAGGCGCATTCCAGATTTTCATTCTTTACTTTCCCGGCGGACAACGGCACATTTCTGTGCGGGCATCGATCGAGCAACGCACCGACGGCGCCATTCTTGTTCCTGAACAGCACGATTGGCGCGCCGAGCAACGTTACCTGCATGGGTTTGCGGCGCAATTTCTTCGATTCACAGACGATGTACCAATCATCTGCAATACGCGCGACGGAACTATGATTTTTGGTTTCCGGCGGGGTTAATCGCGCGGCTAATTCTGATTTCACCGAATTACCTGATTTTTTTGGAATACGATTTCGTGGCTGCAGCTACGATTTTGAAACCGCTCGCTGCAAAAAGAGCGGGATTTAAAATCATTTCCTTGCACACATGAAAAGTATACTGCTTTGCGCAGAACAAATTGCAATCACCTAAACAAGGAGTTCACAATGTTTTTTTACCATTGTCAGATTCACTTAAGAAAGGAGAAAAACCATGTTGAGTAGACCTGAAGCCTACGGCGGTTATCGAATTCGAAGAAAAACGTACGGCGTTGGACTCGTGCGCCGCCGTGACGAAGGGGCGCGCGTTCCTTGGCGCCATGCTCCTACTGAAACCGATAGTCTCAATTCACTAACAGTTGAAAGCGTTGGAAAATCCTGGAGAAACTTCTGTTACGAGAGCCTGACGAACCGACCGATCATCGTCTCGCTCCAGACGCTAAATTGGAGAAGATCGACAGCCTGTTTTGTCTGACTAACACTCGGATCCGCTAAACCTTCTCCACGATTTTCCCGCCTTTCTCGGACAAGCGCCATTTGACGACGCCGCCGGCCTTTTCCTGAACAACCCATCCTTCTTTTAAATAATCTTCAAGCGCGCGAACCAAAAATTTTCGCCGTTGTATCGACAGCCGTTTTTGCAAATCGGTGATTGTAGGCGCCGGCTCGTTTGCCGCAATCGACCGCAAAATTGTGAGAACTTCGAGTCTGATTTTTGAAAGCACGACTTGCTCAAAAAGATCATCGTCGGACATCGGCGGCACAACGCGCGATTTTTCGGATTTTCGCCCGGCGAGATACATTTCAACGGGATTGGTCGAGGCGCCAGGATTGGTTTGGATAAATCCGATGCGTTCTTTCAAGCTTTCTCGCAGCGCGACGTGCCCCTCAAAATTGTGCTCGTATTTTAAGACCTGGAAAGATGCGATGTCAAACGGCAGATCGTCCAATTCCTGAGAAATCATGATGGTTCGATTAGAAACCGGCACGGAATGGGCCACGCCAAGCTCATAAAAAACGTTGGGATTCATCCCGGTCAAATCCGCGACAATCGCGTCCGCTTCGTAGATGTTGGCGATGATTTGTTGAATAATATTGATCGGCCCTTGAATATCTTTGACGCGCTCGCAGTCAAAGCCGCACGCGTTGGCAGCAGGCTTGATCGCGTATTCAAAAATTTCTTCGAACTGCTGCTGGAACGGACTGACGACGAAGCATTTTTTCAGAGGGTTCGAGTTCATTTCTGCTTTCGGCACCAATAAAACGCAAACGGAATTCCGGTCGCAATAAACGCCAAATCAGCAAGCGACGCTTGCCATTGATAGTAGGCGCGAATGGCGATCAAGATAACAATTGCGACAAAATAGATTCCTGGCAAAATTGGATAAAGCGGCATTTTGTAATGGTCGGCTTCCCCAACATTTTCGCGCCGGAATTTGAACAATGCGAGCGTCGTCATTGCATAGAAAATCAAAACAGCGAAGGTCATGCCTGCAACTATCGATTGAAAATTTTGCCGCACCAGCAAAATAACCGCCGCCCAAGCGCAGTGTGCAATAATCGCCCGCGAAGGCGTGCGAAACTTTGGATGGATATGGTCAAACCATTTAAAAAACAGTCCGTCCTTGGCCATGGCGTAATAAACGCGCGGCGCCGTCAAAGTTGTGCCGTTCGTGCTGCCGGTCGTTGAAAAAACCACGGCAAGAGCTAAAAACGCGGCGCCGAATCCGCCAAGCAAAAGCGTCGCCACATCGGATGCTAATCTCTCGCTGCCGCGAACGCCCTCCATGCCAAGCGTTTGGTGATAAAGCAGATTCGCCAGAAGATAAACAACGAGCACGGTCGTTATTCCAATAAACATGCTCATGGGTATCACGCGTCGCGGATTTTTCATTTCTCCGGCCACGTAGCCGACGCGATCCCACCCCAAAAACGAAAAAATGATGAGCATCATGGCGGCGGCAAAATTCCCGAGATCGCCAAGTTCCCCAGTCGGCTGCACAGTCTCGCCGAGGTTCACGGAACCTGACGATAAGGTCGTGATTCCAACGATTACCAGGAAAACGACGGCGGCGACTTTGAAAATTGTGGAAAATTTTTGGTAAGCGCTGGCGATTTTTACCCCAAAATAATTGAAAGCTCCAAGCGTCGCAATGATCAACAACGCGGCAACGATTCGCATCGTTTCGCTGAGTTCAACAAAATGCCCCAGGTAGTTGACGGCAATAATCGAGAGTCCGGCGGCGGGACTCGTGCGAATAATGAAAAGTTGCGCCCAGCCAAAAATGAAGCCGACGTAGGGCCCAAAAGCGCGATTCAAGTAAACGTATTCACCGCCCGTGTTCGGCAAACGCGTGCCTAATTCGGCATAAATCAGCCCGCCGAGAAAGACAAAAACGCCGGCAAAAATCCAGGCCGAAATAATCGTATAAAAGTTCGAAAAGTATCCGGCGATCAGTTGCGGCGTTGAAAAAATTCCCGCGCCAATCGTGATCCCGATCAAAATCGCCACGCCGTCAAAAACGCCTAAAGTCTTGCGCAGCGTTGGCGCGCTGTTATTCGCCGCTGAGTTTGTTGTGCTCATAAATTCCGCCCTGGATTTTCTGTGATTTTTCCGTCAGCGGCATTTTACTCAGAAATCCGCGCGCGGGAAAGTTGTTTCAACCGAGCAAAGCCAGTCTTACAAATCAAGACCGGCTTTACAATCTAAAATGTCGGTGTAGGAATATCGCCCCACAAAACATGGGGCGGGGGTTCGTCAACCGACAAGATTTTTGCCCGCGCCAAATCGAGACGCACCACGACAATGGGCGTGCGACGAACGGCGCGTTTAAGAATATCGTCCGGTAATTCCGGGGAATTTCCAGCAAATCCGGCGACAGTAAAAAGCACTTTGAACTCATCTCGATTGTAGTTCTTTGGGTTAACATGACCGTGAACGCCCTTTGGAATAACTTCCAGCGGAAGGTCGGCGAGAAACCAGTCGTTAGGCACGACATAGTTCAAAAATCCGCTTCCGCTTTCCCGGCCTGCCTCGCGAAGCTTTTCAGAAACGCCAGGAGCGGATTGCGCAAGCTCGAAAATCTTTTGGAGTTTGTCTTTCTCAATCTGAACGACGGAGAGCGTCGCCGCGTTGGTTGTTTTGTGAATCGCTAGCTTTGAAATTGCGATGTTTCGAATCCCAAATCCGCACAAGACTGCAACCACGATAGCGCCAATGACAAAGGAAGCCTTTGCGATTGAACGATGTTGACGCATTGGCTTGTCTCCGTTTAACTTGCGCCAGATTTTAACGTCGCCCGGCAAAAACATCGATGTGCCGGCGAGATATTCGCGATAGCTTTCCCCGAATTTCTCGTCGCACTCTTTCTCTTCTTTTTTTGCTAGCCAAAAATAAACAAAAAGCATGATGACATACATGACGAGCACCATAAATCGCGGCCAAACAAACAGCACGCCCAATCCCATGAGTGCAAATGCGGTGTACTGGGGATGCCGGATAACGCGATACAAGCCCGCCGTCACCGCGCCTTTGCGGCGAAATTTTGCGTAGTAGATTTGACCAGCACCAACCAAAAAAAGCGCGAGTCCGCCTAGAAACAGAATACGCCCAAAAGGATTCAGTGAATTCAGGAGCCAAGAACTGGTTTCGGAATAATGCGGCAAGAAAAAATGCGTCAACCAGGCAGTCGCCGGGCTGCTTTGCAGGAAGTTCAAGCTTGGGCCATACGATGAGTAATAGTACAGCGCGAACGGACTGATCATGTAGAGAATCTCGATCCCGATCACCAGATAGAAGATCACTGCAACCGGAATGAGTCGGCGTTTACGTTGTGTCGACATGATTCATCTCCTTCAATGAATTCAATATGCGATTTTGTGCGAAGCGCATCGATGAGTTGGTGGAAGGTTACGCCGGAGAGTGGAGCATGTGTACCGAACTTATAAGATTGGCAGACAAGGTTATCGGTTCGTCAGGCGTTCGATTGGCGATATGTGGAAGGGGTCAAGCCGGCGTGCTTCTTAAAGGCTGTGTTGAAGGAAGAAATTGAGTTAAACCCCGCTTGAAATCCAATTTCAGCAAGCGTCAAATTCTCGTTGGCGGGATCCGTGATCAACCTTTTGGCTTCCTCAACGCGATGGCCGTTGATGAATTCGAAAAAGTTTTGACCGGTTTTCTCATTGAGAACTTGTGAAAGATGATGACTGGACGCCGCAAGCATTTTCGCGAGTGCATTCAAAGTCAAATCGGTTTTCAAGTGCGGCTTTTCCTTTGGCATGAGCGTTTGAAGCCTTTTCAAAATCTCTTCCGCTCGCTGTGGGGTGAGGGTGGATTTCTCATATTTTTTGTTCGCCAAAGAACGCGTCTCAACTTCAGAAAAAACTTCAGGACGCCGCAGCCCTTGATAGCCGATAGCGTACATAAAAATTGAAACCAGCAAGAAGTTGTAATTCCACGCTTCAACGCCGCCGTGCAATTGTTCGATCAAGAATGCGGCTAGCCAGGTCGCAGAAAATCCAATAATAAAAAAACGCAGCCAGCGCAGCTTGGCGTTTTCTACCGGCGAGACGTTGCTTCGTGAAAGGTGCGTGTATTGAAGAATCGCTCGCACAGCCGCGAAAATGTAGGCAATCAAATGCGCGCCGATCAGCCAGGAAACCGCCGCCATAGCGCCGTTGATCGAAGCGTGCTGATGAAATTCGTTTGTCCCGGCGGCGTCGGAATTCAACAAGATCGTAAGTGTAAAAATAACAAACGCAAGCGATGCGGGGACAAAGTGCAGGAGTTGTTTCCCAGCGATGCGAAAATTAGTGGCGGTTATCGCCCGGACGTAGAAGAGAAGCAGAGGGCCAAACAAAAGCGCCATTGTAAAAAAGTAAAACAACGGCTCAAAGAGTTTCTCGAAAAACGATGGGATATTGATGCGTTCTTGTCCGGGGGATGTGTGGGCGATGGTGTGCAGAATGATGTTTAACGAAAACAAGACCAGCAATGCGGCGAGAATGCGGTTCGCGCGTCGCCGCCCTTTTTTCATCGAACTCAATGCTGCGGCGAGCAAAAAGCCGTGGATTCCGCCGAGAATAAGAAGAACAGCAATTGTATTCATAGGCAAAAGCGGGCTAACTGGCCAGCGCAGTATTTTGAAGAGAAAAACCCGGCGTTAATTGACGCAAGAATTCCTCACACGGCAGGCACTGAATTTCATTGACCATCAACCGCTCGTGGCCGCGATAAAGCAAAACCGTTCTGGCAATTGGATAGTCTTGACGAAAGGCTTTCAAGCCGCGCAAGTCTTCCGGGCGCACTCGGGCAGTGTTTTTGACTTCAAATGCATGCAAACCTTCCTCGCCGTAAAGCACAAAATCGACTTCAAGGCCGCCGCGAGAACGCCAGTAAAAAAACTCAAACGGTTTGTCTTTGTGAGCATTCCAGGCGATCAAATTTTGCCCAATCAACCCTTCCAGAGCCGCGCCGCCGATTTCTTCCGGACGGTCAAGCGGGCCTTTGGGACGCAGAGCAGTGAAAACGCCTGCGTCAAAGAAATAAAATTTAGGGTGGGTGACAAGATTGCGTTTTGCGCGCTTGGTAAACACCGGAATGCGGAAAGCCAGCAGGATGTCTTCAAGAATCGTCAGGTAGCCTTCCACCACCTTGCGCTCAACCTGACATTCGCGCGCAACAGCGCTAATGTTCAACACTGACCCATGTGAAAAACTTACGGCTTCCAAAAAACGTGAGAAGTTACCGATGTTGCGGACCAAGCCTTCCATTTGCACTTCTTCACGAATATAAAGCGTCGTATAAGCTTCCAGCGCCGCATGTTTGTCCATCGCCGTCGTGACCACTGGCAGCAACCCGTGTTTTAGCGCATCGTCCAGTGAGGTGTTTTGATCCAGCTCCGCCAGCATGAAGGGGTGCATCATTCGCAGTAAAACTCGCCCGGCGAGAAGGTTGACGCCCGTTCGTTTGAGTTTTCGCGCGCTTGAACCCGTCAAAATGAATTGCTTGCCGGTTTTTTGCTCGATCAAACTATGAATGGCGCTGAGCATTTCCGGAGCCTTTTGAATTTCATCGACGACAACGGTTCTCGCTTCGGGATTGCCTTGCACCAATTCTGCGATACGCTCCGGATGCGCCGTAAAATTGCGAAAAACGTCCGGCTTCAGCAAATCCACCCAAAGGGCTTTCGGGTAATGCTGTTTGAGAAAAGTCGATTTCCCTGTCCCGCGCGGCCCGAAAAGAAAATAGCTTTGCTCTGAAGTTTGGAAGAATCTTGGAATGTATTTTTCCATTTTGCCCTGCATTTTGGAAGTTTTTTTCCAAAAACAAGATATTCGAAAGTCATTCAGATGTCAAGAAGAAGCTCGCAATGACGTCAGCGTACGTGATTCGAATCGCGAATGCAGGATAAAGTCGGCGTTAATCCGGCTTCCGAGGTTTTGCACGGATAAGTCGTTTCAACCGAGAAGCGCGGAATTTGTTATTCCAAACCCCGCGTTCGCGAACCAAATAAACGTGAAGGCGTCACGCCATCAAAACATACGGCGGGATAAAAACCGGAATAAAATTATTTGAGCAGAAGCGCTTTTTGTGTTTTCACTTTTCCGCTTCCGGCAACCATCTTAATGAAGTAGACACCGGCGGAAAAGCCGGAGGCGTCCCAAACGACGCTATGCGTTCCCGCGCTCTGCCGCTCATCGACGATGACGTCTATAAATTGACCAGCGGTATTGTAGATCGATATTTTCACATGAGCATTTTCAGACAGATCATAGTTAATTCGCGTCTGCGGGTTGAAAGGATTCGGGTAGTTCTGATGCAATTGAAACGCAGACGGCTGGGAAGAAGCAGGATCGACGTCCGTCGTCATATCCCCGAGTCTGGCGATAACAACATCCCGCTCTCCGTCACTCGTCAACGTTTCGCCGCCAAACTGGGCTGAGCCGCCGTAGTTGCCAAGCAGCACGGCGTCTCCGGTAGAGTGAGCAGCTATGGCGGAAGGAAAATCTTCGAGAATGCCGCCAGATTGCTCGACCCAGAAAAACTCACCATCTGCACCATACTTGGCAGTGAAAATGTCCGCATCGCCGCCACCGCCTGTTTCTGAGAGCATGACCGTGTCGAACGTGACGTCCCCGCGGAAAGCCCCAATGATCAAACAATTGCCCGCCGCATCGATAGCCAGATCATGGGCATGGTCGCCTTCAGGCCCGCCCGCCTGCCTGACCCAGAGGGGTTTCCCGGCGGCGTCGTATTTTGCCAGAAAGAGGTCGAATTGCCCCAGACTGGTGAGTGTTTCGCCGCCATAGGTCGCTTCTTCCCAGAACTCTCCAAAAACCAGAATATTGCCGTCAGCGTCCAGCGCGATCGCGACGCCGCTATCACCACTGCTGCCGCCCTGCTGTAAAACCCAGAGCAAGTTGCCAAGATGATCATACTTGGCAATAAATGTATCTCCAAACCCCATACTGGTCAGGGTCGTGTCATTGAAGGAGGAGATTTCAGAAAACCAACCCGTGACGTAGCTCGCACCCATCTCATCTACGGCGACGCTGGCGCCTATTTCCAATCCCGTGCCGCCAGCCTGGGCGGCCCACAGAAAATTGCCGTCCTTGTCAAATCTGGCGACCAAGATGTCTAAACTGCCGAAGCTGGTCAGAGTGGTGTCTCCTATTGATATTTCATCGACAAAATGACCCGTTAGAGAAATATTGCCCGACATGTCACCGGCGATATCGCGTGGATTGAAGGAACCGGCCTGCGTGACCCAAAGCATATTCCCGTTCTCATCATACTTTGCAACGTAGGTCCCGCCGGCGCTCAGCGTGGAATCACCCACGACTGATCCCTCACCCAAGAGCATGGCGACCAGCATGTTATTCGATCCATCGACTGTTAAGGCCCAGCTAAGGTCGCCATTGCCCCCGCCAGCTTGCTTCACCCAGATCGCTTCACCGTTTTCGTTGTACTTGGCGAGGAAGATATCGGAGTCACCCCGACTTTCCAGTGAAACGCCGCCGAGAACAGCCGTGCCGTTAAAAGTGCCCGCCACCAGAGTATTGCCTGACGCGTCAACAACAATACCGCTGCCGCTGATCATTTCGGTTCCTTTAACTTCTTGCAACCAATGCCACTGCGGATTTTGTGCAGCAACTGCCTGGCTGATGAAAAGAGCAACAACAAATAGCAAGGGTCGAATCAAATTTCGCATTTTGAATCTCCGAAGTGGGTGAAAAAAGTAGACATGGATTATTCATCATCAACAAAACCGGCAAATGAGGGCGCTCATGATAGTCGCTGATTGGCGTCGGTGAGGCAACACATTGAAGCATGTTGCTTTGCGGATGGCAAGACGGCGTTTATTTTCGTTTCTTCAAAAGCCTCTTCTTCTTGAGTTAAGGATACTTGATCTCCTCGAGCCAAATAAGCAAAAGCGCATTCGCGACAGGGCGTTCTCCCGCAGCGTCGGAGGGGCGGTTGACGATTTGGTTTTCGACAATCATCGTCGTGGAGCCGCCGCCGTCGAGGTTGAGCGCTTCGGTACAGCCGAGGTTTTTGAGGTGGGTTGCGAGTTCCAGGAGCGTCATGCCAACGCTGTAATTTTCCTGCCTGCCGTCGACAGTCATGAGATAGACCGTGTCAGCTTGCGCTGTGTAACCAATGGCCGTGCGCGGATGGCGCAAAAACGCAAAGCTTTCTTTCGCGCCTTCTTCGCGCCAGTCGATTTGAATTCTGCCGTTTTTGATTAACCGCGGAATGCCGCCGATTGCTTGCACAATTCCAGTTTCCCCCGGTTCGAGATCAAAGGAGACTTGAACCGTATCGCCGGTTGCAGCGTAATTTTCCAGAAAAGATGCTGCTTCTCCATGCCCGGAAAGCACGTACGTGCCATTGTGGAGCGGCATCGCTGGGCCGTCCAATCTCCGCTCGCCGACAAGCATGTCGAGCTTTCTATTGACGCAAAACCGTTCCAAAGGTCTAATCCGGACTTCCCGCCCGAATTCATTTGTGCCCGTGTCTCCGCCCCAATAGTGATTGAAAAAAATCAAAGCGTCTTCGCCGCGCTGCGTGTTCACGCTTTTGATCGGAAACCACGTCGAATCATTGACGGTGAGCCTGGCTTCGAGGTGGAAAATATCAATGGACGGTTTGCCGCTTTCATCGATAAAAAAAACAGATCGTTCTGCGGGCGGACGCAGGATTTCACCGTTCCGGATTTGCAAATTGACGGTCCTGCCTTCCGTCGAGAAAAAATCGCCGTTGATCGCGGCGATAACGCGGCGGTTTTTGCGATTTGAGCGCGAACTCATCGCACTGGTCGTCTCGCGCCCAACGATATTGTCCAGCGCTTTGACCGTTTCAAAAGCAAGTTGTTTTTGTTTTAGATCGATTTCAAGAACCTGAATCGACCAGGGTTTTTCAGGGACGGTTTCCAAAATCAAGCGCACGCCAGGAACGATGCGGCGAACCGTTTTCTCCGCGAAAAGATCGCCGCCGAGCAGCAGCAGACAGAGCCCCGCCGTGAGCGCCACGTTTTTGGGGATTAATGGAATATTGGATTGTTGGAGTTTTGGCAAAACAACATTCCAAAAATCCATTATTCCATTAATCCATTTTGCATTTATGCGGATGCGCCTCACCCCTTCACCCCTCCCAACGTCAGCCCCGAAACCAGCCATCGGCTCAAAAATAAAAACAAAATCACAACCGGCATACTGACGACAACGGCGCCTGCGCTATAAAGCCCCCACTGCGTATCAAACGCGGATTGGAACAGCTTCAAGCCCAGCGGCAAAGTAAACAGATTTTGATCATTCACCAGCACGGCGGCGACGAGATATTCCGACCAGGCGGACATAAACGAAAACAGCGCGGTGATCACAAGCGCGGGCGCGGCGAGGGGCAAAACGATGATGTGAAAAGTCTGCCATTGCGTGCAGCCGTCGATGCGGGCGGCTTCTTCCAGACTCACCGGAATCGTATCGTAGTAGCCTTTCATTTGCCACACGCAAAACGGCAATGCCGTGGCGGAATAGGCGATCACCAGCCCCAGAAAGGTGTCGTACACTTGCAAATGCAAAAGCATCAAAAACAACGGCAAAAGCAGCATGGTGACCGGGAACATTTGCGTGGTGATCAGCGCAATCATGCCGAAATCACGACCGATGAAACGGTAGCGCGAAAAGGCGTATCCGGCGGTTGACGCCAGCGAGACGCCAACGACCGTGACGGTGAATGAAACCAGCAGACTGTTGCCGAGCCAGCGCAAAAACGGTTGCTGAGTGAACAACTCTTTGTAAGTGCCCCAAGTCGCATTTTCGGGAATCAGAGCGAGCGAGGTCGTGTGCAGCATGTCGCCGGGACGGATCGAAATGCTGACCACGCGCAAAACCGGATAGACGGCAATCGTCGCCGCGACGATCAGAATCGCGTAGATGAGAATGGTGACGTACAGCGGGTCTCTGCCGGATTTCGAAGCCATCAGTAGGCGCCCTCCGTCGCTTTGGTTCGCCGAATCATGTTCACGCCGATAAGCAGTAAAATGAGAAAAATCACAATTGAAAGCGCCGCCGCGTAACCGTATTTGTAATAATTGAACACTTCTCGATAGACGTATGAGACGAGAATATGGGTCTGGTCCGCCGGTTTGCCGCCGTCGGAGACGAGCCAGATCACGTTGAAATTGTTGAATGTCCAGACGAAGCCGAGAGAGACCGCCGGGATCATGACCGGTTTCAGGAGCGGCAGAGTGATTTTTTTGAATTGCAGCCAGCGACTGGCGCCGTCCACGCGTGCGGCTTCGTAAAGTTCGTGGGGGATGGATTGTAGGCCGCCAAGCGCAACGATCATCATGAACGGAAAACCAAGCCAAATATTGGTGATCGTGGCCGCGGCGAACGCGCCTTCAGGAGTTGAGAGCCACTCGTAGGGCGGCGCCTGCAAAGCCAGGCCGGAGATTGAATTTATGAAATCGACGACCGGTTCAATTACTGATTTTGCTTCAACAAGCCAAAGGTTGATGGCGCCGTATCGATGGTTGAACATGCCGCGCCAGGTTAACGCGACGATGTATTGCGGAATCGCCCAAGGCAAAATCAACAGCGTCCGAAAAATCGCCCGTCCTCTGAGCGGACGGTTCAGAAGCATGGCCAGGAAAAGGCCGATGGTGACGTGGAAAAATACGTTGATGATCGTCCAGGCCAGCGTTTTCCAGAGCACGATGTAAAATCGCGGTTCGGAGAAAACAGCGATATATTGATCGAACCAGACGAAATCCCAATCGCGGAAATGCGTAAGGTTCATGTTCGAGAACGAGAGGACGACGTTATAAATAAAGGGGTAAATGACCACAAACCCCATGATCAAAAAGGAAGGGAGAATGTAGAAATAGGCGATCTTGTTCTGGCGGAAATTATCTCGCAGGTCGGCGTAGGTCACGTTTATAATCGGTCTTGAAGATTGTTCTTTTTGATTGCTCTACATCACGGAAGTTATATATTGCTTCTCATCTAATTTTTGAACGTAAAATACACAAAATCATGGCAGAAGCATTTTCCGTCATAACGGTTTCTCGATATTTCTCTGATTTCGTCAATCGAGTTGTCGAAAAAAAGGAACATTTCATTCTGCTCCGGGATCGGGAGCCGATTGCGGAATTGCGTCCCGTTTCGAGAAGCGGCAGGCTTGGCAAATTATCGGATTTGCTAGTATCATTGCCAAAAATTTCACCTGAAGAAGCGGAAGAATTTGCTGCTGATCTTGCCGATATTAAAAACGCTCTTTCCACTGAAAACCTTCGCGATCCATGGAGCTTTTAACGGACTTTAACTCGATACTTAATTTCGACTGAACATTTTCATCAAAACTCCGCCCGTAACCGTGCCAAGAATCACGCCTCCCGCCAAAACTATCAAAATATAAAGAAGCGCGCCCAAGACGCCGGTGACATTAGAAACGAATCGCAATGAATCCGCAAGCGACGATGCTCCCCCAGCCAATGCCCAACCCGCGAAACCGGCAACCGGCCAAAGGTTCATTTTGGCGGATCGTCTTGGTAAAAGCCGCATCTGCAGCAAACCGGTTAAAAGTCCGCCAGCCGCGATGGAAATTGGCAGTGAGTAAGGCAATTTGTAATTGAGAACTTTGAAAATATCAAAAACGACAAAGGGCGCGCCCATGCCAATCGCCGACATGGTTAGCCATTGTTTCGGAGAATCGAGCCAACCTTTCGCCGCCCGCCCTTGCATGAATCCAACGCCCGCCCCCATGCCGACACCGATCATAAACTGACTGCTTCCAACGCCGATCGCATCCCAGATGAGCACCAATCCAATGACCAGAAAAAAGCCGATCACCCAGCCTAAAAAAGTGGCGCGAAGCCAGATGGAAAATGAAAATTTCTTTGCCTTTTCTCGCGTCATTTCTTCATCCTGTAAATCCGGTTGATCCAGTCAAAAACTTTAAGAAAAAAACTCCCGGTACGATTTAGTTCAACATCTCACGAATCAATTTTTCCGCGTCCTTTTGCATTTTTTCGGCTGCCGCCGCCGGTGTGAGCGTGCCGTTTAAAACGGACTGATACGCCGGGCGCATCGCGTCCCAAATGGCGCGCATTTCAGGATCGATGGGCATGGAGCGGCCAACCAAAACCTGCTTCATAGAATTTTGCAAAATGACGTCGTGATCAAAAATCGGGTCGGCGAGCGCTTCTTTTCGGCTGGGGATGGCTTTGAGCTTTTTGGTGAATTCCAGTTCGACTTCCGGCGAAGTTAAGTAGCGTAAAAGCTGCAAAACGCGCTCTCGTTTTTCGTCGTTCAGATTGACGTTGAGCGAATAACCCGTCGCCGAAACCATTGGCGTGGCCCAAAGTCCTGTCTCTGGCGTTTTCGGAATACGAGCCAGGCCAATGTCGACGCCGGCATCGATATACCCGCCCCACGACCACGGACCGTTGATGATCATGGCGGCGTTTTGGGTTTTGAAAAGCTGGTCGGCGATATTGAGATCGCATTCTTGCGGAATCACGCCGGCGTCGCGCAATTTCAAAATAAACTCACAAGCCGCGATCGTCGCTTCTGTGTTCAGCGTCGGCTGTGCGTTTTCATCCATGACCCAGCCGCCGTAGCCGCCAAGAAATGGAATGAAGAAAAACGGCTCAATGAAATTCCAGACGAGCGCATAGCTGTCGATCAAACCGTCGCCGTCCAGGTCTCTGGAAAAATCTTTGGCGAGCTCGAACAATTCATCCGTTGATTGCGGCGGCTCGGAGATCATTTTTTTATTGTAAACCAGCGTCAAATGATTACCAATGCGGTCGGCGAGCATGTAGAGACGGTCTTTATAATAAACCGTCGCCTTCTCGTCAAACCTGGCCAATTCTTCGGCGCTGAAATAGTCTTCCATCGGCGAGATTACCCCCATGATGTGAAACGGCCCGATCATGTCCGAAGGGCCGTAGAGCAAGTCCGGGCCAGAGCCGCCCAGCGCCGCAATCAGGTAATTGCTGCGCAATTCTTCGGTCTCGTAATAGCGCAACTCAACGTGAACGCCCGAGTTCTCCGTCATGTACACGTCCAGCAGCGAATCGAGCACCGCACGGCCATGCGAAAAATCCTGCGTCCAGATGACAATGTCGTTTTCATCCCGCCGCCCGGTTCCAAACGCGAGCAAGAGAATGACAAGCCCTAGAAAAAGGCCAATAATTGCGAGGGTGAATTTTTGCATGGTTCTGTGAGAAGATCGTATCAGCAGTTTTGTGTGGCAATATATCTTGAGAGGCAGGCTTATGCAAGCGAATTCATTGGGTAAGGATACTCATGGTGCGAGACGTGAGGTCTCACGTCTCGCTATGCTCAACGAATAAGCAAAAATTTGCGCTGAGCGATGAAATCTTTTGTTTGCAAACGGTAGAAATATATTCCGCTGGACAAGCGTTCCGCATCAAAAATGAATTCGTGCAGCCCGGGGGCGACGGACTCGTCTAACAGGGTTGAGATTTCCCTTCCTCGACTGTCGAAGACTGAGAGCGTTACGTGAGACGTTTGCGGAAGCGTGAAGGCAATTATTGTTGAAGGGTTGAACGGGTTGGGGTAGTTTTGCAGTAAAGCATATTCTGCCGGCAGTTTTTCCCCCTGTTCGTTGAGAACGGTGGTCGGAACGTCTATTTGAAAACCACCTTCGCCGTTCGTTGCATCAGTTTGCAGCACTCCGTCGGAAGCCGTCACTCGCCAATTTACGGTTTGCAGTCCGCTCACGAACGGATATATCCCAAAGTTTAGACTGTAGCTTGTGTCTTGCAGCGCAACAAAAGAAGTGTCAATTCCTGCAGCGCTGACATCCAGGGAGTAAGTGATCGGCTCCCCGTCTACATCGTTTGATTTCGCCCATTTAAATTCAATGGCGGTGTGCGGCTGCGTGCTGCTGTCCGCCGGTAACAAGCGAGCAAACTCTCCTGGATGGTCGTTCACCGGCGCCACAACGACGATGACGGAATCGATGCCGGAAGCGCCGGCACTGTCCGAAGCGGTAAAATGAATTTGCTCAGCGCCATGCCAATTCGCGCTAGCAAAAATCAGCGCCGTACGAGCGCCGGCGTCAATCTGAGCATTTACGTTAAGACCGCCGGACATTTGCCAAGTTAACGAACCGTCCGTATTGTTGGGATCGCTTACCACTTCGTCAAGACTGAGCGTCAGCGAGCCGTCTTCCGGAAAATTCACCGTATCCGGCAACGAAACGACCGGGGCCGGGTTTGAAACGCCGTTGAGCATTTCAATCACTGAATAAAGCCCGTTTTCGAACGTTCCGTCGCCAACAGAAAAGCTCACTTCAGCATCCATCTCTAAATCGCTGCTGGCGTCATACACTCGGAAATGCATGATCTCACCCGAAAGATAACCATCGATTTCCGGCGTTTGCGGATCATCTTTCCAGGCGGCAAGGGCGACTTGCGTGGACGAATCTGGCGCAACGCTCCCAACGCAAACGCCTCCCGGCGTCAAAACGGCGATTTCGTCTCCGGGCTGCAAGGGCTGACCGTCAATGGCGGCTTGCTCGATGACAATACTGTAGGATGATTCGGTGTTGGCAATGCAGTTAAAGTGCGTTTGTGCGTAGCTCTTTGAGAAAAACATGAACAAACACAAGGTTCCGGCAAGCCTTGAATAAATGCTGTATGTCGCTGCTTTTTTCATAGAGTTCATTCTCCTTCAATAAAAAACTGCTCCTCATTTGAATGAGAGAGCAGTTCACAAAAGATAGTTTTTATTTAAACGACTGATGCAACTAGATGGCATGACAACGCCGCGCATTTCTGTAATGCGCGGCGCCGACATTATTTAAGCAAAAGCATACGTTTTTGGAGCACGGTGTTTTTTCCTGTCCGCATTCTGTAAAAATATATGCCGCTGGCGACTCTTACTCCATGGTCATTGGTCGCATTCCAGATAATTTGGTGGTAGCCGCTTTCGTAATCGGCGTCGACCAGCGTGCGTACGCGTTGTCCCAGAACGTTGTGAACGGTAATGAATACACGGCCCGCTTCCGGCATTCCGAACGTTATGCGCGTTTCCGGGTTGAACGGGTTCGGGTAGTTCTGTTCCAGTAAGTAGCTGTCGGGGATTTCCACAGTGTTCAGCTTAACAACGGCATAAGAGCCTTCGCCGAACACGTTTTCACCATGACTGAAATCCGCTTCAGCTTCGATTTCTTCGCCTTTGTTGGTTCGCCAAATACGAAAAACCATTCTTTCGCCTTGACGATAGCCGTCGACTTCTTCAGTCTGAGGGTCATCCGCCCATGCAGCAATGGGAATCGCGCTTTCCGCGACCCATGCCGCCGCGCCAACCAAGAGGCCGGCGTCTGTAAAAACGCCGATTTCATCTCCGTCTTCCAGACGTAACTGGTTCGATTCAACGGCTTCAATCACGATGCTGAAGCTTTCACCGCCTTTGCGTGCGGCAACAAAGTGCTGCGACGTTCTATGCGCTGTGAACGTCGGCGTCGCTCCGCGTTTTGTTTTCGCGAAAATGGCTGCGGCGGTGTTGGTCGGATAAATCAGCGTGTCCAAAGCCCCCATGTTCATCTGATAACCTTCTCCAGGATTCATAGTTGGGAGCGAATTAATAATCCCTGGAATCGTGAAGTTGCCGTCTTCGTCTTTGATGATATTTAAATTTGCCCAAACGCTCGCGAGAGCGACTTCGGTAGCGAGAGCCGTCTTGGGCAAATAGCCTGGGCAACTCCAGCCTGGTGAAAGGAAAATCGGCGTATCGACCGCTATTTCCTTGCCGTCGACAATCAAGGTGTCGGGCGCTTGCATATTCAGAATATAGGACTCCAGGGCGCTAATCGATTGTATCTGGTTAATCACGCCGGGGATCCAGAAGCTTCCCGCACAATCTTTGAGAATATTCAGATTGTTGACGACGTCTTTGAATACACTATCAGGGCTGGGTTGCGTTGGACGAACATTCAGAGAAATCCAATCCCATCCTTGCCGCAGCGGGATAACTTGTCGTACCGTGGATTTGGCTTCTAACAAGGAAAGCCTGCTGAACAAATCCGTACCAAACTTCCCGTCACCCGCAGTATAAGTCGCCGACGCCGGAAAATCTTCATTCTCGCCCGAACTGTGATCGAATACGCGGAAAGACATTTCCTCGCCGGGAATAAACCCGTCGATTTCGGACGTTTGCTGATCGTCTTCCCAAGCAGTTAATCCCAGCGGCCAATTGCCGTCGACCACTGCGGCGCCGACGCACAAGCCAGCCGGAGTAAACACGCCGACCTCATCGCAATTTGTTAAATCCATCCCGTCGAGAACGGCCTTGTCAATAACAAGGGCATAGCTGTTACCGGTATTTGCGGTAAAGGTGAAGTGACTTGGTTCCAGACAAAGAGGCGTTGTAACAAGCTTGGTCGGGATTTCCGGGGAACGGTTTGTCGGATCATCGTTGTCGATTTCAATATCAGCGAAATAGGTAGAGTCGTTAACCAAGCCAGTCGCATTGAAGGTGACTTCAATTTGTGCAGCTTCGCCGGGAGCAAGCGCTCCGGCGGTTGGGCTAAAGCTTAACCAGGGCGCGGGGCCTCTTCCGCTTAACCAATCAAAAGTTTGGTTTGCAAAAAGCTGGTTTTCTGCGCCGATGATGATGTTGTTGCTGAAGTTTTCTCCCGCCATCGCCATGATTTTTCCAGCGCCGACTTCCGAATAGACAACGTTAGGAGCGCCAAAAGTATTCAGAATCAACTGGCCAGCGGGAGTTGTAGCGGCAATTGTCGCTGACGGGTTAAAAAGGATTGAAAAACTTTCGACATTCCTTGTCGTCTGGTGCGGGAAAATATTTGTCGTTATTCCGCCGCCGCCAAAGCTTGAAAAATATGTGAGTCCGGCCCCTGAAGGCAGCAGTTTGTTGTATGCCGATACGGTTGACGAATTGTCCCCTTCAAGCATCAAGCCGCCGCCGTCGTTAAGCCAATTTTGCACGGCGGAAATTTGCCCCGTCGTCCAATTATCAAAACAATCGGCGGTCCACAAAACGTCGAATTGCTGTAATGACGACGCTGTTATCGGAGCAAAACTTTCGATAACCAGGGCGCCGCGCGTCTGTAAATCGGTCACCAAGGTTGACCATCCTACGAATCCAGGTTGGCCGTGAGATCGATCCCAGAGAATGCGCACGCCGGACAAGTTTTGCAGCAACGCAGTGATTGGCTCTACCTGTTTGTGCTCTTCACTTCCCGTTTCGCCGAAAGCCGCCGCCGAACGGTGCGGCAAGGTGAGCGTATAGCTCTGCAACAGACTTTGCGAGTTTTCAGCAACGACGCTGCTTGAAACGTCAAAGTGCAGCGTGTCTTCCCCAGTATTGCTTACGGTGAAGCTTGTCATGGTGCTGTCGCCGGGGGGCAAGTTGGCCATAAGTGAATCAGGCGCTGTAACGACAATTGTTGGCGAGCGTTTAAATGCAATATTGTCGATGTACCATCTGTCGCTGGTGTTATTGGCTTCGCTCACAAACCGCACCTTAAAACGCTCATGATACGCCGCCGCGGGCAGCAGCACTTCATTTCTTTGATAGCTCGAGGCTTCAAAAGCGTTGCCGTCATGGCGTTCAAGCTCAACCCAGGATGAGCCGTCGAAATAGGAAACCACTAAATCATCGCCTGTTTCCGTGAAATCGTTTTGATGAAAATAGCGCAGCACGGTTTTCGTTTCGCCGGCAAGGTCGAACTCTCGCGACTCAATGCCGTCGCCGGACGATCCGCCCTTGAGCTCTAACGACAAGGGAGCGCTCGGTTCATTCTGACCAAACGAGTTTATCACAGGAGCGCCGCTTGCCACAGTCCAAAGCGTATCGTTCAGCGTGTTTGTCGGGAAAATCTCCGTGATTGGAATTTGTCGTCTTGCGCCAAACGAAGTCGAGCTCGCCGTTTGCGTGCGGACAAATGCTGTATTTCCGCTTGATGCTATTTCGATAACCCCGACATCCGTTTGGTTAAACAGCGCGCCGCCTGGAACGGCGACCCGCATCAGCACTTCAACTTCGCTCTTTGAAGCAACAGGGCCTGTATTGGTTATTTCCGTCGTCCCTGTCGCATCGTAAAAGGCGGCGGGCCAAGAATTGCCTGAAACGGTAAGGTCATAGCTGTCACTCAGTTGGCCATAATTTTTTAGGCTGATCTGAAAATTCAGCGTGTCGCCTGCGTAGCCGAAAGCCTGTTGATCATCGGAAAGCAGGACGAAATAGTAATCTTCCGGAGTGATTGTCAGTGCAGCGGGAATTGACGGATCGGCGGCAAGATCATTATTCGCAATATCTATGATCCGGTAATAAGTGCTGTCCGGAATCAGATCGACGGCTCTGATTTTGACCGCGACTTCCGTGCTGTCCTCGGGCGTAATCACGCCCGTTTCCGGTTCAAAGCTGAGCCAAGAAGGGGAACCGTCCGCGCTTAACCAATCGAAAACCTGATTAGCGAACAATTGATTATCAGCAACCCCAATGCTGCTGTTGATGAAATTTTCGTTCGCCATAGCGATAACCCGCCCTGCACCGATTTCCGCATATGCGACGTCAATGGCGCCGCCGACGTCAGCAATCAATTCTCCCGCCGGTGAATTGACAATGATTGTTGCAAAAACGTTTGAGGTGAGGAAAAAACTGTTTACCCCGCTTGTGGTTTCGTGCGGAGATATATTCGTCGTTACTCCGCTAAAACCATTGAAGGTCGAAAATTGGATTCCCGAACCTGAGGGCAGCAGGCTGTTATAAGCAAGAACGCTCGAATCATTGTCACCTTCTAACAGCAATCCGCCGCCGGCCGTCAGCCAGTTCCGAACAGCATTGATTTCACTGGCCGTCCAGGTGTTATTACAATCCGTTGTCCAGATAATATCATAATTGCTCAAGAGTGCCGGAGTGATCGGCGAAAAGTTCTGGGTGACCGTCGCCCCGCGAGAAGTCAAGTCGTTGACCAGTGTTGTCCAACTGGAAAAATCGACTTGACCGTGAGAGCGGTCCCACAAAATTTTAACGCCCGATATGTTCTGCAAAACAGCGGAAACAGCTTCAGTTCTTATCTCGTGTTCGATGACGCCGCCATCCGGATCGGCGGAAAGTTTGTGAGGAGTCGTCAGTTGGTAGAGCTGCATTTCGTTTTGCAACGCACTCGAAACGGCGCGGCTGGAAAATTGGAAAGTCAAATCGCCGCCGCCTGCGTTCCCAAGCGTGATTGTTTGTGTGCTGCTGTCACCCAATGACAAACTTGCACTAATGGTATCAGGAGCGGTCACGACCAATGTCGGTGATCGTTCCAAAGCAATGTCATCGACAAACCATTCATCACCCGTCTGATTGGCTTCGCTGACAAATCGCAATTTGAAGCGTGTATGGAAAGCTGCGAAGGGAAGAAGCAATTCATTGCGCTGATAGCTCGAAGGTTCAAATGCGTTGCCGTCATGGCGTGCAAGCTCAATCCAGGATGAACCGTTGAAGTAAGAAACGACGAGATCGTCGCCGATTTCCGTGAAGTCGTTTTGGTAAGAATAACGCAAAACGACTTTCGTTTCGCCGGAAAGGTCGAACTCCCGCGAATCAACGCCGTCGCCCTGCGCTCCGCCTTTAAGTTCCAGCGAGAAGGGCGGGCTGGGCTCGTTTTCGCCTTGCTGATTAATGCTTGGCGAGCCCGACTTTACCGTCCATAACATATCGTTTAACACATCCGTTGGGAAAGTCTCCGTAATCGGAATTTGCATTCTTGCGCCAAACGAAGTCGAAGTCGTGGTCAAAGTACGGGCGAGCGCCGCATTACCGCTTGACGTAATTTCAATCGCCCCAACGTCGGATTGATTGAAAAGCGCTCCGCTTGGAACGGCAACTCTCAAGAGCACTTCGATTTCGCTTTTCGAAGCGACAGAACCGGTATTGGTTATCTCCGCCGCTCCCGTCACGTCGTAGAACGCTGCCGGCCATGCATTGCCCGAAACGGCAAGATCGTAGCTGTCGCTGAGCTGACCGTAGTTTTTGAGTTTAACGAAATAGTCGAGCGTATCGCCAACGTAGCCGGAAGCTTGCTGGTCGCTGGAAAGCAGAACGAAGTAAAAATCAATTGGATTAACGGTTAACGATGCCGGAATAGTCACCACCGTGTCGGGTGCATTGCTGGTGATTCGAACGGTTCGCTGGTAAGTGCTGTCAGGAATCAGGTCAACAGCGCTTATTTTGGCGTCGATAATCGTGCTGTCGTTTTGAGGAATTGTACCGGAAGTCGGCGCAAAAGTCAGCCAATCATTCGTGGCGGCTCCGCCAACCCAGCTCAAGGCGTTTGTCAACAATTTCACGCCGTCCGTCGAAGCGTTCCAGAAATCGAACCTTGCATCGTTTGAAGGCGGGTAAAAGCCCAAATCCGCACGGTTATGTCCATTGACAATTTTCGTCGCCACGAGGATTCTTCCGTCGCTCCAATCCGCTACCCGCGTCGCACCTGAAGCTAAAACGCCGGTTGTCTGATAGCTGGAAGACCCGCCGTCAAATATACTCACACTCTCCATGATTGGATGGCCGGAATCATGGACGGTTCCAAGAAATCTTCTGACCCCTTGCGCTTGCCCAGCAGGTTCAATTGCGTAATACCCACCGCTAAGAAACCGTCCGTTTAATATCCAGGGTTGTCCGCCGCCGCCGCTTCCGCTGCCGGTTACAAACAATCCTGTGACAAGCCCGCCTCCGGCGTCCACATAGTCTGCCAGATTATTGCTCAGGGTTAATTTATCGGCATAACTTCCAGAACCGCCGTAAATAAGCACGGCGTCAAATAACATAAGCTCTGCGATAGAAGGAGTGACGAAACGTAAATCGACTGACGAAATGCTGGCAAATACTCCAGATGATACAAGTTTGTTTTCAACATCGTCTTTGAACGAAGACGTCGTCTCACAATGTAAATGGGCAATATTCAGCGAGGTTGTCGATCTTTCGGCGAAGACAATACTTGAGAGATTCGAAAGGTTCTGTGCGCCGCCTTCACCGTTACCGTGATCTTGCGATGGAGCAAAGGTCTCATTGTTCATCGGAAGCGTCGCGGCTTTATAAGACTGAATCAATGCTTCAAGCTGCATTCTTTTGGCATTATCCAGGCGCATGATTTTCGAAGCGGAGACAGATTGATCTGATATTTGCCAGACTAAATCTCTTTCTCCCAAGTTGCCAATAGTGATTGTCCCGGTTGTGCTGTCTCCCACGTCAAGTGTGAAATTAAAAGGATCGGGTGATTGGGATGCGGTGATATTTGGCGGCGTTAAAAGCGCCGTGTGTGCGTTGATTCTGCCATTCGTAACAGCTTTTCCAGCCAAGGCAGGAATCGGGTCAACCGTATCAAAAATTCGTTGGCGAATTTCAGAATAAGTCAAAGTTGAGTCGTGCGAAAGAATGAGTGCAGCAAGGCCTGCAACGTGCGGCGTCGCCATAGACGTTCCGTTCGAATATTCATACTCCGTGCCTGTATATGTGTAGGGAGGCGCAGAAAATGCAGTTATTTTGACGTCGTCAATGTACACGCCGTCCGAATTGATTATACTGTCACTGGTTAACCGAAACCGTATATAGACCGAATTTGCCCCTCTAAAGGCCGCTAAATCATTTTCCCAGGTAATCCAACTCCCAAAAGTCGAACCCGCCAAGGGAGACGGAAACAGATCTACCCAGTTTATTGAATCTGTAGAAGCTTCGATGTGTAAAAAGTCAAAGCCGGATTCTGTGTCTAGTTGGAGCTTAAAGCTTAACGATGCGCCGTCAAATCCTTGCAGATTGACAGGATTTTTGAGGACGAGAGAAGAATTTGTGTTAGGATTGTAATTCCCCGACGGGCTGTCCGTCCAACTATGAGAAGGACTAAAAGATCGACTAGTAACTAAACCCCATCCAGAGTCTGCGGCCCAATTCCCGCCCCCTGATTCCATATCATCGAAAAATATTGTATTGGGCGTTGAGCGAAATGTGCTGTAAGTATTAACGCCAGGTGCGCCAACGTCAACGGATGACCGTCCAAAATTTGAAAAGCCGGCTAGTTGATCGTTCTGGTCGGTTGCAGCTACGGAAATAATGTTGTCAAGATCGTAACTGGCCGGATAGTGCGGACTGTTGTCAGCGTCAAGGCCGCTGTTCCCTGCTGCGGCAACAAAGAGCACGTCATTAGCCCTTGCATTAGTGATGGCTGCCAACATGCTTGAACTGAACTGCGAGCTGCCAAAACTGGCGTTAATAATGTCGGCTCCGTTTTGCGTCGCATAATCAATTGCTGAAACGAGCCCCGATGTTGCGCCCGAACCAAGCGTTCCCAAGCCTCTGAGCGCCATAATCTTTGCCGTCCAGGCGACGCCGGTAATTCCGACGCCATTATTCCCAACCGCGGCGGCCGTTCCGGCAACATGGGTTCCGTGACCGTGAAAATCGTAAGGATCATTGTCTGTATCGACGAAATCCCAGCCGCGTATATCATCGACAAAACCGTTGCCGTCCGAATCCGTACCGTTAAGCGTTTCGTCGGAATTGCTCCAAATATTTGCTGCCAAATCAGGATGATCCCAAGCGACGCCGGCGTCGATCACGGCAATGACAACGTCACTATCGCCTGTCGTTCTGTCCCAGGCTTCAACTGCGTCTATATCGGCGTCCGCCGTTCCAGGCGCGCCGTTGACGGCTTGTCCGGTATTATGCAGCCCCCAAAGCAATCCAAAATCGGGATCGTTCGGCGTTGTGTCCTCGGTATAAACGATGTAATCAGGCTCCGCAAATTCCACCGAAGCGTCATTCGTGAAAGTGCTGACGGCTGAAAGAACGTCCCCGGTTAGTTGAACGGCAAAAATACCGCTGCTGTGGATTTGCGTTACAGAAGCCGCCCCGTATCCCCTCGCGATATTCTGAGCGGAAGCTGCATCTAAATTGCTGTGAAATTTGACCAACAGTCGGTTTGGCACGAACTGAGGCAAGGATTCAGCAACAGGGCCGCCCCTGCCTCTTTCTTGTTGAAACGCTCCGGCGTATTGCCATGAATAGCCGATTGCAAACAAAACGACAAAACCAATCACGAAGGAATAAAGCGTACGTAACTTCATTTCTCCTCCTTAGTTAGAAGAATGGAAGATTAAGAATTTTTTGATTGGATGATAAGCAGGGTTGAGGCGCTCCCGTTTCTAGCTGACAGCAAACCGTATACGGTTTCCTGACTTTTTTGAAAAAAACTCTTACAACGATTTTTGGGCGAGAGTAATGCGGGGGAAAATCAGAAGGAAAGTGCGGCTCTTAAAAAAGCCGCCGAGGGTGCTCGCGGAGTGTTTTATGGCTTGTAATACCATTTTCCATGATTTTATATACATGCATGGTCTGCCATTCAGGAGGAACCTATGTCATCGCGAGCATTGGATGACATAGATTCCTCCTGAATGACAGGCCAAGTGCGGATACCAAACTATGGAAATTGGTATAAGCAATGACATAGATGAGCGGTAATGATCTAGGAATGGCGCAATGCAATGAGTCTGCTGCAACTCGACGTTCGATTCTGTGAAATGCTTAAAGCACGAACTCGGCAAGTTTGAGAGCTGCATTTACGATTGTTCTTCTCGAAGAATGGCCAGCGTTGCGGCAATTGCACTGTAGGCTGGTGCGATGAACCAACCGAATAGCGGGATAAGCGCCAAAACCAAAAATCCCGTACCGACCCCGGTAACCAAACCGCGCCGTTTGCGGATGAATTCAAAGCTTTCTGGGACAGAATATCGCTTTCGCTCCATTGTAATGTCAATGAAACCAAATCCGCCGTAGTATGCCTGGATGGCAAAAAGCGCGATTGCCGAGATGACGACGCCAATAAGGGGAATGACGACAAGCAGCCACGCCAGCACTGAAAAAACGAGACTCAAAGCCAGGTTTTTTAAATTGATCTTCAGGCTGCGCGCGATGTCTTTGAACAACTGCTTGAAATCAAAATCCGGCGGCGATTGGCCAGTCACCGCCTTTTCCGTGACTTCGGAGAGATAGCCCAAAACCGGCGAGAAAAAAATCAACACCACATGTTTGTAGGCCATGAAGCCGAGCACAAAAAGCAGGAGCCAAAGCAGCAATGTTGTAAAAAACGACAGCACTCCGCCTAAGGCCGATTGCGGGATCCAGTTCGCTTCGGCATAGGCCGCAACGTCCGGCAAGTAGGCGACGCCGAAAAGCACGACCAGAACCGCGTAAATCAGGCTAAGAGCCCCAGGCACGAGCATATACGACCAGAGCTTGTGTTTAAAGACGACGCGATTCGCTTCGGCGTAGCACCAGAGTCCGCTTAAAAATCCTCTGATCATTGTTCCATCCCCGCCGAAATCAGGTTCACGAAAAGACGAAACGCACCGGGCACGCCCGCAGGCATTTGCCGGAACCACGAGTAGCCGGTGTAAATGAAATGGCCGTTGCCGTACTTCGTGTAAAGCATGCCCCCGGCGTGCGGCGATTTACCCGTGTCCTGAGATGACAAAACCGTTTCATAGCGCTCGTCATAGTCGTTGGAAAAATACATGCCGCGCTCCTGCACCCAGTTCTCGAAATCGGCCTGGGTAATTTTGTTCGGGAAATTTAAAAAACGGTTTTCAGCATCGACAAAGGCTACGTCCGCGTCTTCTTCGGTCACGCGATCGAAAGACAGGTTCATTTTGTAGGGCCCAAGATTGTCCACAAGAAGGCCGCGATAGTGATTGTACTGGATAATCAGCGTCCCGCCTTTTTCGATAAAATCAAGCAGGTTTTGGTGAGTGAATTTCAGCCGCTCACGCGTGTTGTATGCGCGAATGCCCGTGATGATGACGTCGTAAACCGACAGGTCGCCTTTTTCCAATTCATCGTCTTCCAGGAGATTTACTTCGTAGCCGAGCTGCCGCAAATTCTGCGGCACTTCATCGCCTGCGCCCATAACGTAGCCGATTTTTTCGTCGCCCTTTTTTAGGTCCAGGCGAACCAACTTGGTCTCAGCGGGCGGGAAAAAGCTTTGGCTTGGGATGTGTTTGTAATCAAGCCGGAACAAGCTGTGCGAGATTTTTTTGCCGTCAATTTCAACAATGGCCGTCGCCACGCCTTCGGACTGCCCGGGAGGAGGCGAAACTTTTACGACGAACGTCTGCTCGCCGCCTTTTTGCTCAAAAGAAAAAGGCGCGTTCGGCGGTTCGGCGCGCCAGCCGCTAGGGAGCTCGATTCGCAACATTCCTTGAGCATTCGCTTTGCCGTTTTTCAAACGCAGCCGAAGATGTTGCGGCGAATCGTCCGCAAAAATATACACCTTGTCTTCGAAATTGACCGTTACCTCCGGGGCAACGACAAAAGGCTGGTAGCGGTCGCCGTCGATTCTATCCCGCCAACGGTAGCGCACTGGTTCTTCAAAAGTGACTTCACGCCCGCCGAACGCCACGGTATAAACGGCGGTCATAATCGGCGCATTTTCCGCCGCCCCGATGAGCTTTTGATTTTCGACCGCGAACATCGATTTGCCTTTTCTGGCGACCATCCAGTAAGGCTGCGAATAAGCGTGATCTGAAGGAATCTTCAACAAAACTTCTTCTGAAAGCATCGCGTTTGGGGACAATGCCTTGCCAAACGTTTTTTCAAACTTAAACTCCGGAATTGCAACTTTTTTTAATACCGGCGACTTTCCCGTACGATTGAGCGCCGACAATTTCAATTTGACCGACTCGCCGGGCGTTTCCGCTTCAGAACCAGTCGTTGCTTCAAGCCACAAGCCGGCGCAGGCTCGGATGAGCGTTTTCAATTCCGTTCTTTTTTGGACGACCCAGTGATCGTCCGATGAGAGTTTTTCGAGCGCCGCTTCCGCTTCCAAAAGAGTTGGCAAGACGCTTTCCGGATTTTGATACTCAAAATCTTGCAAAGCATTTTTTAGCAGTTTTTCGACGGTTTCTCCGCCTGCTACACGCTTCCAGGAAAAATCCAGATCGTCGAACAAGTCGTCCTTTGCGGGCGCACCAGCAAGCAATTGAAAATAGTTGATCGATTCGCCTCGCCGCCTTGGCGTTCCCATCCCCTGGCACTTGTGCATGCTGCGCGCTTCCCCGGCGATTTCATTGTAAGATTTCCCGAGAACGGGGTTGAAAGCGCCAATATCCAGCTCAATCAAATCTTCAACGTTTCCGCTGCGCCTTTCCACAATTTGCGGCCAGGCGTTCCAGAAAAGGCGTTTCGGCTGCCAGGTTTTCGTGTGCTGCAATTGTTCGGGATATTCTGAAGCGTCTGCTGCGGCGTTAAACGCTTCATCGGCCAAGATCGCGGAGGCCGTGTGGTGGCCGTGCCCGCCTTCGCCTGTTGTTGGAAAACGCGCGATAATCACGTCCGGCTTGAATGTTCGGACGATCCACACGAAATCAGCGCGTACCTTGTCGCGATCCCAGGTTCGCAGCGTTTCATCCGGAGAAAGCGAGTAGCCAAAATCAATAGCGCGAGTAAAAAATTGCTCGCCGCCGTCGATGCGCCGCGCCGCCAACAATTCCTGCGTCCGTAAAATACCCATTAAATCACCTTTCTCGTCGCCGATATGATTCTGTCCCCCGTCGCCGCGCGTTGCTGAGAGAAAAGCCGTTCGCACAAGGCGGCCTTTGGCAAGGTAGGCAATTAGCGTGTTGTTCTCGTCGTCCGGGTGCGCGCCGACGTGGAGAACGCTGCCGAGCACCAACATTTTTTGCAGCATGAGATGGATTTCGGCGGCGCTGTAAAATTGCGGCTGTTGCGCGCGACCGCTTGTGAAGCTAAAAACCAGCAGCACAAGGGTCAAAAATGCGGGGCGTTTCATGTTTCGCTCTTTGTTATAGTTTTGGGTATCATTCCGGGCGTCAAGGCTCTCTACCTGGCACTTTTTTGTAAACTGCATTTTCGAGCCGTCGCAAGGCCCCCCGTTTTGTCATTCTGCAGGAATCTTTGTTATCGTCCAGTACAGATTATGCTCAAAAATTCAATAGTCGGATCAAAAAAGATGCTTCCAATATGACAATTCCGGCCTTTTTCGCCAGCTTTAGAAGCCTATACGAAAAGTGTCAGGTAGTGAAGCGTCAAGGTATGCTCGAACAAAGAGTATCGCAATTTCGAACGAACAGGCGTTGAGTTGCGCCTTGCTTTCAGGCGTTATGGAGTGTATATTTCGACTGGCGAGTAAATAGACTTGGAGTAAAAAGGGGTTTTCAAATGACTGTTCAGGAAATGGAAAAAGGCTTTCAGGAAATTTGGGCGCTGTATAAAGAAACAGATAGAAAATTCAAGGAAACTGACGAACGGTTAAGCCGCAAAATCGCCCAAACGCAAGACGCAGTCAATCGTTTGACGGGAAAATGGGGGTTGTTTGTTGAAGGCTTGGTGCTCCCTTCCGTCAAACGACTTTTCAACGAGAGAGGCATTTTGATTGACAAGGTCTACCAACGCGTCAAAGTAAGAAAAGAATTTGGCGGCATGGAGATCGATATTTTGGGGATCGACCATGGTTTCGCTGCACTGGTGGAAGTCAAAAGCACGTTGACCGTAGATGACGTCAAAGAACATTTGCAACGCCTTTCAGAGTTCAAAAAGTATTTTCCCGAGTATGCGGACAAGAACGTTGTCGGGGCTGTGGCGGGCATTGTTATCGACGAGGACGCGGATCGTTACGCGTACAAACAAGGCCTGTTCGTCATCGCGCAAAACGGAGAGACAGTCGAATTTTTAAACGATGCGGGATTTGAACCAAAATTGTGGTAATTCAGCGCCCGTAGACTAAGCTTAACCGGCGTTTCCGAACAAAGGCAAAACCGAGCCTCGAATTTTTTTCTTCGCAATTTCCGCCCACTCACTTTCCGAGTCGATTTTCAAATAACGTCCCCAGAGACGATTCGCCTTCTCAAACTCCCCGCTTTTTTCTGAAACTTGTGCAAGATTGAACAAAGTCGGCGTGTGATCCGGAGCCAGCAAAAGAGCAGCCTCGTAGTTTTTGACGGCTTCTTTTATCTCTGACAACGCTTCATGTGCAACGCCCAGGTTGTATCGAACAAGATGCTGATCCGGGTGTTTTTCCAGGGCGCGCAGCAAGTATTGTTTTGCCGCAACCGGCTGGTTCTGACTGTGGTAAATTCGGGCAAGGTTGATCGTCGCTTCTACGAAATCCGGCTGCAACGAGAGCGCTTTTTGGTAGGCGTGAATCGCTTTTTCAATTGAACCGCCGGCCCCGTCATTTTCATATCCAATGTTGTACCATTCGATCGCGTCAGGTTCAGAAGGTGCTGACTTACGAATCGGAAAGGAAACGACAGCCCCAACGGGTTGTGAGAAGGAAAGTTCGAGCTGGCAATCGTTGCGCTTGTCGCCGAGCAAAGCCTGGGCGATGTTCCGGCGTGTAAGACCTCGCCGCAGCATATCATGAATCTCGCGGAAACGGTTTAAATCAGCAAAAGCAAAGTAACTCTCCGTGTGCGTTTCCAGCAATGGTTGAACGAGATTTCGTTTTTCGAAATATTTTACGTCGCCGGGGGACAGCGTTGGAAAGGTTTGGCAAATTCGTGAAATCGAATAGAATTTTTTGTCGAGCTCGGCGCCGCTTTCAACGTCGACCTTGTGCAAAAATTCCGATTCGGGCAAAATATCAATTTCCGCGCCGTCTGCAACCAAAGCCTCGGCGCGCTTGAGTTTTTGGCTTTTGACAATTTCTCGAGCGTAGCCTTTTTCTCCCAGGACCAGTGTGGTTGTGCTTGCCGTTAAGCTGTCGCTCCATTCGCCGCCGCACTTTTCGATCAATTCAAAAATTTCACGACGCGAAAACACCGATAGTTTGCCTGTGACTACGACGATTTCGCCTTTTAGCGCATTGGTGTTCATCAAAATCACTCGCGTTTCATGCGCCCCGCTTTTCTTCTCTCGGCTCGGTTCGGAAAGGCGTCTCGATCCGCACCTCGCAGCCGCCGTTTTCGCCGTTGAGCAATTGGAACTGTTGGTCTTCGCCGTACAAATTCTCCAGACGTTCGATGGTGTTCGAGAGACCAACACCGTTCCTTGGCGCTGCATCTGAAACGTCAGTGTGAAGCCCGGCTCCGTCATCTTTTACACTCAAGAGAAGCCGCCCGTTTTTTCGCTGTGCCGAAATTTTGACCGTTACCCGTTTCAAATTTTCCATACCGTGACGGATCGAATTTTCGATGAGCGGCTGCAAAATGAATCCAGGGGTCAGCGCTTCCGCCGCGTCCTGAGCAATGTTGTGTTCAACCGCAAGCTTTGCTCCAAACCGCGCCTTCATAAGCTTAACGTAAAGGTCGGCCAGTTCCAGTTCTTTTTTTAGCGAGTGTTCCGTCCATTTTGAATAATTCAAAGTCTTCCGAAGCAATTCGCTCAGGTTCGCCAGCATTTTGTCGGCGGTTTCCACATTTTCGTGCATTGTGGAAGAAACCATGTTGAGCGTGTTGAACAGAAAATGCGGGTTGATTTGCATTTGCAGCGCTTGCAGCCTCGTTTGGGCAAGCTCTCGTTCAAGCTCAGCGGCGCGCACTTTTTGTTGGTTCGCTTCACCGCGTTTTGTGATAAAGTAAGCCACGCCGTAGATCAGCCAAAAAACATAGAACTGATGGCTATACTCCATCAAAAAACGATAAGGCAATTGCCCGTAATTATAAGGCGTTCCGAAGGCCGCTTGGTAAATAATTTGGCGGCTGAAGTACATCAAAAGCGTGTGGCTCGCCCCGAACCCCGCCGAGGCGATCAAGTAGAGCGGCAAGCGTTGCAGCAAGTTGTTTTTTTTAAGAGGAAATTTCCTGAAAAAATGCAGCAGAAAAGGCAGGATGAGCATGATGGTATACACGCCCGTCATTTCGTTCACAAAATGATGCGGGTAGTTCGGCGGACGTCCTTCCGCCAACTCACTCGTTGTAAAACGATTGAAATTCAACAAGCCCAGCAGCGTCAGGAATACAAAAATCGTCAGCCACTGGACTAGTTCGCGCTTTTTAGAAAGCTTCAGGAGCATCGTTTTGCCGCTAAATTTTCAACTCATTTCTCCAAAGAAATACGTGCGCAAGAGAAAATGCCAGCACAAAATGCCGCGCTGGCCGAGGGCGCGTCCCGCAATGTTGTTTACTAACTGATGTTACGCATCAGCTTCATAATACAGCAACTGTTTATCAACGCCATTCCGCAGAGGCGCACTCCCGTCAACCTAATTTCGGGACGCACAAATTCTCGTTCCCAATCTCTGGATTGGGAGCGTAATTGCACTCGAAACTCCAGTTTCGAGTGAATACTTTGGCTCGAAACCGGAGTTTCGAGCCCATCTCCATTCCCAAACCGGAGTTTGGGAACGAGCCGCAATGAGACGCTGTTTTCGATTTGGCTTCAGAAATGCTTTGTTGTGCATAACATCAATTACAAAGCTGGTTGCGCTTCTCCAAGCCTGATTTTTTGGAATTGCGACAAGTGTCTCCCGCGCTCCGGATAAATCGCTGGGAAGTCGGCTTCTTGATTGGCGTAGTGAATAAAACGGGCGACTTTGAAGCCTAAAATCGATTTTGCTTCGATTTGAAAATGATCCAAAGGGATGACCATTTCGGCCCCAAATCCATCCTTCGCGGACTTGGCTGCGCCGCGCCAAACAAAATTCGGCGCCGGATCAGGCTCGCCGTCGGCGTCAAGAACGCCGTCGCCCATGACGCCGTCTGGCGTTAAAAGAAAAAATCGCGCCGATTGTTCCAAATTGTCGGCGTCCAGACAAAAGGCGACCCAATCGCTTTGCCCGGGATTGTCGCGTTCCGCTTTTTCATCAATGTGAATCCTGGCGTTATCGCGCAAAAAGCACTTTATACCCACATAAATGTTTTCGCTGTCGTTGAGAAGATATGCCGTCGTCTTTTCAATCGGCTTCAATCCAGCGGTCGGCGTGATTGTCTTAAATTCCGAAAAAACGGCGGCACTTTCCCAAGCTTCGTCAGTCAATTCGCCGTCGATTCTCAAAGCTGAATCAGCAAACGGCAGCGTCACGGAAGGCTTGTTTGCGGCAGCCGAGACATACACCATTGCAGCAATGAAAAAGAGCGGCGGCAGACAGAAGAAATATTTACGGATCTTCATTTTCACCCTCTTTCAACCGTTGAAAATGCAGTTTCAGGCATTTCGATCTGCTGTTTTGCTTTTGCGCTTTTTTTCGCTTTGAGTCCAAACAACAGACGCATAAAATTGTGGCGCTTAATGAGCCCTTCATAAATCGTCCACGATCCGAAAAACGTGCCCGTCGCGACAATCAAAAATTTCACGCCTACACTCGCCGACCAATTTATGAGATAAAATCCAAGCACGACTGTGACGGTCTGGTGCAAAATATAGAACGGGTAGACCGCTTCGTTCGCATATTTTAACGCCGGGGCGTTCCTGTTCAAATGGCGATGCGCAAAGCCCAAAATCGTCAAAAGCCAGCACCACATGTTCAGGTTGATCGTTGTCCTGTAAAGCGCGTCCGAGCCTGGGAACGGTTCAATTCCGATGTACCAGACGTAGTAGAGAAAAGCGGCGGTTGAAGAGCCGAAAGCGAGCGCGCGAAAACGAAATTTTTCAATCGTTTCCCAAATCGGACGGTGAGAAGCGAGGAAAAAGCCAAAGCAAAAGATCATTAAGGTTTTGGAGAATTGCGCCCAATCATCGATGAGATTGTTCATGTTGTTCGGCCAATACGGACGCAGGATAATTTCGCTCAAAACGATTGGGACGACCCACACGAACAGCCCCATCGGCGAGTTGACGCGGGCCATGAAACGGGAAAGTTTTTTATTTCCGGAAACACTTTTAAAATACTTGAACATCGGTATGGCGGCCAACGCAAAAATAAAAATGTATGGCAAGTACCACAGGTGGTGCCAGCTAAAATTTCCATGCGGATAAGGGACGAATTCGAGCACGGATTGGTAGAAGGCGAAAAATGAAGCGAACGATTCGCCTTGAAAAAGACGTTCATAGTAAACTTGCGGCGGGATAATAAAAAACATGCCGAAAACCAGCGGCAATAGAATGCGCTTATTTCTGAGCCGGATCAATTCTCGCGCCGAATAACGATCCAGCGCAAACCAGATTGCCGCGCCGGAAATGAGAAAAAGCAAGGGCATGCGCCATTGGCTGAGAAATATCATGACATACTCAAAAATCTCGCTGGTTTGATTGTTTTTGATGTGCCATCCCCAAGTGTTAAACATCATCCCGGTGTGAAACAAAATAAGCAGAGAAAAAGCCAGCACGCGGAGCCAATCCAGATCATAACGTCGTTCAGATTTCATTCGTAACGCCTCATTTGGTTTGTTGGGCCGTCGAAGTTTCAAATTGACGGGAGACGATACCGTGTTTTCCGCAGTTAGGATTCGAAATTGGCGTGAACGGGATTTTGACGGTAATAAGCGGGAAGAAAATCTTCTTGCTTCGCTGCCGGTCGTGGGATATATTGGCCTCCCGTAAAAAAGCTTTGACGGCTTGAGCGGTTTGAGCAGGAAGTTCAGACACGAAAAATTTATCCGCTAGTTTTTACGAACTTCCTACAAATCGATTTTGGCGTCAGGGCTTTTTTTGCTTATGGGCAGGATGAGGCCGCACTCAATTGCGAGGTAAAATGACAGATTTTAGCAAAATGGATTTTTTCAAATTGAAGGGCGCGATCCAGCACTATGATTGGGGCGGTACGCGCTTCATCCCGTCGCTGTTGAGTCGTTCAAACGACGAAAACAAGCCATTCGCGGAACTTTGGATTGGCGCGCACAACCGAGGCTCCGCCTACGTTGAAACCGATGAAGGACAAGTCGGGCTCGACGTTCTTATCGCTCAAAATCCCGAAGAATTTCTGGGGAAAAACATTGCGCAAGCGTTCGGGGGGCAATTCCCGTTTTTATTGAAAGTGCTTGACGCTCAAAAAATGCTTTCGATTCAGGTGCATCCTTCGATGGAGCAAGCGCGCGCGGGCTTTGCGGCTGAAGAAGCGCGCAAAGTGCCGATTGACGCGCCCGAACGCAATTACAAAGATCGCAATCACAAACCCGAAGTTCACATGGCGCTGACCGAGTTTTGGATGTTGCACGGTTTTCGCCCTGCAGAAGAAATTGCCGAATTGCTATTGAAAAACCAGGCTTTTCAACCGCTTGCGGAAGCGCTCTCTTCTCATTTGGAAAAAAGCGATTTCGAGAAAAACGACGGCTCCGAATTCTTACGCGCGCTCTATCAACATGTGATGGAATTGCCGCAGGAAAAAGTCGACGCCATACTTCGTCCAATGATGAGCGTTTTGACGCCCAAATACGCGCGAAATGAGCTTGAAAAGAAATCGCCGGAATTTTGGGCCGCTCGGGCGGCGTCAGACTTTCCGCGAAAAAGCGGCTCTTTTGATCGCGGCGTATTTTCCATCTATTTTCTCAACTTGCTGCGCCTCCGGCCTGGGGAAGGGACTTTTCAGCCTGCCGGCACCTTACACGCCTACCTTGAAGGGACAAATATTGAGCTTATGTCAAATTCCGACAACGTTCTCCGAGGCGGCTTGACGCGTAAACACATCGACGTGCCGGAATTGTTGAAAACGATTTCTTTTGAAGGCGGGAAACCCCGGATTATTACCGGAACCGAAGTCTCGATGAACGAGGCGATTTATGAAACGCCGATCAAAGATTTTCAATTAAGCAGGATAAAACTTTCTTTCTCTTGCCCCTTCCAAATCAATGAAAATCGCGGGCCCGACGCCTTGATTGTGCTCGATGGGAAAGCTCGCGTATCGGTCGGCGAGAAAAGCCTCAACCTGCGCAAGGGCGACGTGCTTTTTATCAAAGCCGGGAAACCTTACGCTATGCACACCGATATTTCCGCCACAATTTGCCGAGCCACAGCGCCGCTTCACACTACATCTTAACTCATGCCTATGCATGCGCCGTTTGGCGCGCGTGATCAAAGCTTGCAGACAACTTCTGGTTCTCATTAGCTCCGTTCTTTAGAACGAAGATTTGTGAAGATGACTGCCCCGTCTCCTCCGTCGCGCCAGCGCGGGGGAGGAGATGAGAATAGGCGTTTTGTGCATCACCGGGCTGAAGCGCCGCGCTAATGAGACGAAGTTCACTTCAAGACTCAGGGTGTGCATTGCGGCACGTAATATCGGTATTACCCACCAATATTTTCAAACCTAATTTCGGTTATGTAAGACCGTCAGGCGTTTACAAAACAGTACCTTACCGCCATTCATCGATTCATTTCGGTTGATCTCCAAGATGATTCCATAAAAAGGACGCTTGGAGATTACTGAATTGTAAGACCACGCTCAAATTTTTCCTTTTTTCGCCGAATTGTGACAGCGCTGTTGCAAACGTGTCCTGCCTATAATCTCACTTTGAAATGTAATGCTCATAAAAAACAATATCTTAGAAGTTGAAGTGCGCTTTCTGCGGCCGTCCGGCGTCCGATTTGCCAAAAGCGCGACCGAATTGCTGCGTACTAAAAACACCTGGAGGAAGCCATCCATGCAATTCTTGAAAAAACTTAAGCTTTGTGTAAAGAATACAACGCTGTCCATGTTGCTTTTGCCGAACATCACGGCAGTCGTTTCATGGAATGCAAACAACGAAGCGGATCTGGCCGGATATAAAATTTATTACGGCACGGAAAGTAAAAATTACAATATCGACACGCTCACCGTTGGGAAGGACGCTACGTCTCACGAAATCTCCGGGCTTTTTGAAAGCACGGCGTATTTCTTTGCCGTAACGGCATTTGACACGGCGGGGAACGAGAGCCTTTTTTCTGAAGAAGTGAGTTTTTTTTACCAGCCGCCTGTTGACACCAGCGCCACGGATTCAACGGACGTCGAAACGCCTCCCGTGATTGCAGCCGGATTGAACGGTTACAATTTTCCAAACCCGTTTAAGCCCGAGCAAGAACCCACGCGGATTCGCTACGTTCTCGCCGAAGCTTCGGAAGTGTCGATTGACGTTTTTGACCTGAATAATGAACTTGTTCGCACAATCCAAAGCAGAGCTTTAAAAGCGGCGGGAGAGCACACGGAAGACGTCTGGGACGGGCGTGATGAGAGCGGCTTGATGGTTTCAAACGGCGTTTATTACTGCCGAATCCGCACCGCGTCGGAAAGTCAGTTTATCAAAATCGCCGTTTCAAATTAGGTTTGGAAAAATTGATTCAACAGGAGAGGACTTCAAGGATGAAATCAAGAATATTTTGGGTTTTCGCATCACTTCTCGGCCTCGCAAATTCAGCGTTTGCTCAAACCAGTGCAGGTCTGCCAGGCGGCTTTTTGAGAACCGGCGCCGGGACGCGCGCATTGGCGATGGGCGGAGCGTTCAGCGCAGTTGCAAATGACCCGTCGGCAGGGTATTGGAATCCGGCGGGGCTGACCCAACTTCCTTCGTTTCAATTTTCAGCTTCATATGCGCAAATGTCATTGGACAGGACGTTCAATTTCGTCAGCGCCGCTTCGCCGTTGGGCGCCAAAACCGCGCTTGGCGTTTCATGGATCGGGTTCGGCGTGCAAGATGTTGAAGGGAGAGACGGCAATACGGAAACGCCGGATTTCCTTTTTTCCAATCAAAACAACGCGTTGCTTCTTTCGGTCTCCCGAAAAATCAATTCTTTCCTATCCGCCGGAGTCAGCACAAAGCTGATTTTGCAAAAACTCAATGAGCAGACGTCTTTTGGAACCGGCTTCGACGTTTCTCTGCTCACGCGCCCGACCGAGCGCATTCAGGTCGGTTTTTCCGTGCAGGATATCGCGGCTTCAGCCAAATGGTCAAGCGAGTTCAACGAAAACTATCCGCTCACGCTTCGCGGCGGCGTTGCTTTCAACATTGGCAACCAGGTTCTATTGGCGGCGGACGTTTTCAAAACCGGGCAGGCGGATCCAGAGTTGGCTTTCGGGGCGGAATTTTCGGCGGCGCAGAAATTCCCGATTCGCGTCGGCTACAGCGCACAAGGCGTGGTCGGCGGCGCCGGCGTGGCCCTGCCGATGGAATCTGTCGATTTAGCGTTTGATTACGCTTTCGGCAAAGACGCGCTGGACGGCGGACAGACGCATCGCTTTTCGCTCGGAATTGCATTGGCCAAACCCAAATCTAGTCGTTCGGAAATTTCAGGCGCGGACATTGGGAAATCGACTGATTTGACGGACGTTTACACAAATCCAAAGCGTATGAAAAAGGCGCGTCGCCAAACGAACGACGTTTGGCTGGAGGTGCAGGCGCGCGGCCTCAATGTCAGAACCGGAGCGGGGGTCAAACACAAAAAAATTGCTATTATTCGGCAAGGCCAGCGCTTCAAAAAGGTGGGCATGAAAGGTTACTGGTACAAAATCCAGTTGGAAAACGGCAAGCGCGGCTGGGTGCACCACAAGTATATGAAAGAAGTTGAAGACGCGAATCTTTAGGGATATTGCAGGCGCTGCAAGCAAAGAATCGTTTGCAGCGTCTGTCTTGTTTTAAGCGTTCAGTTCACTACCTGACCTTTTTCTACAGGCTTCCAAAGCTGGCTGACGAAAGAGGCCGGAATTGTCATGCTGAAAGCATCTTTTTTGATCCAACCCTTGAACTTTTGGGCATGATCTGTACCGGGCGATAATAAAGATTCCTTCTGAATGACAAAACCGGACCTTTCAATGGCTCGAGAAGGCGGTTTACAAAAAAGTGTCAGGTAGAGAGAGCGTTCAGACGAGATTCCACAAAATCCAACAATTCACGCGCAAGTTTTTCATTAAAAACGTTGTGATCGTTCTCGGAATTGCAGCAATGCACGCCGACCCATGAACCATCGAAGTAAAACTCAAGGCTGGGGCGGTGCTTTTCATGCGAACGACGAACACGCTCGAACCCCGGAAATCCGCGATTCCGCGCCCAGACAGTCGTGACGCTGTCGCTCCAATCACCCTCCAGACTCACATCTATGCGCTTGATCCCGTCAAGCGAGATCGAATTCAATAGATTGTAAACATTTGGTTTCATTGATTTGTTGGCCTTGAGCTTTCCGATGAGCCGATGACGCCAAAATCGCCCAGGCGCTACTCCGAAATTTTAAAACCTTCACATCCCCGATCAATTTTTTGATATTCGCGCTCAGAGCGTATTTGGAAAGTCCTAAATTGTCATACTGTAAGCATCTTTTTTAGACTTTTCCACAACAACTGTCGGAACGTTCATGCCTGGCGACCCAAAAAGATTCCTATGGAATGACAAGACAAGGACTTTCCAAATACGCTCTCAAATTCGGTTCGAAACGATTGGTAGCCTAATAAACCTTTTCATAGCGAAATATTTTGAGCAAATCAGCGATAGAACGGCAAGGCAAGCATCGCACTCCACTTTCTGTATCGGCGCGTAACATCAGCGATTAACAAAAAAGCCGGCGGCAGACTTTCGGAGTTCACTATCTGACACTTTTTGAGAATTACCTTTTAGAGCTAGCGAGAAAGCCCCGAATTGTCATTCTGAAAGAATCTTTGTAACTGACGTTACGCGCGGCAACGCACATCCTGAGTCTCGAGACAAAAGCCGTCTCATTAGCCGCGCGCTCTTCTTTTCCTCTCGCCGAGTTAACTCGGCGGGAGGGCAAGGGGGATGAATTTACACTCATACCTACGCGCTGAAGCGCGCAGCTAATAAGAATCTCATCGCATCATCTACTTTCCCCGTGAATTTTGAATTCGCCAACAGTATCCTGAAGAGCGGAGCTAATGAGAATTAGAAAATTTCCCTCGGATTCCGATCGCGCGTGTCAAACGATGCGTGCGTAACATCAGTTTGTAATCGTCCAGTACAGATCATGCTCAAAAGTTCAAGGGTCGGATCAAAAAAGATGCTTCCACCATGACAATTCTGGATTTTTTGAGACGCTCGAAAAGTTGTTATAAAAAGTGTCAGGTAGTGAAATTGGGGAGCCATCCGAAAACCTCGGGTAGACTCTATTTATTTTCGGCGGGGCCTGGCTCAACGTTTTCTTGCCACGGCGGATTGTTCCAGAAGTCTTTGGTTTTTTGCCACATGAAGGAAAACGTTTGCGTCTCTACGCCGACCTGATAGAACGTATAGGCGGCCATAAGAATAACAACGCCCCAGCGCCAGGAGTAAGGATTGTTGTATTTTTTGAAAAGCTCGTGGGCGGAGCGCAGAAGAATATAAAAGGCAAGCAGTGCGAGAAAGGAGTAGAAATAAAATCCAACTTCCGGGTCCATAATTCGCCCAACAATATTTCGTAAATTCTATCTGGCGGGTGTGATGAAGTAGCATTATCTCGGCTGAAATGCAACTGAAATGTCGCTATAGTTCACAGCGGTTGGGGCAAGGCGTGATTTGCGAAATATTTGGAGAACGGTTGATTTCTTACAAAAATACCGTTCTCCCTGGCGACGGTTACTTGGCGAGAATGATTTTGCGTGACGAACGATGGATTGCCTGGCGTCCCGAGGCTTGCAGCGAAACGAGATAGACCCCGCTGCTCACACGCTTGCCGAAATTATTTGTCGCATTCCAGGTAAATGTATAAGCGCCCGCTGAACGGTTGTCATGAAATTCTTCAAAAATGATTTGCCCAGCGACACTGAAAACACGGATGCGAACGTCTGAAGCTTCAGGCAAATTGTAACGCAGCGCCGTTGAAGGGTTGAAAGGATTTGGATAGGCCGGGGAAAGTAAAAAATCGGTCGGCGCGGTTCCGAAATCTTCGTCGTTTACAGCGGTAATTATGCTTTTTTCGGTCACTTCGCCGTTCGCCCCGACGAGCCCAAAATTCTCAAAACTAAAATCTGTAATATCAGGCGTACCACCGGAAGCTTCGAATATAATTTCCACCAGTTCTCCGCCGCTCACGGGCATTTCGCCGCCTGCAGGCACAATCACGCCGACAGCGATTCGCTGCTCTAGTTCCTCAATTTTAGAAAAACTCAACGGCTGATCCAGCCATGCGTCGCCAAGTTCAACGGAAAGAATATTGAACCGATCTCCGGGGTAGTTGGCCCGAAAAGCGACTCCTGCGAGAGCGGTTTGAGAATTAGGCGAGAACGAAACAAACAGACGATATTGATTGGCCTGGCTCGTCGGCGAGACGGCGAAATCAATTCCGCCGTCCGGCGCCGCGGACAACGGGGCCGATGTTTTGGCTGTACTCCCAGACTGCGTTTTTCCCCAGTTCAAACCGATTGGAATAATGTCTCGCTCGGTAATATCTCCAGCTCCGTCAGCATCGGCGTGGGTGGCCTCGCGAACGGAAAACGGCCCGGCTAACTGCGGCTGCCATGCAATTCTATCCTGGTCATTTGAACGCTCTGGGCCGTTCAATTCCCAGTAAACCCCGAGTTGGAGCACGTCGGTCAGTTCCACCGTCCCGTTTGCGTTTGTGTCGCCAGGCCAAACGATCAGGCCGTAGCTATGCGTGACAAGATCTTTGGGCGTTATCGCGACTTCACAGCCGGAACCGTCGTCAGTCGACAAGTCGATGATTGCAAAGGGCAGCGCTGTGCTGTCGGGCGTATTGCCGTCTGTTTCAAAAACAACTTCGGCAATCCCGCCTTTTCCCGTGAGCGGCACGCCCGGATCAGTACGTTGATATGAAAAACGAATCTGCCCCAGCGTTTCATCCACAACAACGTCGAATGCATCTGACGGCGACGTTTGCAACAGTGCGCCTCGTTGAATATGGTCGGCGTACGGCGTTTTAACGCTCAGAAAAGTCGTGTCAAAAGTCAACGTGAATTTGAGCTGGGTCACTGCAAAAATGTCAGCGCCGTTTTCAGGCGTCTCAATGCGAATTTTGAACTCTCGCCCCGGATTGGGCAAGCTGTCAGCGACCACTTGTAAATCGACCGCAGCTCCCGGCGCAAGGTAGGTTTGCTCTCCGGTTCCGGAATTAGCGTCACGTAGAGCGACGACCTGAACATTTCTCAAGGAGCCGTCTTTCACGCAACGGCTTGATTGATAGGAAATGCGATACCCTTGATGATCGGTGAGCAGCGAGAAAAGCGTGCGAAAGGCTTCCTCCAATTCAGCGGTTGTCGGGCTGTCGAGATAAACGCCGCCTGAGTTGTTTGCCATTGCTTGCAGTTCATCCACACCTTCACCTCCGGTCAACCCCAAGCCAATAGAATAGACGCGCGTGCTTTCGTTAGCCAGTCTTGCGAGCGTTTCTTCAAGAGTGGCGGCGCTGGATCGATCTCTCCCATCGGAAAGAGTAATGATCGCAGTCTGCCCTGACGCATTCTGAAGCAGGTCTAACGCCTGATTGACAGCGTCGTAAAGCGCCGTTCTGCCGCCCGAGTTGATGCCGTCAATTGCGTTCAAAAGCGAATCCTTGTCCTGGGTGAAATTCTGTTCGATGATCACATCCGTTCCAAAGCTCAAAATAGCGGCCCGGCTGCTGTCTCCAAGAAGATTGACAAACGTGCTCGCTGCATTTTTGGCGTCGGCCAATTCATCGCGAATACTGCCGCTGCGATCTAAAAGAATCGCCACCGATAAACTGCCTAGATTCTCAGTCAATTCTTCCACAAGGATCGGCGATTGTCGCACGCTGTCTTCATAAACTTCAAAATTCGATTCGGTAAGTCCCAGTTCAAATCCATTCGTTGATGCGTTCCGCACAAAAACGCGCGAAATAATTTGCGGAAAGCCGCTTGCTTCCAAACTCAAATATTCAACGTTTAATCCCGAAGATAATGACAATGAAGGGGGCGAAGCGTTTCCGGCTTTTGACGAATTTTCATTGACCGCTTGAGCCGTAGTTGCCAAAACAAGAGTGCACAAAAGGCCGCGTCTGGCATTGCGGCATACTTTTTTAAATGTTTTCACTTCACATAAACTCCCATGATGCAATTTTAGATTGAAGTATTTAGCTAACCAACCGCGTTTGCGCTTTTTATCGAAAAGTAACTCTGGAATCAAATGCCTCAGCGTTTTAGCCTGGCTTACCATAACTGGCGACGATAAATCGCCGCACTCCGAAAGCAGCTATTCAGACTTATTTGAAAGCGCAAACAAGCGGAATGTTTTTTGATCTTTGTTTAATCGCGTCGTCGATTTGGTCGGCTCTTTCGCATTGAGCAAAAGCTGTGCAATGCGCCGAATCATTGTGTTTTCTTAATGTTCCTGCGGGGGGGTGCGTGAAAATTTGCGAATATCCGCTCTTGAAATTCTTGGGAGTTACGGGAATGAATTACAAGCTCTGCATTTGACCGGCGCTGTGACTACAATTATTTCAAGGCAAATTCTTACACTTGGGGCCGGCTTTGGGAATCCGCTTTTGCGGGATTAACTCCGAAATTTGAGTGGACGATTATGCAAATGCACAGGAAGGCAATGCCGATTAAAGCCTGGGTTGCGGCATTTTCGCTTCTCGTTGCGGCAACGTCGCTTTTTGCGCAAACGAGGCAACCGCAGGCTATTCCGCGATTTGAAGTCTCGACGGATGGCGCTGCGGGAGATCAAAGCGTCAAAGTAACTTCTGAAAATATCGCAAGCGTAACCAATATCGATAACCTGATCAAGTTTGCAAGGCGTGCTCGGTTGGAGCAAAACTATGCGGACGCCGAGCGTGCGTTTGAACGGGCTTCATCTCTCGCCAAACCGCTTGGCGCGCCGGAAAAGTATGCTGAAATTCTGGTTGAGCTTGCCTCTGTTTATCGCACGCTTGGCAAAATTCAAGCGTGCGCGGGTTTACTGAAAAAAGCTGAAAAACTGACGCAAAATCCGGCGCTGCTGAAAAAAATCGCGACTGAACAGCATCGCTCGGAATACAAAAAAAATCGTTTCGTCAATATCGGATTTCAAGCGCAAGACGACGCACGTGAAACCGCTCCATCCTCCGTTGTCCGGGACTCGGCAGCCACAGTTTCTTCGGTTCCGACGATCCCCGTAAGTCCCCCAAAGTCATCGATTGCCATCATCGACTCGGCCTTTACGCCTTCTGCTCAAATCGAGCCTAACGAAAGCGATGTTGTCCCTCAAAATGATGGTGTTTTAAGCGGCGAGAAAGAGGCGTCGGCAGAGGTTGAAATAGGGGAGTATCAATCTTGGAATTTGAGTGAAAACCCAATTCTTGCTTCTTCGCAATCGCCTGAGCATTTGGAGCTCGCTCGGCAATCATCCGACCACACGTCTCAGCCCAACTCCTTGAGCAATAACAATAAGAATCAGGCAGAAGCGACCCCGGGGCTAAGCATGTTCAGCGTTACCTTGATTATCATAACGCTTATTGCCGCGACCGCTCTTCTTATCGTCGGCTTCTCTCCACTGCTGCGCGCGCGGCTGCTGCACGTGACGGGCTTTCATCACGCCGCTTCTGAAATTATTGAAAAGACGATTGTCGGTCGTGAAAGAGAAGCAAAGCTCTGGATGTTTTTGGCTCAGACCTACTTGGCCATTGAGCGGCAAGATGAGCAGGCAATTTCAGTTTATGAAAAAGTGCTCGTTTTAAACATCGTTTGTAAAAATCAGGAAAAAATGAGCTGGATCGTCGCTCAGGATTATCTCGCAAAAAACCGCCAGGATGAATTCGCGCTGGGCGTTCTGGAAAGAGCGCTTAAGTTCACCAAGCAAGACATGAAACTAGCCGCTTCGTAATCAGCCCCATGCGCGCGCAATGATTCAGCCGCAATAGCTGCGGCCTTCCCTGTCTCTTGTGTCTCGGATTCCTTCGATAGCGTCGAATCAATCGCTCCGACCCCGTTCGTTTCGTCTTGTGCCGCCGTCGCTCCGCCCGTACTCTTTTTTATGTCACCCTCAACGCAAAACGATCAAGCTCTGCTTGCCGTCAATCACATCGCTCTCCGATTTGGCGGAGTACACGCCTTGTCAGATGTGAGCCTGGCGATCAAGCCGCAGTCTATTTTTTCGGTGATTGGGCCAAACGGGGCTGGCAAAACTTCTCTCCTCAACGTTATTGGCGGTTTTTATAAATCACAGAACGGCGACGTTTTTTTTAATGGTCAAGACCTCACCAAAATTGCCGCCCACAATCGCGCGGCGCTGGGGATTGCGCGCACTTTCCAGAATATTGAATTGTTCAAACACATGACCGTTTTAGAGAATTTGCTGCTCGGCGCGCATATTCATCTGAAATCGGGCGCTTTCAGCGGCGGCGTTTATTGGGGTAAAACTGAACGCGAAGAGCTTGCCGAGCGCGAACGGATTGAAGAAATTATCGACTTCCTTGAAATCGAACAAATTCGTTACGAAGAAGTCGGCAGGCTTTCATACGGCCTGCAAAAGCGCGTCGAGTTGGGACGCGCCATGGCGATGCGTCCCAAATTAATGATTCTCGACGAACCGATGGCCGGGATGACGGTTGAAGAGAAACAAGAAATGGTGCGCTTCATCATCGATCTTAATGAAGAAAAAGACATCACCATGCTTCTGGTCGAACACGACATGGGCGTTGTCATGGACGTTTCCGACCGCGTCGCCGTGCTCGATTTCGGCGAAAAAATCGCTGAAGGCGCGCCGCAAAAAGTCAGGTCAGACATGCATGTCATCAAGGCTTATCTTGGGCAAAAATTTGTTTGAGCTTAAAACTCTCGCAACTCCCGCCTTGCGAATTCGGCTCCAAATCTCTTGAAAAAGTTTGTAGAACGATTAAATAACTGATGTTACGCACTCTTGGAAATTTCCGAAACGGTGCCAGAGGAACGTCGCTTTTACGTCATTCCCGCGCAGGCGGGAATCCAGTCAATCGCGCACCGCCCCTGGATTCCCGCCTGCGCGGGAATGACTTTAACAGGAGTTTCTTTGGTTTCATAGCTGGCGCGTAACATCAGTTAAATAATTATTGTAAACACAATCCTACCATGAAAACCATGATTTCGGAATATGACCGACACTTTTATTTCGCCAGAGTTTGATCTGTCCAAAAAAATTGTAGCCTTCCAGGGGGATTGCATTGAATTACTCAAACAAATCCCTGACAATACGCTTCAATTGATCGTTACTTCGCCGCCTTACAATATTGGCAAAGCTTATGAAAAGCGTTTGCAACTGGAAACCTATGTCGATCAACAAGCTGCGGTTATTGAAGAATGCGTTCGCGCCCTCTCACCAAAAGGAAGTATTTGCTGGCAAGTCGGCAATTACGTTGAAAAAGGAGCGATTGTCCCGCTTGACTCCATCCTTTATCCGGTTTTCAATAAGTATGGTTTGAAAATGCGGAATCGGATCGTTTGGCACTTTGAGCATGGGCTGCATTGTAAGAACCGTTTTTCCGGGAGATACGAAACGATCAATTGGTTTACCAAATCGGATGATTATGTGTTCAATCTTGATCCCGTGAGGGTCCCGCAAAAATATCCTGGCAAGAAGCATTTTAAGGGCCCGAACGCTGGGAAATACTCCGGCAATCCGCTCGGCAAAAATCCTAGCGACGTCTGGACGATTCCTAATGTAAAAAGTAATCATGTGGAAAAAACAATCCATCCCTGTCAATTTCCTGTTGAGCTTGTCGAACGTCTTGTTCTCTCTATGACGAATGAAAACGATTGGGTTTTCGATCCATTTATGGGCGTTGGTTCCGCTCTGGTCGCTGCGATTCGACGCAAAAGGAAAGCGGCTGGGGCAGAACTCGTCGGCGATTATTATAAGATTGCATGTGAAAGAATTGATAAGACATTGAACGGCACATTGCGAGTCAGGCCGATGACTCGTCCGGTTTACGATCCTCATCAGGCAGGGAACAGCTTGACAAAATCTCCGTGGCCGCGATCACAAAATTCACGACAATTGAAAGTCCTTGACAAAAGAAATTCGGGGTATGAGGCGTCAAGCGATGAAAATAGTTGAGACATATTCTCATTTGAACGGCCTTGAATATTTGCTAGTTCATAAAAAGCAATTATGGTCTGAGATTCAGAAGGTCATACAAGGAGTTGATGCGGAAGTATGCAAGACCAAAAAATCGAAAGAAAAGACCAAAATGGGCAAGTTGCTTTACAGCCCTATCGATATGAACAAATCTTTTAGCGCTCTGCTGAAAGCAAAAAAATGGCAAGAAAGTAGAGTGAGTTATTGGGTGACAAAAAATGAAAAACTAATTCGAAAAACGCTTTCGATGCCAGCGGCTGAACAAAAGAAAGTCATTGAAGCGACAGGCGAAACGCCGATTTTCAGCTACAATCAAACGGATTTTGTTAAAGATCGCGTCGCTGTCGAAGTGCAGTTTGGCAAATACGCCTTTGTCGCCTACGATCTTTTTGTGAAACACTTGGCGTTTTATGTCAGCGATAACATTGATGTCGGCGTCGAAATCCTGCCAATGAAATCGTTGCAAGCTGAAATGAGTTCCGGCGTTCCGTATTTTGAAGGCGAATTTTATAACGTCATTCGTCAAGGTCGCGGCGTTCCCGCCGTACCGCTCGTGATTGTTGGCATTGCTCCTTGATCTCCAATGCCTTACTGAATATTGCATCTCCGTCATTCTCGTTCGGTTAGATTTCGTTTTGGAAAACTAACCTTCGCGCCACACTTTCAAATAATTCCCTTTAAAAAAAACGCCCGTCCCGCCTCAAAATTACGGAGGAACAAATGCTATTTTCTCGCAAAAACCTGCTTACTGTCACTATCGTTGCCTTCTTTTTTCTTGTACAAACGGCCTCTGCGCAAGTCTTGCCGGAATCTCTCGGCCAATCATCTTCAGAGGCAACGATCGAATTCGCCGAAGACAAAGCCGAGAAAAAAGCCAAAAATAAAAACCTGCCGCTCGAAGCGGGACGCACGGTTTCGTTTACCACCAACGAGGCGTCCTGGCTCTCGCTGGATGTCAGCCCGGACGGAGGGACGATTGTTTTTGAGCTGCTTGGCGATCTTTACACCCTGCCCATCGCCGGCGGAACGGCCGAGCAATTGACCGGCGGCATGGCGTTCGACGCGCAGCCGCGCTTCAGCCCGGACGGCGAGCGCATCGTTTTTGTCTCCGACCGCAGCGGCGGCGACAACATTTGGGTCATTTCCACCGACAAAGCCGACACCCTGCAAATTACCAAAAGTAAGGCCGATCTTTACATGTCGCCAACCTGGACGCCGGACGGCAAGTACATCGTCACCTCGAAATCAAGCGGTCTCGGCGTGGGCAAACTCTGGATGTTCCACGTTGACGGCGGCAGCGGCGTGCAGCTCATCAAAAAGCCGGACAATTGGCAGACGCTGGGCGCGGCGTTTGGCAAGGACGAGCGCTACATTTGGTTCGCGCGCAGAACCGGCGGCTGGCAGTACAATGCGCAATTGCCGCAATATCAGCTTGCGATTTACGACCGCGAAACCGGAAAAAATTATACCCAGTCCGCACTCTACGGCTCCGCTTTCCGCCCCACGCTCTCGCGCGACGGCAAATGGCTGGTTTACGGCACGCGCCATGACGAACACACCGGCCTGCGTCTGCGCGACCTCGACGCCGGCGACGAACGCTGGCTGGCCTATCCCGTGCAACGCGACGATCAGGAAGCACGCTCCACCCGCGACGTGCTTCCAGGCATGGCGTTTACGCCCGATTCAAAATCCATCATCGCTTCTTACGGCGGCAAAATCTGGCGCATCCCGGTCGAGGGCGGCGACGCAGTGGAAATTCCGTTTACCGTTGACGTCAATCTCGAAATTGGGCCGGAATTAACTTTCGATTACCCAGTCGACGACGCGCCGACTTTCACGGTTAAGCAGATTCGCGACGCGGTTCCTTCGCCGGACGGTAAGAAGCTCGCATTCACGTCACTGGATCGTTTGTGGGTCATGGATTATCCCGACGGAACGCCCGCGCGCTTGACCGACATGGCCATCGGCGAGCACCAGCCGCAATGGTCGCCGGACGGCCGCAGTATCGCCTACGTCACCTGGGACGTTGACGGCGGGCACATTTACAAAGTGCGCGCGGACGGGCGCGGCAATCCCCAGCAACTCACGCAAAACGCCGCGTATTATCGCAGTCTGGCTTATTCGCCCAACGGTAATCGTCTTGTTGCCGTTCGCAGTTCGAAGCAAGGTTTTCTGGAAGAAACCGGCGGGGCGGGTTCGCAATTGATTTGGCTTCCGGCCAACGGCGGCGCCGTCACGGTGATTTCTCCGACCGAAGGACGCGGCGCGCCGCATTTTCGTAAGAATGATCCTGACCGAATTTATCTCTACGCCGGTCTCACCGGCCTGATTTCCATGCGCTGGGACGGCACGGATATTAAAGAGCACGTGAAGGTAAAAGGCGGCACGCCGCCGGGATCGACCAACCCGACCAACGCCAGCCTGATCATGATGGCGCCGGAGGGTGATCAAGCATTGGCGCAGGTTCTGAATGATATTTACGTCGTCACCGTGCCCTACGTCGGCGGCGACACGCCCACGGTTTCGGTGGCGAATCCCGCGGGTGCGGCTTTTCCCGCCAAAAAATTGACCGTTGTCGGCGGGCAGTTCCCGACCTGGAGCGCGGACGCGAAAAAAGTGCATTGGTCTATTGGCAACGCCCATTTCGTCTACGATCTCGACGCCGCGAAAGCCGCCGAAGACAGCGCCAAAGCGGCAAAAAAGGCTGCTGCGGCGGATACTTCGAGTGGCGGTTCTGTGGCGGACAGCACTCAAGCGGCGGAATCTGACAGCACGAAATCCAAAAAAGAAGACAAGCCGATTTACGAAGCGAAAGAAACGCGCATCAAAATTGAGGCGCGGCGCGACATTCCGCAGGGCACGCTGCTCTTGACCGGCGCGCGCATCATCACCATGAACGGCGACGAAATCATCGAAAACGGCGACATTCTCATCCGCAACAACCGCATCGAAGGCGTCGGCGCGAGCGGCAGTCTGGACGCGCCGGGCGGGACGAAGGAAATCGACGTTTCGGGCAAGACCATCGCGCCGGGGTTCGTCGATACGCACGCGCACATTTGGCCGTCGTTCGGTATTCACAAAACGCAGGTTTGGGAATATTTGGCGAATCTGGCTTACGGCGTGACCACTACGCGCGATCCGCAAACGGCGACCACGGACGTGCTTTCTTACACTGATCTTGTCGAGACCGGCGAGCTGGTCGGGCCGCGAGTTTATTACACCGGTCCCGGCGTTTTTTGGTTTGAGCAAATCAAAGACGCCAAGCACGCGAAGGACGTTTTGAAGCGCTACAGCGAGTATTATGATTCGAAAACCATCAAGCAATATCTCGCCGGCAACCGCCAGCAGCGTCAGTGGGTGATCATGGCGGCGAAGGAGCAAAAACTCATGCCGACCACCGAGGGCGCCCTCGATCTCAAGCTCAATCTCACCCAGATGATCGACGGCTATCCCGGCCATGAGCACTCGTTTCCGATTTACCCGCTCTACAAAGACATCATTGAGTTGACCGCGCAATCAAAGACGGTTTACACGCCGACGCTGCTCGTGGCTTATGGCGGGCCGTGGGCGGAAAACTATTTCTACGCCACCGAGGAAGTGCATGACAATGAAAAAATGCGCCGTTTCACCCCGCACAGCACTATCGACAGAGTGTCCTTGCGCCGCGCGGGCTGGTTCCGGGAAGAGCAGCACGTTTTTAAAGATCACGCGAAATTCGTGGCGGACTTGGTGAAGGCGGGCGGACTGGCGGGGGTCGGCAGTCACGGACAGTTGCAGGGCGTGGGCTATCACTGGGAACTGTGGGCGATGCAGTCGGGCGGACTACCCGAGCATGACGCGCTGCGCGTTGCAACCCTGCACGGCGCGACGGCCATCGGTCTGGAAAACGATCTCGGCTCCCTCGAAAAAGGCAAGATCGCCGACCTGATCGTGTTCCACAAAAACCCGCTCGACGATATCCGCAATACCGACACGATTCAATACGTCATGAAAAACGGCCGTCTCTACAACGGCGACACGCTCGACGAAACCTGGCCCCGCCAAAAACCGCTGTCAAAAATCTGGTGGTCTGACCTCGAGCCGAACGGCGTACCGGGGGTGAAGAAATAGGCTTGAAATTTTGGAGTGGTGGATTGTTGGATTGATGTTCCCGCTTGCGTGCTCGTCGGGGCCCGGCTGTCCGGGATCCCCGCTCGGCTTTCGTATAATCTCCGACGCGGCAATGTCTCGCGGATTGCATCCGCCTGTCAAATCACTCCGGGACACAACCCATTCTCATTTGTTCCGCTGGGGACTATACGCGAGCAGCGCACTGAAGCAAATCCCCAGCGAGCGAATAAAAATACTCAGTGATCAGGGAAACATGGTTGAAAAAGACGAATGAAATCGAGAATTTACACTGATACTTCCGTTTTTGGCGGTTGCTTTGATGATGAGTTTAGCGAACACTCGAAAAAATTTATCGAGCAGCTAAAAACCGGCAAACAAATTTTGGTGATTTCTGATTTGACCATCAGAGAACTGGAAGGCGCTCCGCGGAAAGTCAAAGATTTATTCCAAGCGTTGCCGAAGATGTTCGTTGAGTATGTGGCGCTTGATAAGGAAGCGAGAGATTTGGCTGACAAATACATTGAAGAACAAGCGCTTACGCGTAAATCATTCGTTGACGCCCAGCACATCGCCATCGCCACGACAAACCATGTTGACGTATTGGTGAGTTGGAATTTCAAACATATTGTGAATTTGAGAAGAATTCGGCTTTTTAACGCCGCGAACTTGAAATATGGGTATTCATTCATTGAGATAAGATCACCGAGGGAAATAATTGATGAAGGCTAAAGCAAAAAACAAGAAGTTCGATGCCGTGGAAATGATGAGAAAAATACGGGACGGGTTGTCTGAAAAATATTTAAAAAACCCGGAACTCGAAGAAGAAGAGTTGGCCGTTATTCGTCGAAAATACGGTATTGTGATAAAGGAAAAGAAGCTAGTTTAAAAGCGATTGCTCGTCGAGGAGATTCTCCCTGCCAAGCCGTGGCAGGATGCAGTCCCTTCGGCATTTGTTCCGCTAGGATTATACGCAGGCATAGCACAGAAGAGAATTCCCAGCGAGCAGAAGAAGACTAAACGAGGTCTGTTAAAATGAGTATCACCTCTCCAGGCAGTCATGTCATTGCTGATTTTCAACCTCACCGGGTTTACGGTGAAGCTGGTCTCGGGTGTTATCGGTTAAAATTCGGGCTTGCTTATTCCATACACGCGTGGCCAGATAAAGCTCTAGAATTCAGAAATGTGCAAACTGAGATTTATGTTCGGGGAGAGACGGGGAGCGATTTTCATTTCTTGGGAGAATCCAAGCCCGAAAAGCCACTGTTAATCAGAACTTCACGACACTCCATTACCAATCTTAAAATTGCTTTTAGTATGACTCTCTACGAGCATCAACTAGAAAAAATCGAAAGCATGCGTAATGGCGAGGGGCTTCATTTTAAATTAAATTTGGCAGGCGAGTCATTTGGCGATGGAAGATCGGAAATTACCCAAAATGAATTGCGACTTTTTGTGAATCAAAAAGAGTGGTTGGAGGTTTTAAAGCAAATCGATTACGGGGAATTTTTGTTATTTGAAATTCCAGTTCCCTCGGCAGAGCAATCGGAAGAACTGAGGACGGCCGTGGCACTCATGACGCAAGCAAGAAGTCATTTTCTATTAGGGAATTATGGTGATGCTGTTGCAACGTGCCGAAACGTTTTAGAAAGCCTTGCAAAAGCTCTAAAAGAAGAAAAGAAGCAATCTCAGGCAAAAAAACAATTCAAGGAAAATGAGCAGTCGGCACGAGCGATGACACAAGAACAAAGAGCGCTTTTGATTCGAGAATCTGTAAAACACTTTTCACAGCTTGCCCATCATCCTTCCAGTGATGGTGCAGCGTTTATATTCAATCGAAAAGAAGCTCTTTTGATGTTGGGCTGTACTGCCACATTGATATCATTTGCTTTACAACCTGACAGCACGAACTCCCGGAAGGAATTTAAAAACGATGAGACAATTTAGAACCCTCGACAATATCGAAGAAGATTACTTCCGCAAACACCCGGAAGAAATAGACGCTTATCTGGCTGAAATCTTCAACGATTATGCCGAAGACGGCGACTCAGCGGCGCTGCTGGCTTCCTTGCGCATCATTGCCAAAGTGAAGGGGATCACAGCCGTTGCCAAAGAAACCGGCATGACGCGGCAAGGTTTGCAAAAAGCGCTCTCCAGCAAAGGTAACCCGAAACTGGATAACATCAATTCCATCATGTCGGCTTTGGGTTATCGCTTAACGCCTCGGAAAATTGACGCAAGGATGATATAATTGGCAAAACCAAAGTCGATTGAAATAGATGCCCAAAAAGTATGGGAGCATTGGATCGAAACGTCAAACGACGACTTCGGAACGATGAACAAGCTGTTCGATGCTAAAACGTATCATTGGGCGCTGTTTCTTGGGCACATCTCAGTGGAAAAACTGCTCAAAGCGTTGTACGTAAAACTGCACGGCAAGCACTCCCCGGCGATTCATAATTTGTACAGATTAGCGGAATTATGTAATATCGAACTGACCGCCGAGAATGCCGATTGGCTAGACACAATCACGTCGTTCAACATCAATGCTCGATATGATGACCACAAAAAAGAATTTTATCATCTCTGCACGCGTGAATACGCGGAATTATGGATTGAGCGAATCAAGGAATTGCGCCAATGGATAACAAAGATGTTCTAAATGTTGCCCGGAAATATGCTTCGGTCGTTGCGGCAAATTTTGCCTGCAAACAAATTTTTCTTTTCGGCTCATATGCCAGAGGAACGAACCGGGAAGAAAGCGACATTGATATTGCCGTGGTACTCGATGATTTCGAAAACTCTCTGGACGTGCAGTTAGAATTGATGCGATTGCGGCGTAAAATTGACAGTCGAATTGAGCCGCACCCGTTCAGGGAAAAGGATTTCAACGCAACCAATCCAATTGCTTACGAAATATTGCGGCACGGATGGCAAATTGATCATTATGTCATTTAGTCCGGTGGTTGGGTTCCCATACAAGATCAACCAACATTTTGATAGAATCAGAAGATGCAAAAAATGGGCAAAGCTTTTGATAAAATTGAAAAAGCCTAACCTAAAGACACCATCGCTTACGCGAAGGATGAGAAGGTCGATGTGAAAGAATTCAGACAAATAATCGGCATGGCGCAGTAGAAATTCGCCGACGCGTTCGGTTGGGGAATGCTGCGGCGCTGATGACTTGCAATGTTTTGTTGAACTCGTGAAATTCGATGAGCGGGGCGGGTGAAGAAAAAGAATCTACAAATAAGTGTTTAACTTGAAGAAATCGGCACGACGGTTGGCATGCACTGGATTTAGACTCTTCTGCCAATCAGGAAGATGCGATAATGTTTGAAATTTTGTGACTTAACTCGCTAATTCTGAAGGGTTTTACAATTGCTTCTATAAAGCCGTGCTTTCTGAAATCTGACATGATGGGATCGTTAGAATAGCCGCTCGAGACAATAGCTCTCGCTGCCGGATCGGTCTCAAGAATCTCTTGCGCCGCCTCTTTGCCGCCCATGCCGCCAGGAATAGTCAAGTCCATGATGACTACGTCGAACGGCGCATTGCTTTCAGATGCTTCGCGGTAGAGTCGAACGGACTCCGCGCCGTCAACGGCAAAAGTGACGTCGTAACCCAGCCGTTTTAGCATCGTTCCGGTGACGTCCCTTACAATTTGTTCGTCGTCTAAAACGAGAATGCGCCCTTCTCCCTTGGTGATCGTTTTTTGTTGGGCGTTTGTAATTTCCGCTTTTCGCTGCGACGCGGGAAGATAAATGGAAAAGCAGGCGCCGCTTCCCTGTTCGGAATCAACCTGAATATGCCCGCCGTGCTTTTTGATGATCGAGTAACAGACTGCCAGGCCCAGACCCGTGCCTTTTTCTTTGGTCGTAAAATAAGGCTCGAAAATTTTCTCCAGATTTTCTTGTGGAATTCCTTCGCCGTTATCTTTGATATCAATCCGAACGGCGTCACCTTCAACCATCGGGAGGCCCGAGAAACTATCGATTTTGACATTCTTTGCTTCGACTTCCAGTCGTCCGCGGCCGGCCGTCGCCTGGATGGCGTTTATGACAAGATTGTTCAAGACTTGATTGATTTGAGCTTCGTCCACATCAACGTCGGCGAGGTCTTCCGTCACGGAGAATTTGCAGGTCACGCTCGCGCCGGTTAATGCGAAGTTCACCGCTTCTTCAAGAAGCTTTGCCATTGAAACCGTTTCTCGCGAAGACGCTCCTCCTTTGGAAAAAGACAGAAGTTGCTGAGTCAGCACTTTCGCTTGCAGAGACGCTTTTTCCGCTTTTGTAAGGTAAGCGTACCCATCGTCTTGACTGGATGCGTTCATTTTCGCGATCGACAGATTGCCGAGAATTCCGGTGAGAAAATTGTTAAAGTCGTGCGCAATGCCCCCCGCCAAAAGCCCCAATGATTCCAGGTTTCTAGAGCGATTTAATTCCGCTTCAAGCTTTCTCTTTTCAGAGACGTCCCTGAACGCGACGACCGTTCCAATAATTTTGCTGTTCAAATCATGGATTGGAGATGCGGCGACAAAGACTGGGGTGGATTTTCCGGTTTTGGGGATTATCAATTCCTTGTCATCATATTCGATGAAGCGTTGAGAATCAATCAGATCGTTGGTTTCTATCGAAGATTTTTGCTGCGTTGCAATATCAATAAACTGGAAAACTTTGTGTAAATCGGCGCCGACAATTTCTTCAGCCTGCAGGCCGAGGACTGATTCCGCGACTTTGTTAGTCGAAAGAATTTTGCCGTGAATATCAGTAGAAATGACGCCTTCCCCAATGCTTCTGAGAGTAACGGCCAGCAGTTCTTTTTCCGCGGCGAGAGCAGTTCTCGCTCTAGAGCGCTCCACCGCGCCGCCAATGCTTGCTGCAACCGCCGTCAAAACAGCCAATTCGTTTGTCGTCCACGGACGTTCCGAATGACAATCGTCAAACCCGATAAAACCCCAAAACAGCTTTTCGATAAAAATTGGAACGACCACCATCGATTTTATTTGCTGCAATTCGAAAACTTCTCTTTCCGACTCCGGCAGTTCACTGACAATAACGTTGATCGGTTGATTGCTCTCCATCAACGCATAAATTCTGTCCATCCCGACTTCTTCCGGAATAACGTTTTGCAGCTCGAGGTTGTCGATCTGCGGAACCGATGCCGCGCTGCACCACTCGTATCTTTGGCTGACGACTTTGCGGCTTTTCTCGGGATTGTCATGCGCTTCAAAAACGTAAACGCGGTCGACTTCGGTCGCGCCGCCCAAAATTTCGAGCGCTTTGTTAATGGCCAGGTCGGGCGCCTGGATGGTTAGCAAGCTGTTTGTCGCCGCCGCAACTCCGCTAAGCAAAGCTTCGGCTCGACGAATCGCTTCTTGAGAATCTGATCGCATCTGTACCTTATTCGACACTGGTTCACCTTTGGGCTGCTGCGCCCATCAATCATTAATCGGATTCATCGGCAACTAGGTAAAACGCCTTTATGCCCGTTCAAATCGAGAAACAACAATTTGGTCGGTCTGTTAGAATCAGTCATGTTGAATGGGTTTGTTCAAAAGGAAGAAAAAGACAAGTTTTCGGCATACTTGTGTACAATAATTTTGGCGCGCGGTAAATGCGCTTCAAAAATCGCGTAAAAATGTATTAGCGGCGCCAATTTCGCTTTGCGTGATACTTTTAAGAGCAATTTGCGGAAAAAATCAAAAAGAGCGTTGCGAAATCGGGAGTCCGCCGCGATCGATGATATTTAACCGCAAGGCCGCTTGCAACTAATCCATGAAGTTTGCTAAGTTTCCCGAATTCAAAAGAACCAAAAACCTATCGCAGAATCGAATTTAGCCGCATCGTGACAAACAGATTTTTGAGCTTAAAACGCTCTGGTCAAATTCTCGCCGTTCTTGCTTTTCTTTGTCAACTTGCCCCAGCGTTATCCTTCGCATTTCCGACAGAGCAAGTACAGAAAAGTCAAACGACGCTAATCTTAAAATTCTCAACGCATAACTTGGCCAAATCTTCAAATGCAGAACGCTTTCTGCAAACGATTTTTGACGCCGCCAATTTCCGAAATGTGCAATTCAAGTCACGCCCGGTTTTTTATTCTACCGCATCCGAACCTTTCCTGGATTCATATGCTATTCTAAGTTTTGAAGATAATCTATCTCTCCCTGCGGCACTTGCCGTCCTTCAAAATCACTCAGCCATAGAGTACGTGCAATACAATCATTACTTTGAGACAGACCACGTTAATCCGAACGATTCACTTTTTGCGGAACAATGGGGCTTGAGCGCTGTCCGAGCATCGCGCGCTTGGGAAACTGAAACAGGCGCCTCGGAAATCATTATCGCGGTGATCGACACCGGCATTGAAGATCAACATCCCGATCTCAAACGCGCGATCTGGATTAACGCTGGAGAAGACTTAAACCAAAACGGCGTTTCAGATCATGAAGACCTCAACGGCATCGACGATGACGGCAATGGCTTTGTCGACGATATTCGCGGCTGGGATTTCACTGATGCGCCGAATTTCGTCGACGGCGGCGACTATCTTGCCAGAGACAACGACCCTTCTGATGAACACGGTCACGGCACCTCAGTCTCGGGAATTATCGCTGCTGAAATGAACAACGGTCTGGGCGTTTCCGGCCTGGCGCCGAGCTGCCGAATTATGAATTTGCGCGCAGGAACAAGTCAAGGTCTGCTCGAAGAGGATGACGTTGCCGCCGCGATAGTTTACGCCGTTCAGAACGGAGCGAGCGTTATCAACATGAGTTTTGGCGATACGGTCGTTTCACCGTTTTTGCGCGACGTCATCCAATATGCTCACAAGCGCGGCGTCGTTCTCGTGGCTTCCGCTGGAAACAGCGGGACTGACTTGCCGCACTATCCTTCCGGTTTTAGCGAAACCGTTTCGGTTGGCGCAATTCAACAAAACCTGGCGCTCGCGGGATTTTCAAATTTTGGCGCAACTGTAGACCTCGTTGCGCCCGGACAACAAATATGGACAACAAAAAAGGGCGGCGAGTACCATCTTTTTTCCGGCACTTCCGCTTCAGCGCCTTTTGTTTCGGCGCTCGCCGGACTGTTGCTTTCAAGTCGCCCCGAGCTGACTCCGGCGCAAATCAAAAGTATACTCACGACAACAGCCATGGATTTAGGCGATGAAGGCTGGGACGCGCAATTTGGAGCCGGGCTTATCGACGCGGCCTTTGCCATTGAAGCCGAACATGCCGCAATTGCCGAAATCAAATCGCCGAAAATGGACGCCGGATTCGCCCCAGAAACTGTAACGATTCGGGGAACGGCAAGCGGCGCTTTTCTGGCCAATTATTCCCTAAGCTATCGCGCAGCAACTTCATCGGAGAACTGGAGCGAGATCACGTTTGTCGAAAACAGACAGATTATTGACGATTCCCTCGGAGTCTGGCAAACGGAAAACATCCCTGACGGCGAATACCTGCTGCGACTTGAGGTTGTCGAACAAAACGGCGCGCGCATAGAAGACAACGTTCGCGTTTTTCTCGACGGGACGCCGCCGAGTATTCAAAACGTTGCCGTTACGCCAATGTTGGACCGCGACCAACACGCTGCGCTGATTTCTTTTGAAACTGACGATATTTCTTCGGCGATGCTGAATTGGCGCGCTCGCGGAAGCAGTGAATTTCGACAAATACCGTTCAATTTTGTTGTCAACAAACACCGGCTGCTTTTTCCAGACGCTTTTTCAAACGGCGAAGCGGTTGACTTTTTTATCATCGCAAAAAATGCTGCGGGATTGAGTGCGCAATTGCCGGATGACGGCTCGTTCTATGAGATTAATTTCTCTGAGCAGCCAGTTATAACTTCGCATTTTGCAGCTTCGACAACGCAAATCCAGAGCGGCTTTTTATTGAGTCAATTCGTCGATCTTAACCAAAATGGACGGACCGAAATTGTACTGGCGCCAACAGGCCAAGACGGCGGACTCGAAGAACTTCAAATCTTCGAAAAGAGCGGGGAAGGATTCGTCGAAGCATTTACCTTTTCAAAACCGCTCTTCCCGCGCGACGTCGGCGACAGCGACGGTGATGGTTTGCAGGAAGTCTTAGCGGGTTTTGGACCGTCGAGCTTCGTTTTTGAAGCGTCTTCAAAAAACGCCTTTCCAGCAAACATGGTTTGGGCGGATTCGACGAACGATTTCTGGGCGGCGCGTTTTGCCGATGCAGACAGCGACGGTTTTGGGGAGATCATCGCCCGAGTTTCGAACGAATGGCAGGTTTGGGAAAACGCCGGCGACAACAATTTTGCGTTTGCCGCTTCACTGCCGAACTTCACCGGCGGCGATAATCTCACAGGCCCGCCGAGAGCGGAAATTGCCGATTTTGACGGCGACGGCAAGACCGAATTGCTCTTCGGAGATTTCGACGGCGACATTTTCATTTACGAAGCGAACGGCGACAACGTCTACCAACCAACTTGGTCGGACAGCCTGCCGCTTCTCAACACAACGGATTTCATCAAAGCCGGAGATTTTGACGGCGACGGCGTAACGGATTTTGCCGTTGCCTGTCACACCGACCCTGATCTCAACACAGAGCACCAATTCGATGCGCGTCATTGGCTGGTTCGCATTTATCGCGGCATCGGGAATGACCAGTTTGATGCAGTCTGGGAGCAAGCTTTTTTCGGTTTTTTTCCGCCGAAAGATTTTGACTCCGGGCTTGGCGCAGGCGATCTCGACGGCGACGGGACGGACGAGCTTTTTCTCTCGCTCTTTCCCGACTTGTACGTGATCAAGTACCAGTCACCAGAAAACGCATTTCGCAGCGTTTGGCATTTCCGCACGACACAGAGCAACGCAATCGTCGCCGGCGGGCAAAACGCGCCGCCCGGATTTTTTTTCAATGACGGCCAAAGCATTCTTAGCGTAACCATGCCTGATTTTTCCAGCCAACCGCCCGCGCCGTTGGGTTTTGATGCTTTTGCGTTGAACGAAAAGAGCGTGCGGTTGCGCTGGAACGCTTCCACATCCGCTCAGGCCTGGCGCGTCTATCGCGGTCTCTCTGAAAATGAAAAAACGTTCCTTTTAAGCACACAAAAGGCGTTTGCAACGGACGCGAGCGTCATCGGAAATCAAACCTATTTTTACGCCGTTTCAGCCGTCGACTCATCATTCGCGTCTCCAGAAAGCGCGCTGTCGCCGTCGCTTGCCGTAACGCCCGCACAGGGCCCGTCACTCTTGCAGGCGCAGTTCGTACCCGAAAGCCATGTGCAGTTGCTGTTTTCCAAACCTATGGGCGGCTCGGCAAAAATTGCTTCAAATTTTGTGGCGGACGGCGAGAAAATTCCAACCAGTGCGGTTTTGGCTTCCGGCGGACGCGAGGTCGTCCTAACTTTCGAAACGCTTTCGCCGGGCGAGCACGAGATTACCGCAAAAAATCTTAGCGGCGTTGATCGGACGCCGTTGAATTTGAACGCATCATCGGCAAATTTTCACGTTTCTGAGCCGGAAAAACGATTTTACCTAATATCTGCCGAAATCATCGACGACCAAAGTTTGCGCATCATCTTCAACATGCTGGTCGATCCCGCCGACGCGGTTAAAAAAGATCATTTTCTGGCAAGCGCGCCTTTAAAGATTTCGCAAACTTTCCCTGACCCGGACGATGACAGTGCGGTTCTTCTGAAATTCGAAGGCCAGCGAAGTCTCGCGCCGCGCGGCGTTCCTTATACGATTACTGTCTCGGGATTGAGCAGTCTGACGGGCGTTGTTTTGCGAAAGGGCGAGGGCGACGTCATTGGTTTTGAGCCGATTGTCGAAGGCCTGGAACGGCTGTTTATTTACCCCAATCCATTCAACCCAAAAGCTGACGGGGCTGTTTCCGTTTCAGGTTTGCCTGAAAATAGCGAAGTTTTTGTATTTGATGAAACAGGCCGCGTGGTGCGAACGCTTTCTGAACGCATCGCCAACAATGTGATGCGCTGGGACGGAACCGATGACGGCGGTAAAGCGGTCGCCGGCGGAATTTACATCGTCCTTGCCCGACACGACGGCAAAAAAGCTTTTGCAAAAATTGCGGTGATTCGATGAAGCGTCCTCCCATTTTTCAGGTAGGTTTGACCGGCGGCATCGGCTGCGGGAAATCCGCCGTGCGCCGTATGGTCAGCGAACTTGGCTTTCCGACAATCGACGTTGACACGGTAGCCAAAAATATCGCCGTTGAAGACGCTGAAGCGATTGCTGCGATCAAAAAAACGTTTGGCGAAGAAGTGTACGACAAGAACGGCGGCTTGCAGCGCAAAGTATTGGCGGCAAAAGTGTTCGGTGATCGCGCTGAGTTGGCGAAGCTCAACAAAATTGTGCATCCGCGCGTTTTCGTCCATGTCAACCGCTTGTTGGCGCCGTTTGTTGAGCAGGGGCGAAAAATCGCAGTCATCGAAGCCGCGCTTTTTTATGAATCGGGCTGGGATCACAACATGGACAAAATGGCCGTCGTCACTGCGCCGATGGAAAAACGTTTGGCATGGGCGCAAGCGCGGGACAATTCCAGTGAAGCGGAAATCCGTGCGCGTATGGCGCATCAAATCCCCGTGGAAGAAAAGGCCAAGCGTGCGGATTATGTGATCGAAAATGACGGTTCTTTAGAAGAGCTGCGAGAAAAGGTCTCTGCTTTTATGACGTGGGTGCAAGAACAAATCAGATCATCGGAGTAATGGAAAATTTTTTTGAAAAATAGAAGAGCGCGACATACGGCCAATTCCATTAATCCGTCATTCCAAAACTCCAGCAAACTATCCAAAACAAGGAGTGAATTATGATAGCCTCTATTTTAGCGCTTTTGCTCGTCGCCGCGGGAGCGACGAAAGACCCGAAGAATTTTTGGGATCATTGGGGCGACGGCAAAGCCGAACTTTCGTCCTACAAACTCACCATTCCGCGCTACGGAGAATTTCGCGAAGGGCATTCCGTAATGATTTTTGTCACCGAAGACGTTTCGCGCAAAACACGCATCAAAGTTGAATCGCAAGACGTGCCGCAAGGCGAGCGCGTTCCGGTTTTGAAGCTCAACCGCGTGGTTAAGTTCAACACCGGCATTTATGACTATTCGGTGATGACTTCGGTTTTCAGCGCGGTTGAAAAAGAATTTGGGCGGGACTATTTTGGGCCGATGAAAATCTCATTTACGGCCCAGGAATGGTGCGGGCACGTTTTTCAAATGCTGCTTCCGCATGAAGATGAAGCGCAATTGGAAATGCACAGCTATTTCCAAAGCGAGGGCGATCAACGCCGCGAGATCGATCTGCCAACGGACGCGATGTATGAAGATAATCTGCCGATCTGGATTCGCGAATTGAAGGGCGAAGTGCTGCAAGTTGGCGAGAAACGCGAAATCAAAATCCTGCCAAGCCTTTGGCAGTTGCGCGCTGGTCACGTTAAGGCGGCGTTCAAAAAAGGCTGGATTCAAAAAGAGGAAGCCGGGCAGATAGAAGCGCTTGACAGCCAGATCGACGCATGGAAATGGACTTGGAAAATTGACGACCGCACGGAGACATGGTGCGTTGAAAAAGCCGCGCCGTCACGTATTCTCAAATTTAGCTCGTCAGACGGTACGAGGGGCGAGATTATGAAATCCGTCCGCCTGCCGTACTGGCAATTGCACGACAATGACGATTTGCATTATCGCTCTGAATTGGGAGTCTCCGGAAAATGATGCGACCTTTTTTCATGGCTTTGCTTGCTATTGCTTCTCTTTTATTTGTGGCCTGCTCAGGCAGTGAAGACGCCGAACAAGATTTGCTGGCCGGTTCAGCGCCAAAAGTCAACGTGAGCGTTTCTGTAATCGCCGACAGTTTAAACCAATTGTCCGCGACTCACCAAGTTGCGAAAAACGCCAATGCGCGCGATTTTTTAAAGCAGGTTTTTCAAATGCAATTCGCCGATGCTCAGGAAAAATTCGTGACCGGAATAGCCGGCTGGCAAGCGGACAAAGATAGGAGAGAATTTTGGTCGCTGGAAGTGAATGGCGCTCCTTCACAGGTGGGGATTTCGGAGGTCAAAATTGAAAAGCAGACGGAAATCGTCTGGCGGTTGAAAAGGTATTAAACTGTAGACTGTAGGAAACTAAATTTTTAACTGATGTTACGCGCGGCAACGCACATCCTGAGTCTTAAAGCAAATCTCGTCTCATTAGCGCCGGACTTCAGTCCGGTGACGCATAAAACGCCCATTTTTCTCTCTTCCGCCGCGCCAGCGCGGCGGAAGAGAGGAGATAGTCGTCTTCAAAAAAACTCCGCTCTGAAGAGCGGAGCTAATGAGAATCAAAAGTTGCCCGCAGGCTTTGATCGCACGTGCCAGACGATACGTGCGTAACATCAGTTTTTAATCTAAAGTCCACGGCCTATCGACTGTTATACCGGCTGATCGTAACTCGTTGCAACGCTTCTTCTCGCGATATGTTTTCCGCCAGCCAAGCGTCTGCGTCGGATTTTTTAAGCTGAAATACGACGCGCTTGGGGATGGCGGCGATGTTGCTTTTAACGCTGGCCGCAACGACAATCTTCTGGTTGTCGCTCAACTTCGGGAAACGCTCGCACTGCTCAATAAGATAGCTTGCGATTCTATTTTCGAACGTCTCATACGCCTGTTTGACTTTCGGAATGTATTCCGATTGATCAACAGGGAATTCCTGGAAAAAATTGATTTGAAAGCCCGCCGTTTGACTGTCGGCGCTCCCGCGAGGTCGGAGCATAATCTCACGCATTCTATTATTCACAAACTCGTTGAACTTGCGAATCTCTTCAATCTGTACAACGAATCCTGGTCGTCTCACCTGAGCGTGAATTGTATTTACCAAAAAGAGTACGCCAAAATCATCAAGATACAAATTGGAGACGTTGCCGCGAATCACAAATCTTTCCCCGTCTTCCGAAGCGAGCGTTTCTTCAAATCCGCCGGCGATTTGCGCCAGGTTTTCAGCATTTTCGCGGGATGCGGTCAAGTCTGAATAATTGACAACCTGCCGAAATTCTTCATTATCAATGGATTGGCTGCGAAAGCGTGCAATGTCGCCTTGCTTTGCGGAAAGTTGAAATCCTGACGAAAAAACGCGCAAGGTTCTCTGATCAAAGCGATTGCCGAATAGCTGGACAATCGTCGGTTCCGCTTCGTAGAGCACGATGACGCGTTCATCTTTTTGTAATCTTCGCCCGGCGTCGGCGTAATCCCCAAGAAACTCCACCGCCGTATTTTTGAGCCTTTCCAGGTGCGTTTTGACCGGCTCGTCGCCTTGCCCGCCTTTACTGGCGTCAAAGAAATAATTAACGTCATAAAAACTTGACGGCACTTTTAAAATAACGCCGACTTTCGGCACGTAAATGCCCTGCGTTTGCCCGAATGGTTGTATCGACGTACGGCCGAACTGCCAATAGATCAAGCCGTCGAGAACATTTTCCATGATGTTGACGTCCCTGTGCATCAGGAACATCTCGAAGGAGTCGGCGTCTTTTTGCGCGGTTGCCCCAAAAGGCGTCCAACACAGCAAGGCAAATGCTAAAATCCGTTTATTTATTTTTCCACTCATTCTTAAAAAATGACGAATTCAAAGAGTGTGTTGACAAATGTTCTTTTAATTGCGCGGTCTAAAAGCCGCCTGGCGGTACAAATTATCAAAACGTTTTTTGTTCTCGCTATAGCGCGCATCGCTCGTAAGTCTCATGCTTCCGACTTCGAGGCGGAGCGTCTCAAAATTGTCACTTAATCGGCGGTTAACGAGTCGGTCAAAACTGGTGAAACGAGAATTTAGTTTTTGCTCCTGCTGAAGCAATGCGTTGGTAAGGTATTGATCGACGTACACTTGTTGTTCCGATTGAATTTGGGCGAGGATCGCCTGCTTTGTCGTTTCGTCCAGAGCCGGAGCGGCCTGTGGCAAGACGCCCATGCTGACTTTGAGACCAGAGTCATTGTAATTCATTTGAAAATTACTCAGAGAACCAATGAGCAGCAACGCAACCAGCGCGCCGGAGAATCCGAAGGCTAAGCGTCCCGCCTTACCTTGGGGAAGCAATGCGACCGCGTCTTGCATCCACGCCTGAAAAGTTCGTTTAGGCGTCGCTGTAAATACCAGTTTTTCAACGATTTCTTGTTGGGGCAGAAGACCTAACAGCGTGCGAGCGTCTTTCAGCGAATGAAATTCCTGGGCGCATTCTTCGCACGTCGCAACATGTTCATTGAAGCGCTGCGCTTGCACTTCACTTAATTCTTCATAAAGAAAATCCATCAAAAGGGCTTTGTCGCAATTACTGCTCATAGCGAAGCGTCTCCATATCAATATTCCACTTGTCCATGACTTTTTTTAGCGCATTCAAGCCATAATACATGCGTGATTTGACCGTATTCACCGGCAATTTTAAAATATCCGCGATCTCAATAAATTTGAGACCTTGAAATTCTTTCATGATAACAACGGTTTTCTGCTCTTCGGGGATCATGTCAAGCGCCTGCTCCAATAAAGCCCGCAATTCCGATCTTTCCAGAGTAACTTCCGGATCGACGAGGCTAAAGCCGCTCTCTTCCGTTTCGCTGGAAACGTCAAAATTCTTGCTTTCTTGCAGCGCATCCAGCGAGTGTACGCTGGTTGCGTACTTGCTTTTGGCCTGGTCGCGACAAAGGTTCAGCGCAATTTGGTAGAGCCAGGAAGTAAACTTCCTCGCGTCCTTCAAATTTTTCAGATTCTTGTGAACTTTGATAAAGACGCGCTGAGTCAAATCCTTTGAATCCTCGCTCTTTCCCAAATACCGAAAAATAAAATTATAAATCGGCTTTTGCCAACGCCAGACAAGCGTATTGAATGCGTTAACGTCTCCTCCGATGAACCGCGTGATCAGTTGTTCATCTGTCATCAGATTTTCTTCGCTCAATGATTGAAATTACCGCAGCTTTTGGGCCGAAGTAATCTGGAACGTTCCTAAAACCAAAGCAGAGACGACGCGCCAAGAAAAAAGGTTTTAGCTCGCCGTATCAGCTGTGGATGATTTTCTTTTCTACCGACATGCGCGAACGCCGCTTTCAGGTAAAAGCTACTCGGAAATCTGCTCGCCAAGACGAAAGTGCACTGATTTCAAAACAGCGCCTTTTTCATCGAGCAAATCCACACGCCACTCACCGGTCCACGAAGGCAGCATTCTTTTCGAACTGAAGGTTCGCCAGGATGCGGAATATACCGGCAGCGTGACCTCGGCTTTTAAAGTTTCACCGTAGTACCAACGATGCTTAACGCGCGTGTTTTCCCGAGCGTTTTCGATTTCCGTAAAACAAAATATTCTCGAGACCGTGTCCGCAAATGTCGATTTTTCTCCAACTGGTTCATGGTTTTCGACGCTTTCGCAAACGACCATCCGCGAAACGTGAATTTCGCTTTCTTCTTGAGTTTGCGCACTCAAAGCGGCAACTGTGAAAAAGGCGCTGGTTAAAAATAAAATTGTCTGAATAGATTTGGTCAATTTCATGAATTCGTCCATATACATTTTCTAAAACATCGTCATCAAAGGGCGATTATCTTTACCTGAGTAATACGGCCAGCCCGCCTCATTGCGGCAATCCGGCGCTATTTTAGGCGCCCTCAGCCAAAGAGAGTCGTGTAAATGTAACTCGCCAGGATGACGAGCAAAACCCCCGGAACCGCCCAACGCAGCCAATGAAACAGCAATCGTTGCAGGCCGCCTACCTCAAGGCCAAAAACCTGATTTAACATGACGCTTTTTCCGAGTCCCCAGGTTATCGCCAGAACCGCCAGCGCGCCGCCGAAAACCTGCATGCCTGAACCAAAAATCATATCGAGTACGCCGATCAGATTTGGGTTGAATGCGCTCGGTAAAATGAAAATGATTTCCAAAACGCCAATGATAAGAATGATCTTTGCGCGCGAGAGTTTCGGAGTAAGATCGTCTTTTACGCTGCCGACAAGCACTTCCAAAGCCGCAATATTCGAAAGCAAAGCGACGGCGCAAAGAGCGAGCAGGAAGAATGCTCCAAGCATTCGCCCGGCCGGAATTTGCGCGAAGAGATTGGGCAATGTTGAAAAAATCAACCCGGGGCCGGACGCCATGTTTAAGCCTAACGCCAAAACGGCGGGCGCGATAAAAAAGGAAGCCAGCAGTGCAGCGCCAACGTCGCCGCTCGCCACCCAAATCGCGGAGCGCGGAATGTTCGCGTCATCGCGCAAATAACTGCCGTAAATCAGCAAAAACGTGCCGCCGAGACCGAGAGAAAAGAATGTTTGTCCAAGAGCCGCGAAGATTTCCGCCGGCCCAAGCGCTGAAAAGTCCGGCTTGAGAAAAGCGACAAATTCCTGGACGGCGCCTTCAAGGGAAAAAGCGAAGGCGACCAACGCACCCATCACCACCAGAAAAAACGGCACGAAAAGCCTGCTCACTTTTTCGATGCCGCTGTTCAGCCCGCGATAGATTACGAAAAGGCTCCCAAAAAGGATGGCGAGCGCAATTGCGTATTGCAAGCTTCCTTGTCCAAGCTGTTGTGAGAACGCCGGGATAGTCGTTTCAGAAAATCCGTTTGAAATGGCGAACCATGCACTGAACGCAACGTTGGCGATCACAACGATATAGTAAGAATTGGCCGTCAAAACGGTGAAGAGCAGCAGAAAACCGATGGCGCGTCCCCAGGATTTTCCAAATGCGGCGGAAAAGGCGCCAACCGGCCCTCGCCGCGTCGCCCGCCCCAACGCCCATTCGGCCATGACGGCAGGTACGGCAAAAGCGAACGTAAAAAAAAGATAAACAACAAGAAAGGCGCTGCCGCCATACTGTCCCATCATGTACGGAAAGCGCCAAACATTGCCAAGCCCGACCGAAACGCCGATCATCGTTAGAATGGTGGCCAACGGGCTTGAAAATAGTTGACGTTGGGACATGGTGAAATTAGACGCGCTCGATTCTTTTTAATCCGAATAAACCGTAAGGCTTGATCATCAAAACGATGACGAGGATAACGAACGGCGCGACTTCACGCACGCCGCCGCCCAGGATCGGGTCGAGGTAGCCGCTGGAAAGGCTTTCGAGCAGGCCGATGATAAATCCGCCCAAAATTGCGCCGGGAATAGAGTCCAGCCCCCCGAGGATAACGACTGGAAAGACTTTAAGACCGAAATGCGAAAGCGACTGATTGACGCCGTTGATATTGCCCAGCATTATGCCGCCTACCGCTGCCACGATAGCGGCGATTGCCCAAGCGACGGCGAAGACGCGCTTGACGGACACGCCCATTGAAAGCGCCGCCGTTTGATCGTCGGCGACGGCGCGCATTGCCACGCCAATATTGGTGAATTTAAAAAAAAGCGTGAAAGCGACGAGAAAAACAAACGACAGCGCCAGCGACCAAAGATAGATTTGCGAGATTTCGATAAAACCGAAGTTGATTGGTTCCGTGGGGAAAATCTGGGGAAAGACATGCGTATCCGCGCCCCAGAGTATGATTGCAATGCCGCGAAACAGGATGGACAAGCCAATGGTTAGCATGATCACGGACAAAACCGGCTCTCCGATCATCGGGCGCAAAAGGAGTCGCTCAATAATAAATCCGAGTGCTGCAACTATCGCGAGCGTCACGAGCAAAGCCGCCACAAACGGCACGTTTTGCCCGGCGGTCAGCCAAAGACAGACGTACGCGCCAATCATCAACAGTTCCCCTTGTGCAAAATTAATCACGCCGGACGATTTGTAGATTAGCACAAAGCCAAGCGCAATCAAGGCGTAGACGCTGCCGATGACCAAGCCAACGACGACGAGTTGTACGAAAAATTCCATTCAATCGCTCTGTTTTCGCAAGGCGTTTATTTGTTGCGCCGCAACGACGGGATTCTTTGGCCTTCCTGCGAACATTGAATTAAAACGTCAAGCCGTCGCAGCCGCGTTTCTTCCCTTTTGGCGCTCATCAACCACCAAACAGTCGCCTTCTTCGCTGATGGCGGCAACTTCTGGAAAAACGCCCACGCTTCCGGGTTCTCTTTGATCTTTTTCTCGTAGCCCGGATTGATTCGAACGCTTTCTCGTTCATACGAATAGCGTTCGATCTTTTTAACGTCCCTTTTTTCAAATACGGCGGTTCCAGCGGGGCGCATCAAATCAAGTTCTATAAGTTCCGCCACGCGCTTCAGATTGACCGCACTCCAAAGGCTTCCCGGCCGTCGCGGAGTAAAGCGAATCTTGTAGCTGGCTTCGTCAATTGATTTGCGAATCCCGTCAATCCAGCCGAAACACAACGCTTCATCGACAGATTCCGGCCAAGTGATACTGGGCGTTCCGGTTGCTTTTTTATAGTAACCCACCCAGAGTTCGTCAACTTTGTCGTGGTGCTCTTCCAGCCATTGTCGGAAATCTTTTTGGGTAGGAAAAAACTCGGGGTTCATAAATGCTTGAAGGTGAAAATGGAAGAATTCTATTTCACGGCGGCAAATCGGCGCACTCAGTTCATGATTCGTTCATGATGCTGAATCCATTTTTGCCGTCAATTCTCAGAAACTCACGCCAAGTGAAAAATATTGGACTGGATCGAGACGCCCGCGATCAGACCAAGCGTAGTCGATTTGAATGTCATAAAATTTCAACCCTCCGCCGAAAGAAAGACCGCCTTCCGCATCGTCAATCATGAGCTGACGATAACCTGCGCGCAAAAAGTACGTGCCAAGTAAACCGTACTCGAAACCAACATTCACATAATTTTCCTGGCTGCTCGGGTAAAGAACGTCTGAGCTCAGAAGAACTTGCTGACGGGTTGTTTTGATCATCTCGTAAACCAGGCCGAAGCGGAAAAGCACGGGCAAATCCCAGGAGCGCGTTCTTTGCTCTGCAACAACGCCGTCGTTGTTGCCGCGAACACGCAAATCCGGGTCAAATCGAATGGCCAAATCCGACCCGCCCATGCGCATTTCGCCGCCAAAATTTGAAAAGCTCATGCCCAAAGTTACGGGGCTAAAGGGCGTTTGGTAGGTCAAGCCAATGTCAACGGCCATGGTTGAAGCGGTGGCGTTCCAGATGCTGGAATTTATGAACTTTAAGGTGCCGCCAATATTGAAGCGGTCAGTCAGACCGCGAGCATAACTCAGCCCGATCATTAAATCCTGAGCTTGAAACAAGGCGCCGGTGCCTTCAGGACGCTCTTCCGTCGTCACCGCGAGTTGTCCGGAATTTAGCGAATAAAAAGAAGCGGCGAAATTGCCCATATCGCCCAAATTGAACATGACCGCGCCGTAACTAAGGTCAATGCCTGCAAACCACCGAATTTGATTGAAATACGCCTGGCTTTTTTCTGCGTTCGCCGCCAAAGACGGATTCCAATAGACGGCCGATAAATCCGAGCCGTTCGCCACGGCGGACTCACCCATTGCCTGTCCGCGCGCGCCAACGCCGATTTGGAGAAAATTGGCGACTGACGTGCCCACTTTTGTTTGGCTGGCGAGCGGTGATGAGAGAATAATGATGATTAGAAAAACAGACGCTCTTTTCATGAGCTTTCTCCGGCATTTATTATCGCGGATTTCACTACCTGACGCTTTTTGTCTAGGTTTCCAAAATTGGCGAAAAAGGCCGGAATTGTCATGCTGGAAGCATCTTTTTGATCCTACCCTTGAACTTTTGAGCATGGTCTGTACTGGGCGATAACAAAGATTCTTACAGAATGACAAAACGGGGCCTTTCGACGGCTCGAAAATCAGTTTACAAAAAGTGTCAGGTAGAGAGTCGCGAATTTAACCTTTCGTTAAGAAAAACATATTGTGCTGAAAAAAGTAATCGAAAACAATCAACGGCGCAAGTTATAACTGATGTTACGCGCAGTAAAGCATTTCCGAGACTCAACCGAAAACAGCATCTCATT